>JADZBN010000055.1 GCA_020852075.1 Bacteroidia bacterium
AAAATTAGGTATTTTTTTAAACACACCATCCCCTGACCACAACAAGATCCCGCCGGATAGTTTCATGAATTTCCCGAAAAAAACTTTCGGGTAATCACCTTTTGAAACTCCCGCTTTAGTATCAGATCTGCAATGGCTCCCTCAAAATGAAGCCGGTCTTTTTCAGATAATACCTTCCGGAAGGCAGACTCGTCCACATCAATCCTGTAGAGAATCGCCTGAAATTGCCCGGGCGACTTCCTGAAAAGCTCACCCATTAAAGGGCTTATGGCAGCATGAAGCTCCTGGTATGCAGTAAATGGATTTCCACTGAAAGGAATCTCAAACCCAAAAATTTCAAAGTCTCTGAAGAGTTGTTGGGCCGTTTCTTTTACCAGGGCGATATCCTGACGGTATGAATCGGGGTTCTCATTCATTTTTTCCCGATGACTCCAAAGTAAAATCCGTAATGAGCCTTTGGACAGGTCTATTACCGATTAAATGCTCTTCTACAATTTCCCTGACATCCTGCAATTTCACGCCCCCGTAATAAATCCCTTCGGGATACACGACAATAGAGGGACCATAGTCACAGGCATCAAGGCAACCGGCACGCTGGGCACGGATTTTATTTTTCAGTCCCCTGTCATTCAATTCTTTTTTAAAGGCTCTGACCAGCTCCATTCCGCAGACTTCCCCGCAGGATTTTTTCCCTCCCTCAGGCCGTTGGTTGGTGCAAATGAAAACATGCTTTTCAAATTTCATGGCGCTAAGATACAGGATTTCCTGTCCGGGATATGAACAGGCCAAAGGGTAAACAATCTCAGAATGAATGGTTATTCAAATTTGTCAGGTTAGTTCCTTTACAACGTAATATCTGCACAATCCCCTGCACCATGAGCCATTATGTAGAAATTATTGTCCGCTGTGTTGGCATTTACCTCTTTATGATATTTGCTATCCGTCTGTTTGGGAAAAAGGAACTTGCACAGCTTTCAGTAATTGATCTCGTGTTCATACTTCTGATAAGTAATTCGGTACAAAACGGCATGATCGGACCTGACGACTCCTGGCAGGGCGCTGTAACCGCCGCCCTGGCATTGTTCCTGGCAAATCATACACTGAAACTATTTCTTTTTTCCAATAAGAAAGCAGCCAGTGTGTTACAAGGGGATCCGGTAATGCTGATACTCAACGGAAACATTATTGAAGAAAATCTCCGGAAACAACATATCCAGATCACAGAACTTGAAGCCGCCGCACGGGAGCACGGGGTATCCTCACTGAATGAGGTAAACCTGGCCGTTCTTGAAACAGACGGGAATATCAGTATTCTATCTGATGACTTTCAGAAAAAAACTTCCCGCCACAGAAAGGCGCATAAAATTATTTCCAAAAACGAGCAGGGATAAAAACAAAGAGGGGCACCCTTATCCGGCTGCCCCTCCCCCACTGAAAATACAATGACAGTTACATTTTAACTATTTTCTGGATGGAAGTTTTACCGTTGACGGAGAGTTTAACCATATAAACACCTTCGGATTTACCTTCAAATACATAGGAATGCCGGCCGGCATCCTGCTGCTGGTTGAGGCAGAAAGACTGAACTTTTTCCCCGATGATATTGAAAACCTCAACGGAAACCTGAGAGGCATTTTTCAGATTGTAATTTATTGACGTGCCGGAAGTATAGGGATTCGGGTACACGCTGAAGGGTACACCGGCACCGGATACATCAGAAATTCCATCATAGAAATCAACAATGACAGAGTAATCTTCCACCTGGCCGTACTGGAGGTCGAGGCATGGGGTCGGAGTCGGATTGCCGCTGTAATCCGATGCAACCCGGAAACGCAACGGTTCGCCAAGAACTGCAGTGGGGGGAACGAAGAATGATCCGCTATGGTTGGTGAGTATCGCTGAATCGGCAAATATCTGCTCGGTTGCAGGGTCGAACATGTGGTCATTGTTCCAGTCAATCCAGGCTTTCACGGTTTCAACATACACAAAGCCTGTGGTTGCGGTGAAGTTATAATAACTGTTGGTCAGCAATGTGGTAGTATCTGTACAGGTATAATCGGAGTATCCGTCAACGGCATCTCCTGAGGTATTGTTAATGTTGGCTACATGAACATTGGTAAGTCCGATACCACAGCAGTAGGCGGTGGTCACCGGATAGCAATTGGCAGGAGGTGGTCCGGTAATGATTGCCTGTACTGACTGAACCGCAGTGTCGCATCCGGATGCATTACATGCGATAAGTGTTACGGTGTAGGTACCGTTCGCGCTGAAGTAATGTGTCGGATTGGGCCCCTGATCTGTGGTGCTATCACCGAAATCCCAATTATATGTGGTGGGCGTATTTATGGACGATGAGGTGAAATCTGCCTGCCCTGTGCAGGTATTGGTAGTAAATGTATAACTGATACAGGGGTTGAAATCCACATTCATGGTAACCGGAACCTGAGTTACCGGTGAAAGGGGGTCGTTGGAGCTGATTACCAGGTTAAAGGTATATGGTCCACCGGCCAGTGTATCACTGGCAAAATTCAGTGTGATGGTACTGGAGTCGGCAGGGGCAAGTGTATCCCCGCCGGCAGGAGTAATCGTAGCCCAGGCAGGTGCTGAGCCCAGTGAATAGGTCAGGTCACTGCCCCCGGTATTGGAGATACTGAATGTTGCAGATGTAGTTTGTCCGCAGGCCGGAAGGCTTACTGTAACTCCCGCTGCGGTTGTGATCTCTGGAGCAGCAAAGGTGCTTCCGGATAAGCAAATACTGGTATCCTGGTCGTTGTTAAGGATAGAAAGTGTACCACTGAAAGTACCTACTGTGGCTGAACTGAAGTTGACAGTAATATCCGAGAAACCACCGGGCAGTATATATGAGGGAGCAGTTCCGGTAATGGTAAATTCTGCAGCATTACTTGAAATACTGCTGATAAACAGCGTATCACATCCGTTGTTCAGTACCTGGAAAGTACGGCTCTGGGTGGTATGCTGCATAATACTGCCGAAATCTTCACAGGTATCCGAAAGTGCGACAATCGGAAGACCGCTTACAGTAAGTGTGCAGGGAACAATTACAATCGGGCTGTTCGGGTCGTTATTCGAAATCCCAATATTGGTATAATACGTACCTGCAGGAAGACCCGTAGTCTGGAATGTAACAGTAATGGAAGATGTATTTCCGGCATCCACAGTATCATGATCCTGACTCAGGTTCACCCATGATGCGAGATTGTTAATTCCGCCCCAGGAAATGGCATTACCAATAGCTCGTGCATTTTCATTCACTACCGTATAGTAATCAAATGCCAGGAATATGGCTTTACCGGAGCCAAATACCCGTGTGGAAATTACATCCTTGCCGCTGGAACTTGCAATAACCTCCTTATCTGCATTGGTAAGATTGCAGGTATAGGTTGCACTGGGAGCAGTAAAATTGGTAGGTAGACCGGCTGCCAGCGGATGGGCGGGGTTTACAACATCCACAGTACCGAATACGACATCTGAATCAAAATTACCAGACCAAACGTTCGTTGTAAACATACAATCGGACTCTGAGGAATATGAACCGCACCAGATTACACTGCCGCCATTGGTAAGAAACTGCCGGATAACATTACCCAGGGCGTTCCACACCGCAGGATTTCCCAACTCCTGTTCAGGTATGAGCAGGACATTCTTGCCGACAAGCAGGGAATTCAGCACTCCCGGATCCGTCGTGGCCGTGGTAGTAAGGGTATAATTGGTAAAATACTGTCCTATGGCATTGGTCGTATTGGGAAATTCGCTGAACAAATCCGAACCATAACTCATGGCAAGCACACGAACCAATTGGTTCGCCGCGCCACTGGTGGTATATACCAACTGCCCTCCACCAAGGTTGGAAACATCCAGGTTGAAGGTAACCAGGTCGCCGCATTGTGCATTAGCCGTCAGTGTATCAGGTGTAACACTGATCTGGGGAGCTGCCTGAACGGTAAGTGTCTGGGTGATTGTATCCGATTCATTACAGGTAAAGGCTATCAGGGTAACGGTATACGTTCCGGGGGCTGCATACGCATGAAGCGGATTCTGACGCAGTGCGGTATCACCGTCACCAAATTGCCAGTACCAGCCTGTCGGACCACCTGCACTCTGATCGGTAAACTGAACATCCACTGCAAGCGGAGGTGTGGGATCAGAAATTGTAAAGCTTGCCGTAGGAGCTACGCTGGGTGCAATAATAGAGGTCCAGCTGCATTCAAATCCTGTGTAGGTAATGGAAACATCGGAATGCCAGACAATAAGCATATACCCTGAGGTGCAGGTAACGGGTGCCGGCAGGGTCCCCTGACCTGTTGCTGAAAGTACCTGAGGATCATTTACCGTTTGTCCGTCATACACATCCAGATGATCGAAGCCGTTCTCCACATCCAGCAACTGGAACGTAAGTGTAATACTTACAGCGCAGGAGGGCGAAACAAGCAGCGTACAATCTTCATTCACCTGGTAACCACCTGTCGGGCCACCGGTATCGTACAATGTACCACTGGTGTCGGAGGTTGAACTGACGGAACAGATGTTATATACGCCCTGTGCGTTCACCTCAAAACCGGCAAGCAACAAGAAGGCGGATACAACAAAAGACTGAAGTAGTAATTTTTTCATAGCGGTCTGGTTAGAATATTTTTTAAGCCTTCCAAAAGTAAGATTTTTTTTTAAAATGCCAACAAATCCGCCTGCCACCCTCAGGCCAGGCAGGGTGCTGGATTCAGGGGTTTTTATGCCAACTGATTACCGGAATGGGTGAATATGCCACAGCTCAGATTCCGGCATTGGTCCGGAACAGTTTTACCGCAATGGCCAGCAGGATGATACCAAATACCTTCCTTACAATATTAATTCCTGCGGCTCCTAAAAATTTTTCGATACGATACAGATTTCTTAACACAACATACACCAGTATGAGGTTCAGGCAGATGCCGGTGATGATCGTGGGTATATCATAGGTTGAACGGATGGATAACAGGGTGGTCATGGTTCCCGTACCGGCAATAATGGGGAAGGCTACCGGAACAATGGATGCTGTTTCCGGTATATCGTCCTTGTACAATTTAATTCCAAGGATCATTTCGAGCGCCAGAAAAAAAATGACCAGGGAGCCTGCAATGGCAAATGAACTCAGGTCAACTCCGAGGAAATTCAGAATGGTTTCTCCGACAAAAAGAAAAACAACCATTATTATCAGGGATACGAGTGTGGCTTGCCCTGATTTGATCACACCTACTTTCGTCTTCACCTGCAGCAATACAGGAATGGATCCGATAATGTCGATGACAGCAAACAGGATGGTGGAAACAGTTAATATTTCTCTCAGGCTGACATTCATAGCATAAGATCATTCATGGGGAATAAAGATATGAGATTCCTGTTTGAGAAAGCAAGTCCGGGATTTGAGTAAGAAAAGACCGGAATCCTCCTGTCCTGAAACCCCTGCAGGGAATGACCAGGCGGGTCAGGAAGATCAGCCATTAAGGGCCTCGGCGCCGGCAACGATCTCCAGTATCTCCCCGGTAATGGCTGCCTGGCGGGCTTTGTTGTATGATAACCGGAGGTCACGCAGCAGTTCTCCGGCATTATCTGTCGCCTTGCTCATAGCTGTCATCCGTGCACCGTGTTCGGAAGCATGGGAATCCAGGACTGCTTTGTATAACTGGATCTTGATGCTTTTGGGTATCATTTCCAGAACCAGTTCTTCTTTATCCGGCTCGAATATGTAATCGTTAATTTCTTTTTTCACTCCTTTGCCGGCAGGTGCGGGTGCAATAGGCAGCAATTGCTCATGCATTACATACTGGACGGCAGCATTCTTGAACTGGTTGTACACTATTTCCACCCGGTCATATTCTCCTGCCGAAAACGATTTCATTATTTTTTCCGCAACGGCCGCAATATCTTCAAATGAAGTGGTGGCGAATATCTCGTTGTGATGTCCCGCATACAGATTTTTACTTTTGCTGAAAAAATCACTGGCCTTTTTACCTATGCACAATACCTTCACATTCCCGTCTTTCACCTTGCCCGGATAATTTTCCCGGATAATCCGGTTTACGGTACGGATGATATTTGAATTGAATGCTCCGCACAGACCGCGGTTTGAATTAATGGCGATTATAAGAACCTTGTTAACCTGACGAACCTTGGCCATATCACCCCCTGAACCTGCATCCAGCGTACCCGAAATATTCTCCATGATCTCTCGCAGTTTCGCCGCATAGGGGCGGAGCATAAGAATAGCATCCTGAGCGCGGCGCAGTTTGGCAGCGCTCACCATCTTCATCGCCTTTGTGATCTGTTGCGTGGAGTTAACCGAAGCAATCCGGTTCCTTACTTCTTTAAGATTCGCCATTACTCAGGAAAAATGATGTAGTTGATTATTGTTTATACTTAGGCGTCAGTTCCATGGCGACTTTCTCAAGCGTGGCGGTAACCGTATCGTCAATCATACCCTTGCGGATGGTATCCAGGACACCGCGGTGCTGGGCTTCCAAAAGGGCTATGTATTCATTTTCGAATTCGGAAATCCTGCGGACAGGCACATCTTTCAGCAAGCCTTTGGTCCCGCAGTAAATAATCGCAACCTGTTTTTCGACTGCAACAGGCGTATATTGTCCCTGCTTGAGGATTTCCACGTTGCGCGCTCCTTTTTCAAGGGTAGCTTTGGTAGCAGCATCCAGGTCGGAGCCGAACTTTGAAAAGGCTTCCAGTTCGCGGTATTGGGCCTGGTCGAGTTTCAGCGTTCCCGCTACCTTTTTCATGGACTTAATCTGTGCATTTCCTCCGACACGCGAAACGGAAATACCCACGTTTATGGCAGGCCTTACACCGGCGTTGAACAGGTTAGCCTCCAGGAAAATCTGACCATCGGTAATAGAAATCACATTGGTGGGAATGTATGCCGAGACGTCACCGGCCTGTGTTTCGATAATGGGAAGTGCGGTCAGCGAGCCTCCTCCTTTTACCTTGCTTTTCAGTGCATCAGGAAGGTCGTTCATCTGTTTTGCAATCGCATCGGAGTTGATGACCTTGGCTGCACGCTCAAGCAGGCGTGAGTGCAGGTAAAATACATCCCCCGGATAGGCCTCGCGGCCCGGAGGCCTGCGGAGCAACAGAGATACTTCACGGTAGGCAACTGCCTGTTTGGAAAGATCGTCATACACAATCAGTGCCGGACGTCCGGTATCACGGAAGTATTCACCGATGGCAGCTCCTGCCATGGGTGCGAAAAACTGCATGGGCGCCGGTTCGGATGCCGGTGCGGCTACAACCACCGTATAGGGCATCGCTCCGTTATCCGTCAGTGTTTTTACAATCTGTGCAACGGTGGAACCTTTCTGACCAATTGCTACATAAATACAGAATACCGGTTCTCCTTTTTCGTAAAATTCTTTTTGGTTTATTATCGTATCAATCGCCACCGCAGTTTTACCCGTCTGACGGTCACCGATAATCAGTTCCCGTTGTCCGCGTCCGATTGGAATCATGGCATCAATCGCCTTGATCCCGGTCTGGAGTGGTTCATTCACGGGCTGCCGGAAGATTACGCCAGGGGCCTTTCGTTCCAGCGGAAGGTCATACAATTCACCACTGACAGGTCCTTTCCCGTCAATAGGATTTCCCAGGGTATCCACCACCCGGCCAAGCATTCCTTCGCCCACGCGGATGGAGCCGATTTTTCCCGTGCGTTTTACCACATCGCCTTCACGGATATCCGAGGATTTCCCCAGCAATACTGCTCCCACGTTGTCTTCTTCAAGGTTCAACACGATACCCTGAAGGCCGTTTTTAAATTCAATAAGTTCGCCGGATTGCACCTTGGTGAGTCCATAGATTCGGGCAATACCATCGCCCACCTGGAGTACGGTTCCTACCTCTTCCAGTTCGTTTTCGGTTTTGAATCCGGATAACTGCTGACGCAGTATTGCGGAAACTTCATCAGGTCTGACTTCTGCCATTGTTATAAAGATCGTTGAAAGTTACAATGATTGTTTGGTGTGTTATTAGTTTCGTACTACCGTTTGCTTTTTTGAAAATTCACGTGCCAGTTTCCTGAGTTCCGCAGCTATACTGGCATCGTACTGCTTGTCACCCATCCGGAGTACAAAACCTCCGATGAGGCGGCGGTCAGTCTTTTCAATCAGTTCGATTCCTGCGTCGGAATCTCCGCGGATGATGCGGTACACCTGCTGACGCAGGGTGTCGTCCAGACCTACTGCTGAAATTATTTCGGCTGTACGTATGCCTTTAAGGATTTTATATTCCTCGATAAATTCTTTGGCGATGTGTTCAAGGTACATTTCCCGGCTTTTTGCAGTCACGATATCCATGAACTTCATAGACACGTCCTGTACCTTGCCGGAAAATATCTGTTTCAGCACTGCACGTTTTTTATCGGTATGAATAATGGGATTGCGCATGAGAACACCGAGCTGACGGTTTTCATCAAGCACAGAAATGAGGAACTTCATATCCTGAGCAACCGCATCCAGCAATCCCGTGTCGGAAGACAGGCCAATCAGTGACCTGGCGTATCGTTTGGCAACTTTGGTCTCAATCATGAGGCAATTGCTTAATTCAGGTTAACGTCCTTCAGCAGTGACTGCATAAGCGTTCGCTGCTTTTCATCCTGGCTTAGTTCGTGATTCAGGATTTTCTCGGCGATTTCAATAGACATGGAAGCGATCTGGTTTTTCAGTTCATTCACCGCTGCAATTTTTTCGTTATTGATGGTTTCCCTTGCGCTTGCGATGATCCTGTTGGCTTCCGTTTGTGCCTTGCTTTTGGCTTCGTGGATCAGGTGATCCCTGGTATCCCGGGCCTCTTTCAGCATCTGATCCCTCTCAGCGCGTGCCTGGCGGATCAGTTTTTCATTGTCAGCCTGAAGTGCTGCCATTTCTTCCTTGGCTTTCCTTGCGGAATCCAGGGCGGAGGCTATGGAATGTTCACGTTCACTGAGTGCTTTGGTGATCACCGGAAAAGCAAATTTTTTAAGAATGAAGAGTACCACAAGAAAAGATACCAGCATCCAAAAGACTAAACCGATTTCAGGTTTTATTAATTCCATATCTGTTTTATTTTTTCATTTTAATTCCCTTTACAATCCTTCAAAGAAAGTACCGGTACTGCCAACCGCAGCACCGGTACTCACACAGCGTGGTTAGCTCTTGAAGATTACCAGGAGACCGATAACCATCGCGAAGAAGGCAGCGCCTTCCACGAGAGCAGCCATCAGAATCATGTTGGCACGGATGTCGTTGGATACTTCGGGCTGACGCGCTATCGCCTCCACTGCGGAGCCGCCGATACGTCCGATGCCGACTCCGGCGCCCAGCGCCGCAACACCTGCACCCAAAGCCGCCACACCGTAACCGATGCCAAGGTTTCCTGCTTCGAGAAGAATTGAAGATAACATAATGGTTGTTTATTTAAGGGTTAAAAGGTTTCTGTTTAATGTCTGTCATGTACGTTGACTGATGCATCCTGTTCACTGTTGGTTCTATACAATTGCCGCTTCCTCTACATGCGTATGCGGTGCTTCATTACGATGGTCGTGTTCTTCCACAGCCGCTCCGAAATATATGGCCGAAAGAAAGGCAAACACGTACGCCTGCAGGAAACAAACCAGCAATTCCAGTATCCACATGAACACCACAAAGGCGACGGAAACGACCGAAACGCCCCAGGCTGCACCCACACTAAGTTCGCCGAATATGAAGATAAGACAGATGAAGGACAGCGCCACAATATGACCGGCAAGCATATTGGCAAAAAGCCGGATCATCAGTACAAAGGGACGGAGAAATACACCGAGAAATTCAATGGGTGTAAGAATGAACAACACCCAGACGGGTACGCCCGGCATGGCGAAGACGTGGCGCCAGTAATGCCGGTTGGCGCTGACGGTGGTGATAATAAATGTCATTAATGCCAGTGACATGGTAATGGCGATGTTCCCCATTACATTGGCGCCTCCCGGAAGAATGGGGAGAATACCCAGCATATTGGTCATCCAGATAAAGAAAAAGATGGTTAGCAGGTACGGCATGTACTTTTCATACTTTGGGCCGATACTCGGCTTGGCCACCTCATCACGGACAAACAAAATGAGGGGCTCCACAAGGGACTGCAGGCCCTTGGGAGGCAGGCCCTGCCGCTTTTTATACGATTTTGCAATGGAGAAAAACATCAGCACAAGCAGCACCATACTCGCCATGATGGAAGCCGCATTCCGGGTAATGGAAAAATCAATGAAGCTGTGGCCGTCCTCCGCCACCACTTTATTTTTTTCGTCCAGGTGATATCCGTTCCAGGAAGTGTGACCATGTTCAAAACGGCTTGACATGAAAAATTCAAATCCCCGGCCCGGCGAAAAAATGATAACAGGCAACGGAACGCTCAGGTGCCCGGCAATATGCCAGTCGTGGTTGTCGGAAACGTGCTCAATAACGGTCTCTCCGGGATCAAATTTTTTTGTTCTTTCCCCCGCTTCTTCATTCGCAAAAGCTGCCAGGGAGAAAAGGAATATAAAAAAGGTGGAAAAAAGACGTTTCAGACTCATAACTGGCTGAATATTAGCTTCTTCAAACATATTTACAAATACCTTTTGTGAAAGCGAGCGCAAAAGTACTACTTCCCGGTCAATTGGCAAGGAGAAAAACGCAGCAGATGTATTCTTGCAGAATAACAGGAATGATGTAAAACAGGGGGGCGGATGCTAAGACACTGGTCGGTGAGAAGCCCTCCAGGTCTCATTCAGAACGCGGATATAATATTAATATCTTATTAATTATTATCTCGTTATACGCTTTAATCCCCCTGTATTCTGCTGATTAATCGGAAATTTTCCTCTCCGGCAACTCCTACTTCCCTGTTGGCTTAAGCCTCCATTGTGTCTGTTGGATCATCCCAGGAGAAATGGAAATTCCTGATCCGACCATGCGCCTTCTTTACGGAATGATTGTGACAGACAGAAATTGCACCCGTACCGTGCGATGCCGTCTCCGCTTCGATATGAGATACCTCAGGGAAACATCCACTCCATGACTGTTGCACAAATCCTGAAAAAATGATCTGGGTCATATCCATAAATTACAAATTTATAGCCGCATCATGAATGGAATTCTGAGAATTCTGTATCTTACAAATGACAAAACCTCTGAACAAGACAGAGGTGCCAGGTATTCATACGATACAGCGGTGTCCTCTGCCTTCCCTCATTTGCAGATCAATTATTATTACATATTCATTTAATTAATTATTCAAATCCTACCGACATGAGAAATGTACTTCGTTTAATAAAATCTGTTTTGGCAGCCATATTAGTAATAGTCGCATGCCAACCTTCGCATGCTCAGTTATTAAATAAAATTAAAGAGAATGTAAAAAACAGAGCAGAAGATCACGTTGTGAATGACGCCGGAAATGCGACTGATAAAGCCATTGACAAGGCGGAGCACCCTGGGATCAACAAGAATGATAAAAAGGGAACAGACAGTAACGAAAAAAAGAATTCAGGTAATGATTCTGACAATAAGAATAGCGACTCGCCTGCTGCCTCGACATCGCCTTCCATTAAATCGTATCAGAATTATGATTTTGTTCCCGGCGACACCATTCTCTTTGAAGACAATTTTGCCGACGATCAGGATGGAGAATTCCCGGCACACTGGAAGCTGACCAAGGGCCAGGCTGTCGTCAATAACATTGATGGCCAACCGGCCTTTTTGCTTACACAGGGGAATTATTGCCAGGTATATCCACGGATGAAGACCGCCTCCTACCTGACGGATCCATTTACTATTGAATTTGATTATTATGCCAATTCGGGATACGGACCGGGTATTGCATTTGCCTATAAAGATAAGGACGGGAATGACGCCGAAGGCTATATTGAATTCAGTACAAGTGGAGAAGTTTCAACTTTCGAACTGGCTAATTTTAGTGCACAATATCCCGGCTATGAGGAAAGCACCTTCCGTAAAAAATGGCATCACGCAGCACTTATTTATAAAAATAACCAGGTGAAATGTTATATTGATCAGTTCAGGGTGCTTGTAATTCCCGATTTAGGCATTGTCCCCACTTCCTTTGGATTTGCAGGTATCGGTGATGATGAAAACCCGATTATTTTCACGAATGTGCGTCTGGCAAAAGGCGGCCAGATGAATACAATCGGAAAAAAATTTACAGATGCCAAAATTGTAACACACGGAATCACCTTCGACGTGGACAAAGCGGATATCAAACCGGAAAGCATGGGTACCCTCAATATGATCGTAAAAATCATGAACAACAATCCCGATTTGAAGTTTGAGGTTGATGGTCATACGGATAATACCGGGCAGGCTGCGCACAACCTTTCCCTTTCGCAACAACGGGCAGATGCTGTAAAAGCACAACTGGAAAAAATGGGGATCAGCGCCTCACGCCTTACCACCAAAGGCTTTGGTGACACGAAGCCCATCAGTGATAACAATACCACGGATGGAAGGGCTAACAACAGACGGGTGGAATTTGTAAAAATGTAGGCAGACGCAGACTCATTCGTTGCTGCATTTTGCAGACCATAAAACGATCTCTGCAAACACTATACGGGCATCTTACACCAATTGCTTTTACTGTAAGAAATGTTAAAACTCAATGTTCTGTAAAGTACTGTGTATATCCTGCGGATCGCATGGAGGAACCAGAAACAGACCTGCGAAACCCGGCGGAAGTCATTCATGAATTACTCTATAATAGCATTTCGGGATGATGACCGGCAAATTTATAATATAATAATAGGTGCATTCCGTACCAAAAATTTAAACTAAGATGAAAAGAAAGCTTATTTCCGTACTGTGTTTCATAATCGCTTTTGGAATAAACCCCGCACATTCACAACTATTTAAAAAGTTAAAAGAAAAAGTAAATGAGACAGTGGATAAAACCATTTCACCCGCTGACAGCGGAAGTACTTCCAATGATAATCAGGCGGCCACCGGACAATCAAGACAGGCACAGCAGATAAATTTTGGTACATACAGTATCATAACCTTGCCCGCTATGGATCCTTCCGTAATAAATGAAAAACATCAGCAATTCGAGGATCAATATACCGGTTATGCGATAAAAAATAATGACATCATTGGTACCGTTATTATCTATGCAGGCAATGAAGAGGGTGAATGGGGTAATTTTTCCGGAAATTCATCAGCATATATTTTTGAAAACGGTAAGATGGTGCAGCATACGACCGTTGCGAATGAGGAAAAAAAAACAGATTCACTCAGGGATGCAAACAACCGGTATGACTGGCCTTATGGATATCAAAAGAACATCCTGGATCCCGTAAAATCCCTGCAAAAAGTATTGGGCAGCAATGTGCAATGTATGCCTGTAGGCTTCATTGCAAACAGGGACAAATCAAAATTTTACAGTGTCGTGGGAATCATCGGAACGGAAGACGATGTTCCTTACTTCCTTGTTGCATACGACGGGAAAAAAATTAAACTTCCATCTGCCGCAAGCGGCTTAATCTCCAACATTGACTTTTCCGGTGCCGCGGTATATGGCTTTGTAAAAACCTATGAAGAAAATAAAGAAAAGGATTCGAATGTCCTGCATGCTGCCACTAACAGCCTGAATCAGGGCGATATATATTTTATTGACGGACACGTAATCAAAAATGCCACGAATATTTCCGCAGGAGGCGCCGCCTGGCTTGATCCTTCCGGTAAAAATTATCTGACAGCTGATGAAAATTTCGGCGCCTATATAAACGGAAAAAAGATTGTGGATAAAGGCCCACATGCCGGACACGTCTGGTGTAATGCGGATGCTGCACACTGGTGCTATTTTAATGACCAGGGGGATCATTCTGGACATCTTGTTTTCAGCGATGGTGCAGATATTCCTAATGCCTTTCATCCTGTTCAGATCATTCTAAATGGGAAAAATTACATGGTTTGGTTCTCTTACAGCAATGTGACAGACGGCAACCTGCTGTTGTGTAAAAAGCTTCTTTAAAAGAATGATCCACGTCTTACCCTCATAACGGCCCCCTTGAAAATACACAGCCTCATTCTGCATACAATTTCTTTAAAACGGTTTACAAAAACCGCCACGGGTACCATTTCAACGGCAACTGCAACAACCGGTAGCCGGTTCCCGGGATCCGGTAAAAAGTTCCGGTTACATTGAAAACACAGCAGGGTTCTCAGGCATGCTGCTGTCAGCAGTTCGTGTAATAAAACAACCAATCACGGGAAAAAAGACCTGCAAAAATCACTGGGATCCGCAGGGGTGTTTTTATCACGGTGTTTCCGGGAGATCACATCCAGGCAGGTTCTGCCTCAAATCACCTCGGGCTTTATCAACACTTACCGGTGTAAATACTCAACCGTTTCGCAACATACACCGGAAATCAAATTTCTACATTAGCCTACTCACTATCCTGCACTGTACCCATGGTAAAATTTCTGGCTGCAATTGTTTCCATGATTGTTATCATGCTGACCACCGCCCTGCTACCCGGTTCTTCCACTGTCAACATTACCTCCCGCATCCCTGAAATCGTAAACCCGGGTGATGAATTCATGGTGCAGGTCAACATTGACAAAAACATCCTGACAGGAAAAGCCATTTTCCAGCAGATCCTCCCCGTGGGATTCACCGCCACCGCTATTCAGACTGAAGGAGCTACCTTCACTTTCGAAAACCGGGTTGCCCGGTTCAACTGGGATAACATGCCTTCAGGTCATGTGCTGGTAATTGCCTATAAAGTTCTCGCCGGCAACGAAACTACCGGCCTCCACAAAATTACCGGCTCTTTCAATTGCATTGGAAATGAATCTGCCGACAATATCCAGCTTGCACCTGTGGCCATTAATGTAACTAACGATATTCCCGTCTCCAATGCGGAACATGTTTCCACTCCTTCCACGTCATTGAAAATGGAACGCCGCATCACCGCTGCAGAACCTGGGTACGATGTTACCCTTTCCTTTACCAAAGGTGCTGAATCCGGTTTCGGTATCCTCTTCGAACAAATCCCAGCCGGATATTCAGCAGTAGCTACCACCACCGCCGGCTCAGAAGTACAATCCGAAGGAAATGTCTTGAAGTTCACCTGGAAAAACCTGCCTCAGCAGCCTGTCTGGTCGGTTACCTATTCCCTAATCCCGGCTTCGGGAAGTTTACCAGAACCAGTACCCATTGCCATGATGGTTTGCGGAAACCAGGATCATATCCATACATCCGTTCCCATAGGAGACCTGAGTCCCCTCAGAGAAAGCCTGCCGTCAGAAAAACCTGTAGCAGCGGGGACCAACACACCCCGGGGAGTGGTGAATATCCCCGCTCCGCAGAAAGGCATTTATTTTCGTGTACAGATAGCGGCCACCCGCCACAGTCCTGTCCGGGATAACTATTACTTCAGCCATAACTTCGGTATTACCAAACCCGTGGATATGGTGGAACATGAAGGATGGAGAAAATACTGCGTCGGTACTTTTTCAAGATACGACCCTGCACGGAACTACGCTCAGCAGGCACGCAACACCATCCCGGATGCCTTTGTGGTGGCTTATCGCAACGGTCAGCGTATTCCCATGGAAGAAGCACACGAAGTCATTCAGTAAAACCGGGATTACCCACCCTGATTTTTTCTGAAATCATTCCAGGTCATTCCCGCCTCAAACATAGTAAAGAGCAGGTACAAGGCCAGGCAGGTGATAATAAACCTGACAGCATCGGTTTTGTGCAGGAAGGAATACACAAAAATTACTCCTATGTGCATCAACATCCGGATGGTGGTGGATGCCATATAATACCTGACGAAAACCTGTGGCCTGCCACGGGAGGCAGATACCAGCCCCAGATGAAATACCAGCGTGACCGCCAGAAAATAAAAAAAAAGTCCCCAGGACACAGAATCTACCTTACCTGGTAATACGTAGGTTCCGGTTGCCCATAGCAACAGAGCAACCAGTCCTGAGAAGACTGTTAGTAGAATGAGATATCGTTTCATTGAACAAAAAATTGCCCTGTACAGGCGTCACTATTTTTTTTTGAGAAAATCCTTAATGCTAAAATAAATCGCAATGCCAACAGAAAGAAGACTAAGTATCAGGGTGAATACAGGAACTTTCCAGGCAAAGTGCCGGTCCAGTCTGTAGCCGGCAAATACACCAAGCGCTATGATCACGAGCATTTGTGTGCCCATGGTTGCATAACGCATATAGGATGAATCAGGCAGTTTTTTCTTTGGTGGATTCGGCGGACTTGTCGGCATATTTAATGTCCTTGATCATGGGCCCCATGTTGCAGGAGCCGGTAAAGGTAGCCCCTACTTCCACAATCAGTTTCCCGGTAACAATGTCACCGGCCATTTTTGAAGTGGCTTTGAGAAACAACAGGTCGTTGATCGTGGTCTTTCCTTTTACGGAACCTGAAATGTCGGCATTCTGACTGTTGATGTCGCCTTCCACGGTTCCGGTAGAACCCACAACCACCTTGGCTTTGGAAATTACGTGTCCATGAACCGTACCATCAATGCGGATATCCCCGTTCGACTTAATATCTCCTTCAATAACGGTACCTGCACCAATCAGGTTGATGGAAGTACTGTTGCTTTCGGCACCCTTGGGAGCAGGAATACCATCCTTGTTGTTTTGTTTGTTGAACATGTCCGTATCTAATTAAAAATGAATGTAATACATGGCATTAATCCGGTACTGTTTTTTTAAAGGGATACAAAGATAGAACAAAATATGAAATACACAATTAAGCTTATATAATGCTGAATATTATGGCATTGCATTGATTTGAAGATCAATTATCGTAACATGGGGAGTTTGCTGCTCCGGTTTGAGGAATGTCCGGCAGGATAGGTATTGCAGGAACCAATTACCGGCCCGTCATTATAGTACCTGCACAGTCTCTATCCATAAGCAATAAGAGACCTGATCCGGAATCCTTCCCCTCTCAGGAAAGAATCTCAGGTGTTGCCAAAACCATAGAACAGGATGTTGTCTCTCCCTCTTCTCAATTCACGGGTCGTATCACGGGCGGGCCTTACTTGTAAAAGTGCAGGTAAAAGTCATCGTATTCATCCAGCTTTTTCTGACGGATGACTTCTGGAAAATTGTTGATGGAAATTACGCGTTCCTTGTAGGCATCGGGATTCAGGTTTCCGAAAACCTCGTCGTTATTATATAAATGGGAGTTATAGGACAATGCTTCCGCCTTATTGGGAAATTCTTTAATCACCATCATTTTGTTCCTGTGGTCAAACATCAGGTCCATAATCGTGTATCCTTTCTGGCTGTAGTTCCTGAGATTGAAATCAGAAATTTTTGACTTCAGTTTGTTGCCGTCCACCGGCCCTCCTATATTCTGGAAAACAATAACCACATAATGTGTCGTATCCGGCATATAATAAAATGTCCTGCTCTCCGGCTTCACATTGTCCGCACTTCGTGCAGTAACGCTGTCTGTTTGGGTAGAAGGCGGAGCCAGGCTGGAATCCAGGGAAGCCTGTGGGTGGTTTTCATCACTGCCGGGTACGCCTTTTTGTTCCAGATAATCCAGAATGTTCTGCGCTGCATCCTTCACCGGGTCACTGGAGTATGTTCTTATCACATCTTCCAGCGCAAGTTGAAACTGTGCAGGCGATTGAGTCTTGCCGATAGCGAGTGCTTTCAGGAAGGCAAACTTGGGCATCAGGGGATTCTCCTCCCACTGTTGTTCCGCCTGGGCTTTCCGAACCATTACATCCGCATATTCCCCGTTGAGGTATTTCCGGTAGGTTTCTTCATAAAAGATATCGAGGGCTGATTTTTTATTGGCCTGTTCAGCTGCATAGTTTGGATTACGTATTATCTCGGCATATTCCGTATCGCCATGCTGGTTCAGGATACTGTTTTTATAATAATCCGACCGTTCCTGATTCCCCATCTGGGCATACATTTTATACAACTGATACATGACCTGTACCTCATATTTGTTGTGGGGGTATTTACGGAGCATCTCTTCCAGCAGATTTGTAGATGCATTCAGGTCATTCAACTGCTCTTTGTAAATGAGAGCGGCATTATAATACGCTGATAAAATCTTCTTGGTGGATTTGTCAATATCATCCGGCGTCAGCGGAATGGATTTCAGCATATCCTCTTTTTTCTTCGCGGCAGCAGCGACGGGGTCTTTGATCTCCTTTTCGTCGGTCACCTTGGGACCGCTTTCCTGGTCTTCTGTTATATCCGGAAGGGTGGATTGCTTGTTACTTCGTCTCCAGTTATCCTCCAGCTTCCGGTCGCCCCATTTTTTTGTAAATTCATTAAACCCGAAGCTCATCGCCTGTGTATTATAAAAATACCAGCTGGATCCGGTTCCGCGGTTAAACTGATTGGTTTCCTGTTGCCGGCTGGGATCAAAAATCTGGTTGCTCTGCTCCTGTTGTTTTTCTTCCTGTTCCTTTAACTTCCGTGCAGCTTCCTCATCACGGAGTACCTTATCCACGGCTGCCTCTCTTTCCGTGGGGGAAAGTTTGGCAAGCTGCTGCAGGCTGTCTTCCTTCTCAATGGTATTCAGATAACGGATCAGCTTGGTGAGGCTGTTCCGGGTAACCAGAATCTGGTCGTATTCGGGATGATCCGTGGCCAGGTTTGCAATGGTGCTGTCATAATACAACTGTGCCTGTCGGTATTCCGGTTTTTTCAACTCGATTTTCCCGAGCTCCAGATATGACAAGGCCTTTTGATTCTGGTTGGTGGTACTGGCACGGACGGATTTATTCAGATAATCAACCTGTCCGGAATCATTGCCTTCAATCCGTTCAAGGCCGGCAAGAGCATAATATAACTGATCCAGGTAATCCTTATTCTTGGGGTCTTTTTCCAGTTTGAGTAATTCCTCCTTAACCGCCAATCCCTCCTTGCTGCCCGGATTGTAACATTGTGCACGGTTAATCCTTGCATTAAAAGACATCTCATACTTCGGATTCATCTTAATCACCTTCGTATAGAGTTCGAATGCTTTGGGATAGTTCTCCAGTTGCTGATTGAGTTGTGCCAGGATAAACAGGCATCGTATCCTGAAGTCGCGTTTAGGCGCCAGTTCAGACGCAGTTTTGAGATAAGGAACTGCTTTTTCGAAATTATGTACCTGCAGGTAAAAATCGGCATTCACTGCCGCCAGTTCCCAGCGGTTTTTTTTGGGAAAATCTTTGATGTTGTTGACATAATCCAGTTTGCTTTCTGCTTCACTCAACTGGGTCAATTCGAGGTAGGTTTTGGCAATCCACAGCGATGCAAGATGCCTTGTGGGTTCCTTCCGGTAGGTGGATTCTACATATTTAAAGGCCTCCATAGCTGCAAAGTACTCGTGTTTGAAAAACAGTGCTTTTCCATATAGCAGCCAGTTGTCGTCTATCCATTTTTCAGAATTAGGTTTTTCATTTCCGCTCCTGTCAAGAATGGTATGCCGGTTGATCACTGCAGAGGTACGCTTGATAATGTCGTCCATATCGGGATATATGGCTTTTGACTTTTCGGCATTGGCATATTGAAAAACCCTCAGGGGCCGGTCGTACTGATCCGTATGTGATGCGGCCAATTTGTCCAGTGCCTCATCAAGTTTTACGGTGGCATTATAATATCCGTTGTAATGGGCGGAGAGATTGTGAAAGGTCCTGTTAACGAGGGTATCTTTTGTATTGGAACAGGATGTCCAGATACCCGAACCTGCCATCAGTAACAGAATCAGCACCACACCCGGCCGTAAACGGAATGTATTCCTGGTCATAAAGGAAGTATAACTCAAAATATACCGGTTTATTGGATCCGGAACGGCCTGCAAGATAGGCTTTTTGGGAAAATTGGAGTGATTAACCCGGATTATGCACGGTCATGTTTTCGTTCCTCACCAGGTCATTCACCATTCCGGAGAAGTCCAGCATCAGGGCTTTGTAAAATACAAAGAAAGCCCCAC
>JADZBN010000056.1 GCA_020852075.1 Bacteroidia bacterium
ATACATTGTTTCTGCATTGGGTGATATTTGCCGGATTTCCATTACCCCAATGCCAAATCAATGTATTTTTACAAATATTATTATTAAAAATGAGATCAACAGGTGGTACAAAACCAGAGTTAGTCTGTAATAGGGCATTGTTTGCCTGTCCGGAAGCAAAGAAATTTTCAGTAATGATGGTACGTTGTAATCCGGAGCCTCCATTAATAGGAAAATATACGGACCTTTCTATCCGGCATCGTCTTATGGTAATACTATCCGTTGCCACCTGAATATACCCATGGGCGGAATTTCCATTTACAACTACGTTCATCCCTGCTACTGTTGATCCTGCTGAACCCGAATTGAATTCAATACGCAATATTCTGGCATCATATAAATCATTGCTTGTTTTTGGGTTATCTGCTAAAAAATAACCCGGCCCGATAATTACAACCTTTCTAACTACAGTAGCAATATCATACACACCGGCGGCGGAGCCGTCCATGTGAACCGTATCACCATCACTAAAAGATCCCCATCCACTGGCACCCGCTACCTGCTCCAGTTCTTTGAAAACCGGATTTGCCGCTGTTCCTCCAAAATTATTTCCAAACAGGGTGGTTCCGTTGTAGTTTGATCCTTTGTTTACCCTCCAAATTGTCGCATTGCCAGGTACCGAATAAAATACCATAACAAATACAAAAATTACAATTGATAACGTGCTTTTTGTTTTCATACTATAAATTTTAGTTTTTATTAATTTTTACTGCTGATACTTTGTATTGTCAAGGCAGATTAAAATACAAACTGACAGGCCTGAATTGTACCTCCTGATTGGCTTCTACAAACATCTTATCCACTTAGATTGAGAGGATAACAGCAGTAAAAGGATCCGGGAGGTTTTTATCACCTGTATTTTTTCAACTCTTCATTTAATCCTCTCCATAGATCGTTAAAATCAAAACCTTCTTTTATCTTCCATCCATCCTCATACCTGACAAAGGTGATTGATGATTTAAACAAATCCGGTTTGGATTTCATCAAACCCATAATTTCCCCAACTGGCGTAACCTCATTGTATCCCCATGAAAATTCCACTTCGGCCAGGCGTCCGTCTGAAGATTCCTGAATACGGTTAATCCCTCCGAACACCTTATTTCCCGCATTCATAATATAAAATTCTCGTCCCTGATAATCAGATGAATCTCTCAATTTGTATTTTTCTGCTGACGGGTCAATATCAATTTGATAATTTGTATAATAGTCATAATACCCCTGAGAGCCCTTATTGACAATTGTAATTATTTTTTTCTCTGCAAGGGCATTAAACTGGTTCAGGCCGAAATTATCATAACGTGAAAATCTGATTAACCCATGTTGTACCGCATACGTCACCGGTGCAGGTAATCCAAGCCTTTCCTTAATCAGGCTTTCAGCCTTACCATTATGCAAATGGCTCATGTAAGAGTTGTAAGCATAATATCCAACAGCAACTACCGCAATAATGATGATAAGCAGGTAGGGCTTTTTCTTAGTTGCTATCGTTGGCGCAGGCACCTGGTTTGGCACCTTACCCTCCGGTACAGGCGCCTCCGTTGAAGATCCTGTCGCGCCAGATGTATTCAGTGCATTACCGCATACACCGCAAAATTTTGCATTGGATGCAACCGGGGAATTACAGTTTGGACAGTTCATGCTTATGTGTTTTAAAAAATAAACTATTATTCAAATAATAAGACTGAGGAATTACCTGGCAAAACGAATCTCTCTTAATTACAATGGAAGTCAATCAGCCTGTCAGATGAATCTGCAGATATTTCGGTTATCCGGTTTTAAATCCTGACAGCCCGTTATCTGAATATCTGACAAAAGTTCTTCTCCCGCCAATTCCACTTTGTATTACAGCTTTTTTCTGTCTTCATTCATCTGATAATTATCAAAAGCCTGCACCGAATATTTTATACGATATGCGTACACCGATATATATACCCACGCAAATAACCAATGGTGATATATACCAGCTCATTGCATCATTGGTTCCTGATGCTTTAAACGATTGCTGCACAATGTTTATCAGCATCAGCAAGATGTATAATGAAACCAACATGGCAATAATTCCATTTTGCATCAACGAAGACGGGTTGAAATTGCTCATTCTGTTTCCGGAAAAAACACTGATAACAATTATTGCAAGCAGCATTATAATCATTGGCAGGCCACACATTGCTCCGGTCAACAACTCTTTTTTAAAATCCGGTTTTCCGGAAATTGATTTAACTCCGAAAGATAATACTGAGATTATCACGAGCATTAATCCGACACTCAGGCCCAATTTAACAAACATCCCAAAGGCACCGGGTAAATACTGCCTCACTTCACTTCCAACCCAAAAATAGGGTATAATAATAAAAGTGATTATTGTTGTACCAAGAAGAATCAGGGCGTGGTTATATGCATTATTTCCGGCATTTGTGAAAATGTCCCGTGTTCCCTGAATAGGCTCACTGAAGATTGCTTTAATTATTCTACCCAGGTCATTTTTAAAAAAATCTTTCACTTCCTCAACTTTCTGATTTGATACTGGATTGGGTTTAGGTTGTGCGGATGAAAATTGCTGAACGCTAAGTCGTGTTCCGCAATTTGCACAGAAGGCGGCTTCGGCCTCATTTACAGTACTACATTTCGGACAGTTCATTGTAATTAGGTTTAAGTTGTTTTCAATACATTCGTTAATCCGGATTTCCAATATATGTAATCCGGCTATTCAGGCATATTTATGTTCATTACAATTTTATTCATTCTGTAAATAAAGTTCCGCTCTATCGTATTATAGACCGTCCAATGTAAAGGATATTTTATTTTATTTTATTAATAATATAACCTGATGTAATTAATATTTTATTTTAAAAGTACGTATTGTGTACCTGAAATCAGATTTAATAAGCACAAGTCAATGAAACATCATTTTCGTTTAGATAAAAAACAAGGTTTAATACAGGCATATAAGGTCCGTAGGAAGCAGAGGTCTCAACCTTCATCCAGGCGGGTTTCTTGCCTGCGATGTTTAACATTACTATATGAGTCATGTTATCCTTATTATTTTTATCAATACAGTGTTTTAATAATTCTGATTTTACCTCCGCATTCCCAAATAATGCTAAAATAATTTCTGCATCCTTGGCAAACTGGAATCCGATTGCCTGTAATGAATATATTGTTTTTTCTGGATTAAGTGATTCCATCCAGTCAATTTTATCAAGAAACAACATTTCATCGGGTATCACGGGATTTCCGTTTATTAATATATTAACCAGATGTTGTCTGTTACTATACGATTCCAGTAAATCCGGATTTGCGGAACCACTTGAATCTGGTACAAACAGCTTGATTAGTTCAAGCAATTCAATACTCTTTGGTTGTGCATTCAGTATCAACCCGCAAAACAGAATCGGAAGAAGTATCAGTTTTTTCACAGGGTATTTTTTATCCGGTTATAACAGACTTTATTTTTTCTACCATTGTTTGTATTTTCACCGGAAGCCATAGCCAATACTATTTCGTTGAATGCGATTGATAACAATACGATACTTGCTTATTTTTCTGCCTGCATCGTGACCCGTTTCTGTTTCTAAAATTCCTGTAATTTGAATTACCAACTAAAATACATCTGCTGTTCCATCCATAACCTGCAAACGGTTAATCGGCAGGGTATTCGAGTTAAACGGCAGGTATTTTTATTAATATGGTTTTGAATGAATTTGCCGGTTTTCTTAAAATCAGTAAAACAAGGGCATTAAAAATTCATTTAAAGTATGTTTAGCCTGTTTTGCCTACTAAGGACGTCAAGAAATTGCGCCTTTTTTCGTTTTGATACTTCAGCCAGTTTGCCATTACTTAGCGTGATTTCAGCTCCTTCACGCACATGAATAATTTTCTTAACATGTTCAAGGTTGACCAGATACGAATTATGAACACGGAAAAAGCCATACGACTCCAACCTTTCTTCGAGCCAGTTAAGGGTTTTGCTTATTGTTATTGATTCATTCCCCATAAGATGGATTGTGATACCCTTTCCACCGGTAGCACAAATAATAATACGCTCCGGTTTTGTCTTTTGTATTCCGCTTTTGATGGGAATATAAATATCAGGTGTGCTATCTCCGGGTTTCTGGTGTTTCTCTAATAATGTCTGAACAGGGTCATTCCCTGAATTATTATCTGCATATCGTTTGTAACGGTCAATTGCGCTTTTCAGTTTTTGAACTTTGGGATCTATTCGCTGATAATTTTTTTTCAATCTATCTTTACTCCGGGTCTGGCTTTTTTCCTTCCAATATGAAAGTACAGATGATGCCAGATTGCACCTGAGGCAGATTTCCGTGTGTTCTTCATGATCTGATTTCTGAAGGAAACAGATCTTTTCATCCGGTAGATAGTGTCGTTTTGTTTTTGCCATTTTTCCAACGTTTATGGAGATTTACCTGATCCTTCCCATTTATCAGGTCAATCATGGGGTGAAGACATCCATGCGCCGGTTTGAAAAAAGGGATATTTCTATTAAAAAAATTGCACATTTGAGTCTATTAAATAAATAAATTAATAATTATTCCAATGAAATGACTCTAAAAACAGGTTTATTATTTCCAGAACTTAAACTGTTTGTTCGGGTTCAATTTTAATAATAATTGTGATTAATTCAAATTATTTCTGTTTCCGAACAGGACGATATCTGAATCATTCCTCCCCAAATAACCGTTAATTTTTGTGAAATTTTACTCTAAAATTTAATGTGCCTAAATGAATTGGAAATCACATATAATTTCCAATAAGACGAAAGTATTATTTCATTTCGGATACCTGTAGATCCCGGTACAACAGGGGCTTACAATTCAAACCACAAGTAGCTGGTTAGCTGGGCGGAGGAATCATAGTTTCCAGGCAGGTCGTAGTTTATACGATAGGCCGTGCGGAAGGGAACTATGACCTCTCGTACAGGCTTACACTACAAATTACGATTAGCCGGGCTGGATAGCCGGAGAATCGTAGTTTCCACCCGCACAGGCTTACCCTGCAAACTACGATTAGCTGGGGAACGCTGTGAAAACGCCGTGACAGTTGTGGGATGAATTGTTACAATATACGATTGTATTACAATCAATTTGGAAGATTACCACATCGTCATTATATTTGTGCTCTCAGAATTGAATCCGGAAAAACGGACTGCACCATGTACTTCAACACCAATATCAAAATCCTGCGCAAGCGTCGCAACCGCACCCAGGACATCGTTGCCGGCGAACTTGGCATCAGCCGCTCCACCATCAATAGTTATGAGAACGGCAGCATCAGGAATCCTACACTCGATGCACTCATGCTCTTTTCAAAATATTTTCACATCTCTATTGACACCCTGGTAAAGGTAGATCTGGCCAGGCTTTCCGGCTTCCAGCTTTCCGAACTGGAGAAGGGCCATGATGTATATGTTACCGGCTCACGCCTCCGCGTACTGGCAACCACCGTGGACAGCCAGAACCGGGAAAACATTGAGGTCGTTCCCCTCAAAGCGAAGGCCGGATACCGTAACGGCTTTGCCGATCCTGAATACATAAAAAAACTGCCCGCATTCCAGCTGCCACTCCTGCTCAGCGACAGAAAATACCGCATGTTCCAGATCAGCGGCGACTCCATGCTTCCCATCCCGGACAAGTCCTGGGTGATCGGGGAATATCTTGAGAACTGGTACGATATCAAAGATGACCAGGCGTATATCATACTGACGCAGGATGAGGGTATTGTTTTCAAAATTGCCGTTAACCAGTTGCGCAAAAAGAAAACACTCCTGCTAAAATCCCTTAACACCGAATACGAATCTTACGAAGTTCCGGTGAATGAGGTACGGGAAGTATGGAAATTCTGCAATTACATGAGTAATGAACTGCCTGAACAATCGCTGGTGAAAGACGAACTGCTCCACAAGCTTGCTTCGCTTGAAAAAGAAGTGAAAGGCATAAAGAGTGTCCTGGAATAAATTTCTACCCTGTATCTGTAACCGGATTGGGATTTATAGGCAGAACGAACCCTGTTTCTTTCTTCCCGGAGTTTTATATGAAATATCCGGGCAGGATTTAATACACTGTTTTTCAATAAATGAGGTGATTTTGGGTTGATTTTACTGCCCACGGTTTTGTGTATCCGGCTGATTGACTATCTTCATTATATGATTTACCGGCCTGTCCCTCCGTTCGTCTTGTATCTGACTGGCGGAAGGTGGTTCCCTTGCTCCGAAATGCGGCATGATGCCGGCTTGCACCCTGCAGTATGTACAGGTAACATTCCCGGCGCTGGTCAGATACCTGAAAACCATGCCGGGAGGGTACATTCAAAATCCCTCAGAGAATCCTTACAGACGTTCAAACATGGTGTAATGCAACTTCACTGTCCCCTTCCGCTGATACGTGCCTCCTTTCAGAAAAATGACCGATTGATCTAAATCCATTACCTTATGCGACTCACGATTTACCAGGTTGATGCCTTCACATCAAAGCTTTTCGGAGGGAATCCGGCTGCTGTTTGCATTTTGGATGAATGGCTGCCAGACGAGACCATGCAGCGGGTTGCAGGTGAAAATAACCTTTCCGAAACTGCATTTGCCGTTGCGAACGGCAAGTCGTATGACCTGCGATGGTTTACTCCCGAGAAAGAAGTGGATCTCTGCGGGCATGCCACACTGGCCACAGCCTTTGTATTGTTCGAAATAAAAAAAATCAATACCGACGAGATTACCTTTAATTCCCGGAGCGGTGTACTAACGGTACGGCGAAACGGGACCTCCTTTACGTTGAATTTCCCTGCGGATGAAATCAAAGATACCGACATGCCTGCAAGCCTGGAAAAAGCCATCGGCGCCTCACCGGTAAAAACCGTTATGGGGAAAAACGTATTGATGTGTGAGGTGGCTTCTGAAAAAATTCTGGCTTCCATCAAGCCTGACTTCAAAGCGCTTGCAAGGCTGCATCCGCATGGCGTAATCCTGACGGCAAAAGGGGATCACACCGATTTTGTATCCAGGTGCTTTTTCCCCAACTATGGAATAAATGAAGATCCCGTTACAGGTTCCGCCCATACCATCCTCACCCCTTACTGGACGGGCAAACTCAACAAAAAAATTCTTTCTGCCCGGCAAATTTCACACAGGAGAGGCGAACTTTCCTGCGAAATGAAAAATGACCGGGTAGAGATTACCGGAAAGGCCGTTATGTATATGACAGCCGACATCTACCTCCCGGATGAAGCGGAAGATTATTGATTATCCGGTTGCCATTCTCTGATTTTGTTGTCCTTTTTCAGAATCCTGCCATCCTGTGGATGGAGAACCGGGATACTTTCCGGTCACTTTTCAATGCCGGGGATGTGTTGCCAGGGAACGCATGGCAAACAGCAGGCTTGCAATGGTGAGAAGGGCACCCATCAGGAAGGGTGCACCGGGAAAATGCACGGGTGCATACGGTGAGGTGAAGAAGTTAAAAAGATAGGTCATCAGCAAGGGGCCGATAATTGAAGTGGCACTCATGAGACTGGTAAGCGCGCCCTGTAATTCACCCTGTTCGTTGGAAGGTACCTGGGAAGAGATGATTCCCTGCAGTGCAGGCCCCGCCAATCCGCCCAGGGCAAAAGGAATCATAAAGGCAAACATCATCCAGCCCTGTGTGGCAAAGGCAAAGCAGATAAATCCAACGGCATAGAGAAGCAATCCGATATAAACTGAACGTTTTTGTCCGAGCTTGGGAATCAGTACCCGGATCAGTCCTCCCTGTACCAGTGCGATCATCAATCCGACAAAACCCAGCGAGTATCCTACCATTTTCTCATTCCAGGAAAATTTTTCCATGGTATAAAAGGTCCATGTACTCTGCGTGGCATGACCCGCTACGTAAATGCAGATCAGGGAGGCAACCAGGGATACTATCAGCGGATATTTTTTTAACCGCAACAGGGAGCCGGCAGGGTTGGCGCGTTTCCATTCAAACTTCCTCCTGTTAACCGCAGGCAGGGATTCGGGAAGGATAAAATACCCGTACAGTGCATTGATCATGGCAAGTCCTGCTGCCGCAAAGAATGGAACCCTGGGACCGTACTGGCCGAGTAACCCTCCGATTACAGGACCGATGATAAAACCCAGTCCAAACGCTGCGCCGATCATACCGAAATTCTGGGCACGTTTTTCCGGCGGACTTACATCGGCAATGTATGCGCCGGCAGTGGTAAAGCTTGCTCCGGTAATTCCTGAGATGAGCCTTCCCACGAACAACCATCCGATGGTAGGTGCGAAGCCCATGAACGTATAATCAATACTGAAACCAATCAGGGAAGCGAGCAATACGGGCCGTCTTCCGAAACGGTCGCTTAATCCTCCCAGCACGGGCGAACACAAAAACTGCATGGCGGCATAGGCAAAGGTCAGCCAGCCGCTGTACTTGGAGGCGATACTCAGTCCGGCTCCGGTAAGATGTTCAATAAGTCCCGGGATAACAGGAATGATGATTCCCAGTCCGATTACATCAATCAGCAGGGTTATGAAAATAAACGTAAGTGCGTGTTTTCCGGCGGATCGCATAAATTTCAGAAGCGGGTTGCAAAGTAGATATTTTCTGCATGGTCTGACATGCAGAGAGTATTTTCCCGGTATATGGATGTGATATTATTCCCCTGTCATAAAACCCTGACGGGAAAAAGGATGAATGAAATACGGGAACAGGTACAGGTCTGTTCACCTGCTCCCGCAACGTGCGTGGAATCGTCTCACCGGGATCAGACGGCATAAGGGTCTGACTTGTACCGTCGTTTCAAAGCCGGAGAATCTAATCAAACAGATCAGATCCAACGACAGCAACATATTGTTGTTAATGTTTGCCCCAGAATCATTTCATACAGGTTCAAATCAGTGGGCATCCAATGCCACCAGTCCTGTTCCCCTGTTGAATCGCTGGAGGTAAAGCAGGGGAATACAGAAAATAAAGAATATGCCCACCAGCCAGAATATCTCCACATAGGTCAGCAGATAGGTTTGCCGTACAACGATCCCGTCAATGGCCTTGTAAGCCATCTGGTGTGCCTCAGCGGGAATAATCCCTTTCGCTATGAGGCCGTGATACAGGGCATCGTACCTGGATTGAAAAACCGGATTGTATGGATTGATATGTTCCAGGAGAATATTGCGGTGGTATCCTTCACGCAGGTGAACCAGCGTAGTAACAATTGCAATACCAAATGACCCGCCCAACTGGCGCATCATATTATTCAGGCCGGTTCCCTGTGCGGTATCCTTTGTTTCGAGGCTCGACAGGGCCAGCGTGGTGAGCGGGACAAACAATAAGCTGAGTCCGACGCCGCGTAAAATCAATGGAATAAAGAAATCACCTGATCCGGAGTCCAGGGATGAATGGGAAAGCATGACGGTAAAAGCAAAGAAAAACATGAACCCGATGGTCGCCATGATCTGCGGGGGAAATCCTTTCTGGAGCATTCGTCCGACAAAGGGCATCATGAGAATGGTAGACAGCCCTCCCGGAATCAGAATCTCACCGGTTTGCTGGGCGGAGAAGCCCAGCAGATTCTGGCAGAAAACTGGAAATACAAATACCGATGCAAATAAGCCGAAGCCGAGAATGAATGTGGTAAACATACCAATGGCGAGCTCGCGGTTTTTCAGAATTTTCAGATCCACCACCGGATGTTCCGCAGTAAGTTCCCTCCAGATGAAACTGCATAAGCCGGCGACGGCCAATACGGAAAGCCAGATAATATAAGGCGTCTCAAACCAATCTTCTCCTTCCCCTCTTTCCAGTACCACCTGGAGCGCACCGACCCCGATGGTCAGGAAAATGATTCCGGCCCAGTCCACGCCACCGGTAATTCGCCGGACAAAGGATTCCTTTATGTATTCCAGCGTAAGCAATGTAGCCAGGATTCCCAATGGAATATTGATATAAAAAATCCATGGCCAGTTATAATGATCCGTGATATACCCGCCAAGTGTCGGACCCAGTGTCGGGCCCACCACCACCCCCAGTCCGAAGAGTGCAGTGGCCATACCAAATTGTTCCCTGGGCCAGGTTTCAATGAGAATTGCCTGGGACGTTCCGAGCAGTGCGCCTCCGCCGATTCCCTGAATAAAACGAAAGGCCACCAGTTCCCAGATATTCGTCGCATGTCCGCAAAAGAAGGATGCCGTGGTGAAGAGAACGATCGAGAAGGCAAAATAATTTCTTCTGCCGAATTTGGACGCCAGCCATCCTGACATGGGAAGGATGATCACATTGGCAACGGCATAGGCGGTGATCAGCCATCCAACGTCCTCCAGGGTTGCTCCGAGATTTCCCATGATATCAGGCAGGGAAACATTCACTACGGTGGTATCAACGAGTTCCAGCAATGAAGCCAGAATCACCGTCAGGGTAATGATCCATTTTCGAAAACCTGTTTCGTACATTCAGAAAAAATCTTGAAACGGACGGGTATCTGTTAACTGTTGGTGGAAACAGCCACCTTTACACTCATTCCCGAACGCAATTTCAATTTCATTTCGGGACTCAGATCCAGTTCAATTTTAACCGGAATCCGCTGTACCACTTTGACGAAGTTGCCGGTGGCGTTATCAGGCGGAAGGAGGCTGAACTTTGCACCGGTTGCAGCAGAAAATATGCTGATATGTCCGTTAAGTACTGAATCGGGAAACGCATCAGCAGTAATTTTCACGGGTTGACCGACTTTCATGTCTGAAAGCTGGGTTTCCTTAAAATTTGCCGTTACATATAAATCATCGCTCGCAACGATGGCGAAAAGCGGGGCACCGGCGTTGACAAACTGGCCCGTCATGATATTCTTTTGCGATGCCATACCGCTGATGGGTGCGGTGATGGTAGTGTAGGACAGTTGCAGGGAGGCAAAATCCAGATCCGCCTTCCGCTGCTTCACCATGGATCCGGCAACCTGAACCTGCTGATCCGCGGCTGTCACCTGATCTCCGGCAGCCTGTTGTTGTTTCAGGGCAACCTGAAGCTGGGCTGCAGCGCTTTCCTTTTCGGCTTTGGATGCATCGAATTGCTGTTGTGTACCTACGTTCTGTTCCAGGAGATTCTTATATCTTTCGAAATCCTTGTCCGCCTTCCAGACCCTGACCTGCGCATTGGTAACATTCGACGTTGCGGTTTCGAAGTTTGCACGGGCCGTGCTGACATTTGCCCTGGCAACCAATACGGCGGATTCCGCATTGGCCACCGCAGCCTCCGCCTGTTCTTCTTTAATTTTAAAATCCCTGTCATCAAGTATCACCAGGGTATCTCCTTTATGAACGTAGGTGTTTTCAATAAAAAGTATATCCCGAACATATCCACTCACCCTGGCGATGACGGGACTCATATCCGAATCCACCTGGGCATCATCGGTCACCTCATGATGCAGGGAATAGACATACCGTGAAATACCAAAAGCGGCCGCAGCGCCAATCACCAGTACCAGAATCACGGGAATTAATTTACTTTTCTTCTTCTTTTTTTCAGGGGTTTCCATAGAGAAAGGAGGATTCTTTCAGACGTGTATGTTTTGATCAGGCAGGATATTTATTCCAAGCATTGAGGAGAGCATTTGACGCAAATGGGCCACCAGTTCATTCCGGAAAGATCCGCTGTAATGAAAACCGGAGGCATTCTCCGCGTTCATCATCCGTGCCGTAAACAATGACGAAAGCACCACCTGGGATATTGTGCCGAAGATGGATGCAATGGTCAGTTCAATATGTACCGGCCGGAACTGTTTCCGGGCTATTCCGTCCTCGATGATCTTGCGGATTTCATCGAGGTTCCGTACCAGCATGGAAATGATTCCTGAATTCAGGTCTGAATGTTGTTGCAGGGAAATCTGACGATACAGGATCCGGTGAAATACGGGTTGTGAAAGGATCTTATCCACATAAAATTCCACAACCTGCATGAGTTGTTCTGCAGGGTCATTAACTTCTTTTTTCAGCGTCAGGATTTTTTCATAGAAATGTCCCGCACGGTATTCCATCAGTTCTTCAAAAAGTTTTTTCTTACTTCCGAAATAGTATGAAATCATGGCTACGTTCACACCTGCCTTTGCTGCAAGAGCACGTACCGAAGTACCTTCATAACCTGATTCTCCGAAAAGTTCCAGGGCAGCTTCGAGTATCTGTTCCTTTTTGGTCATCTGCGGTGCAAAGTTCCGGTAGAATTCTAATTAATCAAACGTTTGTTTGACTTTTTATATTATTGATTGTCAGTTAATGACATCACTTTGGACAGTTGGGGCACATTGCAGAACAGCCACCGGGTGCTGTTTGGCAGATGTTTACCCGGTGGCTGTGCCTGAGCATGATTCCTGTCTGTGTTGTCCAAAATTTTTATACCTTGAGGAAGCAATGCTGATTGCCATGTTTTATTGTTTTTAACCTATAAAGGATCTGGAACATCTGGGGCTTTTTATGGATCAAAATACCATGGAATGGTATAAGCGTTATTGCACGGAGATTGCGATACATCAGGCAGAAACGGGCGACGTGACATTATCTGAAGACCAGGTCAACCAGCTTGGAGAAATTGCCTGGACCAATGTCTGGGAAGGCGGCGGCGGAGTATTCACCGCACGTCATTTGCTCGAAGAACAGGTCTTTGATCTGGAAAACAACCTGAGAATCCGTCACCCGGTTGCACATTCCGGTTCTATACCCTTTGCTGTTTCCCTTTATCCCAATCCGGCTTCGGATGCGGTTACTGTCTTTTCTTCTGTCGCCCTCCCGGAACATCTACAGGTTACCGTTACCGACATGCGGGGAAAGGTTCTGATTACACAACGGCTCCAATCCAATATCCTGGATGTGCAATCCCTGCCCTCGGGTGTTTATACCTTTTCATTTGAATATCCCGGTGGTGTAACAAGGATCCGGGAGGTGATTATCAGATAATGTTCCTCATGAAATCCATCTTTGTCTGTTTTTTAGCAACC
>JADZBN010000057.1 GCA_020852075.1 Bacteroidia bacterium
TACCCCAATCCCGATCCGAAACGGAAGAATAAATTCCAGTCGTTTTTTTTGCCAAGCGGAAAATTAATATACGGATAAAGCGCCAGGCCAAAACCCAGTTTGTCATTACTGCCGAGGTTGAAATAAGCAAGGCTGAATCCTTTATCGGGATACCTGAAGTCCTCCTCCCAGGCATGAATTCCTCTCTGAGGAAATTGCAGGGATAATTCTGCACCGGAAATATGTGCCTCCTGAAGTGGAACGAGGACCGGCCTGTGCGCAATCAGAAAACCATAGGCGCCCGCTACCCGTATTCCCCAGGTGCCTTTCGTCGGAGAAACCTCCTGCGCTGAAGTTCCTCGCGTTACCAGAAACAGTATTATGCCAATGCATACAGTTGGGATTGGAATGCAAAATGTACTTTTTATTTTTTTGGAGAATGGCATTCCAATGATATGAGAGAGGAAACAGATCCGTCGTGAAAGAGGTTATTGAATTTTTTCCAGCCTGGAAATCTGCTCAACTACACGCATGGAAATAGAGGTCAGAGAATTCAGCGAACTTTCTTTCTCCAGAACTTCAGGTGAGCCAGGATTTTGAGTTTGCAACGTTGCGAGTTCCTTCTCTTCCTTTTCTTTCCGGTTATCAAGAGTGGTACGGATACTTTTTAATGCCGCAATACAGGCCGATCTTCCCCTGGAAGAGGATGACCTGTCCGAATATTTTGACAGGATTTCAAATCCCCTTTCTATACGCGAGGTATCACCTGCTGCAAGGTATTTTCCAAAATTCATTATCACACGGTTCTTCGTCCAGCTCCTGGCATTACGGATGGCTTTTTGAAAATAGGACACATGATCTCCTTCCGGATGATTGAGGTAAAAACCTGTGAGAGAAAAAATGACTGTGTTATCGGAGTCCTGTTCCAGTCCTTTGGCGCTGATAAAGGCCAGCCCTGTATCATTTAGGGCAATTATGTCAAAAGCCGCAGCTTTGGTCTGATACGAGGAATCTTTCAGCGCACGGAGATAAACTCCCTGGTTGTCTTTATAGGAAAAGTATTTTGCCAGGGCTTTAATGGCCTCCGTTCTTACATCAGGTGAAGGATCGTGCATGGCCAGCGAAGTCAGCAATAGACGGATATTTCCGGTGTCATTTTTTGCGGGATACCCGAGATACTCAATTGCCGTAGTTCGTATTTTCCATTCCCGATCATGACAGGCATCCATGAGCAGCCTTACGTCTGCTGAATCCGGCCTGGTGATGCTGCCAATGTTGCTGACAGCTTCGAACCGGTCAAGGTACAGGGGCGCATGGTAAAACTGGAACCTGAACTGACCGTGGGTTTTATGATCGTTCTTTTTGCAAAGCAGCATCTTTTCAGCATCTACATTTACCAAATCGGGCCTTGAAGAAAATGTAAAATCAAATGCTGAAGTTCGCTGATCTGCTATAACCCTTTTTCTGACTTTATTATTGCCAAAATAAAAATCAATATCCAGGGGTATCCTGTAAAGGGGTACACTGTCGGGTGATTGTTGTTGTTCAATAATAACTTTTTGTTCATGAAGGGTATCATTCCAGTTGTAACGGATATCCAGTACCGGAGAGCCCGATTCCATAAACCATTGATTAAAAAACCAGTTCAGGTCTTCCCCGGTTACTTCTTCAAAGGCCAGCCTGAGGTTATGAATTTCCACAGAAGAAAATTTGTTCCTTATAAGGTACAGGTGAAGGGCTGCAAAAAAAGCATCGTCTCCTGTATATTTTCTTAACATGTGCAGCACCCTGCCACCCTTATTATAGGATATTGCATCGTAAACATCTTCGCGGTCGTTGTAATAATACCGGATAAGAGGAGGGTCGCTGTGCGTTTTGTAATACAGGTAAACGGCCAGATCCTCCTGGTTCAGCCGGTCTGCATCATCCCGCCCGTATTTATGTTCCCTCCACAGGTATTCACCATAATTTGCAAAGCCTTCGTTCAGGGTAATGTTTGACCAGGACTCGCAGGTTACCAGGTCACCAAACCACTGATGAAACAATTCATGGGAAATGTAATCCTCATAATTACCATCCATGTACTGACACGGATCCTGCAGCATATTGGTCCCGTGTACGGTGGCAGTGGTATTTTCCATTGCACCGCTTATGTAATCGTGTACAACAACCTGGTCGTATTTTTCCCAGGGGAAATCTGTTTTTAAGAGATTCGAAAAGTATTCCATCATTTCGGGCGTGTGACCGAATATCATGGATGCATAGTTAGCATAGGGCGGATCTATGTAGTAGGAAACATCCAGGTTTCGCCATTTATCTTTAACGATACTCCACGTTCCGGCAGCGAATACCGTCAGATAGGGAGCGGCGGGCAGGCTTTGTTTCCAGTGATCCGTGCGGGTACCGTCGGGGTGAATTTCCGAGCTGGTTAGCAGGCCATTGGAAAGGGTTTGAAAAGAAGTATCCACCGTTATGGAAATTTCCTGCGTCATTCTCTGGGCAGGAGATTCAATGGTTGGAAACCAGACAGAATTGGATTCCGTTTCACCCTGTGTCCAGACCTGAACCGGTTTGTCCGGGTCCGTTCCGTCTGCATTGATGAAATAAAGGCCTTTCCTGTCGCGAATGGCTGCACTTCCTTTATTCGTAACAGCGTCGGGCCTTGCAGTGTACCGTATCCTGACTGTAATACTTTCCTGCCGGGTTACTTTTTTGGGTAAATGAAGTACGATCCTGGAACTGTCGTAGTCAAACTTCAGGGGAGTTATTCCGGATGAATCCAGCCAGGCAACTTCGTGCAGAAACATTTTTTTCGCATCCAGTACGAGCGAATCGGTGGCGTAAAAATGCGGATGCAGCCGGAGGGTTGCTGTGCCTTCCAGTTCCTTCCGTTTCCAGTCCGGAGTAATATCAAGACGGGTATTCTCAAGATCAAAATAACGGGTATAGGAGCCACGGTATTTGCCATGATTCATTTCCCGGCCGGTACGGAGATGCTCAGATTCAGATCCGCCGGCATTTTCACGGTCACTCAGGACTTTCGTGTGTTGGCAGGCAAGTAGTGTAATACTGCCCAGCAACAGGGTTATCGAGGATAATTTCATGAACAAGCGGTGTTCAAATATAAGGGTTCCCGCCTAAACGGAAATCCTGTCTGGATACGACCTTTGCCATGCAGAAGGCGTGATTTTTAGTATGTTTGCTCTATGTTTAAGGCTGAAGTTAACGGCAAAAATTTCGAAATACGACCATCCGGTGACGGCTTTCTCCTGGATGGTAAGGAATACGCAGCGGATATTCTTGAGTACAGGAAAAACAGATTTCATGTAATTCATAATCTGAAAACATACGATGCAGAAATCATTTCATTCAATAAGGAAGAAAAATCGGTTGTGATCAGAGTAAACAACAACCATTATTCGGTCGTTGTCAGGGATCAGTATGATGAACTCCTGAAACAAATGGGAATGGATTTTTCTGAAAACAGGAAAGTCAATGATATTAAAGCACCCATGCCGGGTTTGGTTCTCAATGTGCTGGTTGAAGCGGGACAGCTCATCAAAAAAGGGGATGCCCTGGTGGTGCTCGAAGCCATGAAGATGGAAAATATCCTGAAAGCACCTGCAGACGGGGTAATCAGGAAAGTCCAGGTGGAAAAGGGGGACAAGGTGGAAAAAAACCAGGTCATGGTTCTTTTAGGGTAATTTTTGAAATGTTTACGGCTTTTTTAGAATAACATTTTTTGCGGAATGCAGTACAATTTCACATAATTATCTGACTATTAATTTCGTACAACAAATTAACATGTACGGAAATAGAATTTTGAAAAGATTCCGCCTGTATGAAAATCTCCCTCACCCACCGGCTCTTGTGGAGTACGACACGGGTTGTTCTCTGTTGTCTTTTTGGTATTTCATCCAGCGGGCAAACTTTTTCGGGAACCGGTGGATCCATCATAACCCTTACCGGCACCTCACGGTTTACGATCAGTGTGTCGGGGTTGTCCCCTGCAACCGTTAATTACTATTATGGTCTTGAATCGGTAACGATACATATCAATCATTCCCAGGACCGCGATATTGATTGTTTTCTCGCCGCCCCCGATGGTACCATGATTGAACTCACTACGGATAATGGCGGCTTTGGAGATAATTATGTCAATACCGTTTTCCGGCACGATGCCACTCAAAAAATTGTAAATGGAAGCGCACCCTTCACGGGAAATTATTCACCGGAAGGATTGTTGTGGAAAGTGAACAACGGCCAGAACGGAAATGGTAACTGGCAATTGCGGGTAATAGATGATAGTAATAACGGCGTTACAGGATCTGTAGTAAACTGGTCACTGACTTTCAGCAGCACACCTGCCCACCCCTTCATTTTTGACCAGAGTTGGCTTCCTATCGTAATTATTAATACCAACGGACAAACAATCAGTGATGACCCAAAGATTGTCTGTGATTTGGGAATTATTGATAACGGACACGGAGCGAGAAATCAAATCACCGATCCATACAACGGGTACAACGGAAAAATCGGTATCGAAATCAGGGGATCCAGTTCGCAGCACTTCCCCAAGAAATCCTACGGATTTGAAACTCGCGATCCTTCGGGCATCCTGGATTCCAATGTTGCCTTGCTCGGGATGCCTGCGGAACACGACTGGGTATTATCCGCAAATTATTCGGATAAAACGCTTGCCAGGAATGTCCTGCTGTACAGGCTGGCAACCGAAATGGGACATTATGCCGTGCGCACCCGTTACGTTGACGTGGTTATTAATGGTGAATACAAAGGTGTTTACGTACTGCAGGAATCCATCAAGCGCGATAAAAACCGGGTGGATATTAAAAAGCTTCATCCCAGTGAAAACATGTACCCGGAAATTTCGGGGGGATATATTCTTAAAATTGACAAGCTCACAGGAAGCGGTGGTTCCGGTTGGACATCACCGTATCAGCCGATTAATCATTCCAGCGGGCAACATGTCTATTTTCAATATGATTATCCCAAACCAGACAGTATTTCGATCTCACAGGAAGCATACATTCAGGCGTATGTTGACAGTTTTGAAAGCGCACTGGCCGGCCCCAATTTCAGGGATAGCGTACTTGGCTTTGCACGCTTTATCGGAAACAGCTCTTTTATAGATTATTTTTTCTGCAATGAAATCAGTAAAAATGTAGATGGATACAGGATCAGTTCCTACCTCTACAAGGACAAAGAAAAAACATTGAAGGCGGGCCCCGTCTGGGATTATGATATTGCATGGGGAAATGCAAATTATTGTTCAGGAGACAGTCCCAACGGATGGGCGTACCTTTTCCCCTGTACAGGAGACGGGTATCAGGTTCCTTTCTGGTGGCAGAAGATGCTCCAGGATACCAATTATGCAAACCAGGTAAAATGCCGGTGGCTCAATTTCAGGTCAGGCATTTTATCCACCGCACATATCAATGGAATCATTGACAGCATTGCCTTACGGCTGGATGAATCAAAGGACTGGAATTTCACAGTCTGGCCAATTCTCGGAATATATGTCTGGCCGAACCCATCCCCCTATCCGTCAACGTATGCAGGGGAAATCCAGAATCTTAAAAACTGGATCGCCAGCAGATTTTCCTGGCTGGATAACAATATGCCGGGCAATTGCTCCTGCAATCTGATTACGTATCAGGAAAATCCCAGTTGTACCAATGCCTGCGATGGTATAGCGGCCGCATCGGGGATAAGCCCTTATGCAAAAACCTATTTGTGGGATAATGGAAATCCCTCGGATACGCTTAGAAATTTGTGCACCGGTGATTATATTATAACATTTGAAGATGCCGTTGGTTGCCGGAAAACAGATACCGTCACCATCACTCAGCCTGCACTGCTCAGTATCCAGGTGAATGTAAATAATTCCACCTGTGGAGGCCTTGGATGCAACGGCAGTGCAGGTGCCATAGTGAACGGAGGAACGGGACCCTACACCTATACATGGTCTTCCGGGCAGACCACTGCAACTGTAACAGGATTATGTGCCGGCAATGATACCCTCGTTGTAGTGGATGCCAGGGGATGCTCCGCTACAAAAGTGATTCAGGTTATTAATCCATCCGCTCCGGTACTTACCGTAAGCAACCAGTCAAATGTCAGTTGTTATGGTGGGTCAGACGGCAGTGCCTCAGTGATTGCAGGCGGTGGTACCATGCCGTACTCATATCAGTGGTCACCATCGGGAGGAACGGGTTCCAATGCTTCGGGACTGGCCGCGGGAAACTACAATGTAAGTGTACTGGATGCAAATGGATGCCAGGCCCAGATAAGCCTGACCATCACACAGCCTTCAGGATTCAGTACCCAGATGAATACCCAGCCTGTTCTTTGCAACGGAGCTTCAACAGGTTCAGCCTCCGTAGGTGTTACAGGAGGAACCGGGCCGTATCAGTACAACTGGCTGCCGTCCGGAGGAAGCAATGCTACAGCCTCCGGATTGAGTGCCGCGGTATATACAGTTACAATAACAGATGCTCACGGTTGTACGTCAACGTCCACAGCAGTCATTCAGCAGCCTCAGGCCATGAGTCTTCAGGGAAACAGTACTCCTGTGAATTGTTTTGGAGGGAATGACGGTGCAGTCTCCGTCTCTGTTTCTGGCGGAGTGCCTCCGTATTATTATTACTGGCTTCCTTCCGGTGAAACTTCGCAGGGGATAGATACGCTGACTGCAGGAAATTATACAGTAAGGGTGACGGATGCAAACGGTTGTACAGTAACCTCTGTACATCCGGTAAGCCAGCCTGTACAAATGATATTGAACACCGGTTCAAGCCCCGCAGCCTGCGGAACTTCCAACGGTGCCGCATCGGTATCCGTCAGCGGCGGTGTCCCACCCTATGCCTATCTGTGGAATCCCGGTGGAAGCACCTCCAGTGTCGCATCCAACCTGGCTTCAGGGAATTACCTTGTAACTGTGACGGATAATCATTCCTGTATTTCAGACACAATGGTAAATGTTGGAAATGCCAGCGGATTGCTTGCAGTTGTAAATCAGCAAATGAATGTTTCCTGTTTCGGTGGAAATAATGGCTCTGCAGTTATCAGTGTCAGCGGCGGGGATCCACCCTATACCTATTCATGGGTACCATCTGGAGGTACTTCCGCTTCTGCTTCGGGCCTGACTGCCGGAAATTATCTGGTGAATGTGCAGGATAACAGCGGATGCAGTACAGTCGCGCAGGTCGTACTTTCCCAACCACCGGTCTTGCAGTTGGGCACAACCTCTGTTCCGGCTCATTGTTTTGGATTGCATGATGGATCAGCTTCTGTGACAGTAAGTGGAGGAACACCGGGATATTCGTTCCAATGGTCACCTTCGGGCGGAACATCCGCTGCAGCAACGGGTATTGGCGCCGGCAACTATTCCGTGAAAGTAACCGATTCAAATGGCTGTTCTGCCACCCAACCCGTTACGGTCTCACAGCCTCCGGCCATCCAGATTGCGTTTGCTGTTTCCCATACAAGCTGCGGGCGGGATAACGGAACCATAAGTGCTCAGGTATCGGGTGGGTCAGGACAGATGCAATATTCCTGGTTTCCGGTGGCTGACAGCAGCACGGATATCTCATCGCTCCCTGCGGGGACATATACACTGACTGTCACGGACAGTACCGGATGTACAACGTCTTCCAATGCGACGGTTCAACCCAGCAATGCAGTTTCAATAACTATTACCGGCCAGCAAAATGTAACCTGTAACGGGGACAGTGACGGAATGCTGGCCCTGAATGCCGGCGGAGGACAGCCCCCCTACCAATATGTCTGGTATCCATCGGTATCCACCGGCAATGCTGCCTCCGGATTGTCTGCTGGTGTGTATAGCGTGGTTACAACGGATAACAACGGATGCATGGATTCTTCAGGATTTATTATTCGCCAGCCTGCACCGCTTTCCGTTCTGATGTTTGCTAATAATGTTACCTGCTATAATGCACAGGATGGAATAATTTATGCCGATGTCGGCGGTGGAACGGAGCCATATACGTATGTATGGTCTCCGGGACAGCAGTACAGTGATTCGGCATCATCTCTTGACGCAGGCAGCTATACTGTTCTGGTAACAGACTCCAACGGATGTACGGTTTCGTCTTCCGCAACGATAACAGAACCTGTGGCATTGACAGCGCAGGTGACCGCACAGAACGCAATGTGTTTTGGAGAATGTGACGGTGAAGCATCCGTGTCCGTTTCAGGAGGCGAACCACCTTATTATTTTTCATGGTGCAATGGCGATACCATGTCAGTAGTGAATTCCCTTTGTGCCGGTATTTGCAATGTTGCAATTTCAGACGGAAACGGATGTACGGTGAATCAGCAGGTCACCGTTACAGAACCTCCGGCCCTTCAATCCTCAGTTACTCATACCAATGAAACCTGCCAGGGATGCATGGATGGAACTGCCGCGGTGGTTGCAGGAGGTGGTACACCCCCTTATACTTATGTCTGGGTGCCGGGGAATATGACCGTTTCATCGGTTACCGGCCTGGTATCAGGCTGGTATTCGGTTTGTGTGTTTGATGCATCAGGTTGTCAGCTTTGTGACAGTGTTGAGATTCTGGATGGTACTATTGGTATCTCAGAGTTCAGCAAGGCCAGTCCCATGTATATTTATCCGAACCCTTCTTCCGGAAATATATTTTTTGCGTTCGCATTACCCTCAGCAGAAACGGTTCAGATTGATCTCCTGACACTTACAGGTCAGGAAATACCCGTTTTATCTCAGACTACCTTATCCGCCGGGGAACATATCATTTCCTTCGACAGCGGAAGCCTGGCTTCCGGTATGTATTTGTTCCGGTTTATCAATGAAACAGGCCGGCAAGTCGGACGGCTTTTCATCCAGCATTAAGGGAATAGCAAGAAACAGGTGTTTTAATAAGGGCTTTTGCATGTACGGTATGTCATTTCAAATGAGAAATCTTTTTCTCATTTTTGGAAGAACGATTGCATGTTATGCCGAGGTTGTTATTGTCCGCTTTTTTTATTGTTGCCTGTTTTGCACGGGGTATTGCACAAAACATTTCAGGAATTATTCTGGATAAATCAACCGGAGAACCGGTCATTGGAGCCGTGGTTACCCAGAAGTCAACGGGCAACGGAGTAGTTACAGATCTGGATGGCAAATTTGAAATTACTCCTGTGGGTTCACCACCTTGTATCCTGACGATCAGCCTCGTTGGTTATGCTCCCTGGGAATTGAAGGTGACAGATTTTTCCAAATCTGTTACTATCCGGCTTACACCAAAGGAAGTGGAACTGAAAGGTGTTCAGGTTACAGGAAGCAGAATCAGCCAAAAGCAAAAGGAGGCCCCACTGACAGTGGAAAGCATGGACATCATTGCCATAAAGGATTGCCCACAGACTTCATTTTATGAAGCGCTGGGGAATCTGAAAGGAGTGGATCTTACCAGTGCTTCCCTGGGGTTTACTATAGTAAATACAAGAGGCTTTAATTCCACCTCTCCTGTACGTTCACTGCAACTTATTGACGGGGTGGATAATCAGAGCCCTGGCCTGAATTTTTCACTGGGAAATTTTCTGGGCGCACCCGAACTCGATGTACTCAGGGTGGATCTTATTGCAGGTGCCAGCACGGCCTATTACGGCCCCAACGCATTCAACGGTGTCATCAGTATGACCACCCGCAGTCCCTTTGTAAAACCGGGTCTTGAGGTGTCTGTGAAAACCTGTGAAAGAAACCTGAAAGAAACTTCACTGAGATGGGCACAGGTTATTCATGACAAAGCCGGAAAGGACAAACTGGGGTATAAATTTAATCTCAGGTACTTTGCTGCTAATGACTGGGTGGCGAATAATCTGTCGCCCACCCCTGACTCCAAAAACGGTCCAAGCCCATCGGGTTATGACGCAGTTAATGTTTATGGAGATGAATATTATGCAACAAATGATTATTCAACAAAGGCTGTAAACAATCCCGGCTTACTGACCTACTACCGGACGGGGTATGCTGAAAAGGACCTCGTGGACTATAATACCCGGAATATAAAATTAAACCTTGGTGTTCATTATAAACTTACCGATTCCCTGGAAGCCATAGTTACCTCCGGTTTTGGTACCGGAACCACCGTTTACCAGGGAGACAACCGATACAGCCTGAAGGACATTCTTTTTTTTCAAAACAGGATTGAAGTACGGAAGGAGAATAAATTCTTTATCCGGGCCTATGCGACCAATGAAGACGCCGGCAAATCGTATGATGCATTTTTTACAGCCCTGTTGCTGCAACAGGCTTCCAAAAGTGATTTCTTCTGGAGCCAGTATTACAGAAACTACTGGACCACCAATGGGTTGTTCAATAAGGAAAGAAACTTCCCGGGATATCCGCAACCTCCTGCATTCGGAGATCCGGATTATGAAGAAAAATATATTGCGTATCAGAACGCCATTAACCCCTTTCTCCTGAATAATTATATGGATTCATTACGGGTGTATCACAGGGGCGCACGGAATTATGCCGATAACCTGACCGATCCCGCCAGGAATTTCGTTCCGTTTTTTGTCCCCGGAACCGCCAGGTTTGACTCTACCTTCCGGGCTATAACTTCCCTTGAATCATTTGCCGGAGGCGGTTCAAGGTTCTATGATAAATCCGCCCTGTATCATATCCAGGGTGAATACAGGTTTAATCTTAAAGTTGCTGATGTGGTTGCAGGGGGGAATTACCGGATGTACCGGCCAAATTCCAACGGAACCATATTCAGTGATACCCTGGGCAGGAGAATTACAAATTATGAATATGGGATTTATTCCGGGTTTGAATTCCATTTTGATGATAACAGATATAAGGTGAATATTACGGGGCGACTGGACAAAAATGAAAATTTTGATTTCCTGGTTTCACCTGCGGCCAGTATCGTGTTTATGCCGAATCAAAATCATATATTCAGATTGTCTTTTTCCTCCGCCATCCGGAATCCCACACTTACAGACCAGTACCTGTATTACAACGTCGGCCGCGCCGTATTGATCGGAAATATTTCAGGGTACGATTCACTCGTGACCATACCCTCACTGATTGATGCTGTAAGCGGATTTGTAAATATTGGCAAACTGAAATATTTTAATCTTGATCCTGTACGGCCTGAAAAAGTGAAGACGATAGAGGCGGGTTACAGAGCATCCCTTTTCAATCACCTGTACCTTGACCTCAGTTATTATTTCAGCCTGTATACTGATTTTATCGGATATACGATCGGGGCAGATGTGGAAGCTGTTCAGACAGCAGGAGGCGATTATATTTCTGTAAATAATATCTATCGTGTAGCATCCAATTCACAGGATCAGGTGAGTTCTCAGGGAATTTCAGCAGGATTAAATTATTTCATTGGTAAATACTATACATTCAGCGGCAACTATTCCTGGAACGAACTCAACAAGAGAGGGTCGGACGATCCGATTATTCCCGCCTTCAATACACCAAGGAACAAATTCAATCTTGGATTCAGCGGAAGGGATCTGGATGGAGCCATTTTTAATCTGATACCATTGAAAGGCTGGGGATTTGGGATTACTTATAAATGGGTTCAGGGATTTTTATTTGAAGGCTCACCGCAATTTACAGGAACAATATCCAATTATGATCTGCTTGATATGCAAGTGAATAAGAAATTTCCCCGGCTTCACTCCACACTGAAATTTGGTGCATCCAACCTGCTGAACAATTTACACTATGAAGTGTATGGCGGACCATTAATTGGAAGGCTTGCCTATGTTTCACTGCTGGTGGAGCTTACACGGTGATCATTTCTTATTCTGAAAAATGAGTAACTTTACCATACCATAAAACTTCTAATCATGCACAAAACTTTACGAACCATTCTGGTTGCAGCAATTCTTGGCCTTACCGGCCACTCTGCCCTGGCGCAGCGCTTTCTTTCAGAAGTATTCCCTTCTGTTAATGTTACATCCGACGTTGTTTATGGGAACAACATTACCATTTACCCAAGCGGTATCCCAACTTCAGAGGATCTCAAGATGGATGTGTACGAACCATCCGGAGTTGCAGACCCTCTCACGGAGCGGCCGTTAATCATTTACATACATACGGGAAGCTTTATCCCGGCTGTTTTTAATCAGAATCCTACTGGTGCCAAAACAGACAGTACCTGTGTGGAAATGTGCAGTCAGTTTGCTCGTCGGGGTTATGTTGCTGCTTCCATGGATTACCGGCAGGGCTGGGTTCCGACAGATCCTGACCAGGACGTCCGTACAGGTACTCTTCTTCAGGCGGTTTACAGAGGTATCCTGGACGTAAAAGCCTGTGTTCGCTATTTCAGGAAGGATGCGGCAATAAACGGTAATACATTTAAGGTGGATACAAATACTGTCATTTTAATGGGGCAGGGTACAGGAGGTTATCTTGCACTTGCCTATGTTACTCTTGATAAAATTTCGGAAATACAATTGTCAAAATTCCTTTCCGGAAGCAATAATGCCCTTTATGGATTTCAGATCGGACAACCCTATGTGAATCAGGCAATACTGGGTGACTTTGACGGTTACGGAGGCGTTCCGCAGGCAAACAATCCCAACAACAGCGTGGGATATGGAAACAAAGTAAGTTTTTGTGTAAACATGGGAGGCGCTCTGGGCGACAGTTCCTGGCTGGAAGCCGGCGATGTTCCCATGGTTGCCTTTCACGTGACCAATGATCCTTTCGCTCCCTATGGAGACGGACCGGTATATGTGCCCACACAGCCCCCGCAGTTTGTTGTAGATGTGAGCGGAAGTCAGACGGTAATTACCAATGCCAATGCACTGGGTAATAATGATTGCTTTAATTCTGCCGGATTTACAGATCCCTATACACTGCGTGCCAATGCGGTGAACAATGGTCAGGACGGACTTTTCCCGTTTGAAAGACCCGTACCACCTTTTGCACCCGGCGAAGCCGGACCCTGGGAATGGTTCGACTCCACTGCACTGAAAACCTATGCACAGTCTATGGGTCTTTCAGCATCTGCAGGCGTTTCTGCATTCATCAATGGACTGGCCACAAATCCCGATATGTCCAAAACCAAAGCCCTTGCATATATTGATACCATTCAGAATTATCTGAATCCGAGAATTGTGTATTGCCTGTCATTGCCCACCGGTCTCAGTGAACCGGATGCATTCAGCAGGTCGGTAAGCGTATTCCCCAATCCTGCAAATACATCCTTTAGTATTTCCATACTGGATCATTCCCGGCAGGTCAGCAAAGTGGATCTTACCGATATTACCGGAAGGCTTATCTGGAGTGATACCTCATTCCGGGGGCCTGTCCGCAGCTATGATGCACAACACCTTCTTCCGGGTATTTACCTGGTGAACATTTATACGCCTTTTGGAAAAGTGAGCAGAAGACTTCTGATCAACTGATTCATCCAAAGATTTTTTTGAAGAGCCGGAATCTCCGGCTCTTTTTACATGTATTAATAATAATCCGCTATGAAGTATTTATTCACGACACTGTTTTTATTTTATTACATAATATCCTATTCCCAGGGAGTTGTCAATTGTAACAGCCACCGTTATGACCAGGAAGTATTTTCTCTGGTGAATATCACCAATGATATTTTGTATGGTTCCAATACAGACGCAAACGGAGCACAGGTTTCCCTTACACTGGATGTATATGAACCGGCAGGAGATACCCTTGCCATGCGCCCGTTGATTATCTGGGCTCACGGCGGCAGCTTCATCAGCGGAACAAAGAACGATAATGATGTGGTCACGCTTTCGCAGCATTTTGCCCTCAGGGGCTATGTGTGCGCTTCCATAAATTACCGGCTTGGGATCCCTTTTCCCATGAATGAGACCAACGCACAGAAAGCAGTGTTCCGGGCCGTCCAGGACATGCGTGCCGCAGTACGGTTTTTCCGGAAGGATGCTGCCGGTCCCAATGTTTACAAAATTGATCCCTCATTGATTTTCTGCGGTGGAAGTTCCGCGGGAGCGTTCACTGCCCTGCATCTTGCATACCTGGACGATACTTCTGAAATCCCCTCACAAATAGATACCACCCAGATGGGTGGTCTGGAGGGCAACAGTGGGAACCCTGGATTTGCTTCTACTACCAATGCAGTCCTGAATTTATGTGGTGCTCTCGGGAATAAAACCTGGATGCATCCGGGTGATGTGCCTTTATTAAGTATGCATGGTACCCAGGATCAGGTTGTACCCTATGCAACGGATACCATATACCTGCTGGGAGTTTTTCCAGTAATGGTGGTGGACGGCAGTTATTCGATAAATGAATATGCAAACCTCATTGGTGTTCCTAATGAGATGTACACCTTTTATGGAGCCGGTCATGTACCATACGCAGGAAACATTCAGTACATGGACACAACCATACGATTTGTAAGCAATTTTTTGTACCGCTATCTCGGGTGTACCCCTTCTGATCCTGAACCCTACCCGAATACATTTGGGACTGCTTCGTCGGATCAGGCAATACACATGAATGAAGAAGCCGTGCTGCTTGTAAATCCCGCACGTCAATACCTGGAGATCCGTACCGCGGGGCTGTCCGGAACCATTCACTGGCTGGTGTTCGATATCACCGGTAAAAAAGCGGCGGAAGGGATTATGGCAGAAAATACGGGAAGGCTGAAAACCGATATTAGCCGCCTGCCGGCCGGGCTTTATCTGGTCAGGCTGCTGACGCAAACCCGGGTTATTACACTGAAATTCCTGCACACATCCGGCTACTGATCTTTTCCCTGTTTTGAAAATGCAAGCGGGTGTGCATTGATTTTATCGTACTCCTCCCGTTTTTTAAGTATATCTATAGCTGTGTAAACCGCATCCCGCAGGGAATCTTCCACCGCTACCCCTTTTCCCGCAATATCATACGCGGTTCCATGGTCAGGGGAGGTTCTGACAATAGGAAGGCCGGCAGTAAAGTTCACACCGGAGGAAAAATTTAATGTTTTGAAGGGGACCAGGCCCTGGTCATGATACATGGCCAGCACCGCATCAAACTTTTGGTAGGAGCCGCTTCCGAAGAATCCGTCCGCCGAATAGGGGCCATACACAAAAATACCCTCATCAAAACTTTTCTTCACTGCAGGTGCAATGATTTCCAGTTCTTCCTTCCCGATCAGGCCATTGTCTCCTGCATGCGGATTCAGCCCCAGTACCGCGATCCGGGGCTTTCTGAACCTGAAATCCCTTTTGAGAGAATCGTTCATGATCTTCAATTTCCCTCTGATGCTGTCCGTGCTGAGTTTCTCCGATGCTTCCCTGATGGGGATGTGTCCGGAGGCAACCGCTACTTTCAGCGTGTCACTCACAAGAAACATCAGACTGGTGGTCGAACTGAACCGGGCTGTAAGATATTCGGTATGACCGGCAAAATTAAAATCCGGCTGCTGAATGTTGTGTTTATTTATTGGTGCGGTTATAAGAACATCAATTTTGCCTTCCTGAAGATCCTTAACTGCAGCCTCAAGTGAACGGAAAGCATATTTTCCTGAAACGGCTGTGGATTTCCCCCAGTCAATGTTTACCTCATCCTCCCAGCAATTGATGACATTGGTTTTTCGTAATATGATTTCATCGGAAGTTCGGATGGTCTGATACTGAAACTCGGTAAGATTCAGAAGTTTTCGCTGAAGTGAAACCAGTTTGTTGCTGGCATAAATTACCGGCGTACAAATCTGGTGCATCCTGTTGTCCATGAAGGTTTTCATGACAACCTCCATTCCGATTCCGTTCAGGTCGCCGCAGGTAATGCCTGCCTTTATTCTTCCTTCCTGTTCCTGGTGACTCATGTTGTTTTGATTTTGCCCGTTTTAATGGTATGTACGTATCCGTTACAGGTTTGTAAAATAGTCAAACAGTAACCGGACGCCTACCCCTGTTCCGTTTTTACCCCTGTAACTGCTGTTGGCATGAAGGTATGATGGTCCTGCGATGTCAAAATGCATCCAGGGATACCCGGTAAAGTGCTGAAGAAATTTTCCCGCAGTGATGGCACCTGCAACAGGCCCGCCAATGTTTTTCATGTCTGCAATATCGCTCTTCAGAAGTTCGTCATATTCCTCCCAGAACGGAAATTCAGCAAGCCTTTCATACACGTTCTCTCCGCTGCGCAAGAGATTTTTTCTGACTCTTTCTCCTGCAGTTCCCATGCACACAATTCCATAGGGCCCGACGGCAGCCGCTGCTGCTCCCGTCAGGGTGGCGAAATCCATTACAAGTTCAGGGTCATACCGCTTTGCATAGTGGAGCGCGTCTGCGAGCAGCATTCTGCCTTCTGCATCGGTGTTGAGTACTTCGACGGTCTTCCCGCTCATCATAGTTACCACATCACCGGGGGTATAGGCATTTCCACCGGGACGGTTATCGGTAGAGGGAACCAATGCAACAACATGAATGGGCAATTTTGCCTTTGCAATGGCATACATGGCAGATCCGACAGCCGCCGCACCTGCCATATCGCTTTTCATAAAATCCATCGAATTCGCAGTAGGCTTCAGACTCAATCCTCCGGTATCATAAACGACACCTTTACCAATCAGGACATACGGTTTTTTATTTTTGACTTTCCGGGGACGGTATTCCATAATGATAAAGACAGGGGGCTCCGTGCTTCCCTGATTTACCGCCAGCAGTCCGCCCATTTTCAAGGCTTTGATCTGTTGCTTTTTCAGTACCTTTACCCGGAATCCGGCATCTTTGCCCATCTTTACAAATTCCTGCCCAAGCCGCGTGGATGTGAGAAAGGATTGAGGCTCATTCACCAGGGTACGAGCCAGGACTACTGCTTCAGTCAGATACTGCATCCGTGAAATTTCTGTTGCTCCCGCTTTTTTACTTCTAACCAGAATCTCCTTCA
>JADZBN010000058.1 GCA_020852075.1 Bacteroidia bacterium
AAAAATTGCCTTTTTCCGGACAGACCTGTCACGGTAACACGCGTATCATGGTTCTCCATTTCCTCAATCGTCAAATCTACCCTGAAAGGTGAATGGATCAGAGAAAAAGTGCTTTCCGCGGTGATGTTCCCGCTCCCTTCATCCTGGCTGGTAATCCTTAATCCCAGCCTGGATAAAACCCCCCTGGTTCTCCTGAATACCTTATTATAGGGATATTGAAATACAGTACTTTTCATGGCCGCAGTGTTTTGATACATCAGATCTTTATATAGTGCAACTGGCTTATCGTGGAGGCCTTCCTGATAACAGGCAATGGAAAAGAAGACGCAGTGGCACTCTGTAAAGTGGTCTGACTGTCAATACCGGGCATAAAAGTATATGTGAATATCGCCGTACCCCGATGCAGGTTCTGTGATTTTTTAACGGGGGGTTGGTGAAAAACTATGGCATGACAGATGGTTTTAACTAATTGGAAATTTCAGTTGCGGCATCCTGCTGCTGATATTTTCATAATATAATGTTGGATAAATTAAACAAGGGCAGGTAGTATTTCAGGTCATAAAACGAATACCTTTGTACCTGACATTTAATAGGATAATAATTCCCATGAGAATATTTTTTTTCTGCCTTATTTTTTTCTTTTTCAACCTGGAAATTTTCGGACAGACTTCCATGAACCTGGCTCTGTATAACAGGCTGGAATTCGCGGGTTCGGATTCGGAGAAACTTTCTGTTATGGTAAAAGGGGATCCTGACCGGATTTCATCAAAAGTTCAGGAATTGGGTGGAACCATACAGGGTATCTCCGGAAGAATTCTGGCGATACGCCTTTCGGTAATTGGACTTTCAGAGTTAATTCATTCGGGATTGGTTTCGAGAATGGAAGCATATCCGCATAATTACCGGGTATTAAATGATACAATGAGAATGTTGTGCAGGGTGAATGAAGTGCAGCATGGCCAGCCACCATTGACAGACTCTCTGGACGGAACGGGGGTAGTAATAGGATATATTGACTCAGGGATTGATCTGCACCATCCGGACTTTCAGGACAGCCTGGGACATACCCGTGTAAAATGGTTATGGGATATGAACAAACCTGTAGCTGCCAACACCCCTGTACCCTACGGATACGGGCAGGAATGGAATGCTTCCCAGATAGATTCGGGGCTGGCCGTTTCTCATACAGGAGAAGACCAATACGGACACGGAACCTATGTAAGTGGTATTGGTTCCGGAAACGGAAATGCTGTCGGGCATTTCCAGGGTGTTGCACCCGGGAGTGATATTATTGCAGTTTCATTCGACTTTGCATCACAGGATACTGTTCCACGGCTTGCCCATGCAGTAGATTATATTTTTTCGAAGGCTGACCAGTTAGGCAAACCCTGTGTAATTAATGCTTCACTGGGAGATTACATCGGAACCCACGATGGTACTGATCTGGAATCACAATACATTTCAAACAGGATTAACGCGCATAACGGAAGGGTACTGGTAGCTGCAGCCGGAAATATTGGAGTCGTATATCCCTTTCATGTGCAAAGAGTTTCATCACCGGGAGATACGGCCTTTACCTGGTTTGTGTATAATCCTGCCTATGGCGGATTGTACACCATGGTGACGGGTGACTCCGCTACTTTTTCCGGTTTGAAATTCTCTCTTGGAGCAGACCAGGTTACACCCAATTACAGTTTCAGAGGGGCTACCCCCTTTGTGACCGTGTCAAGTACCCTGAATAACGTAGTGACCAGGAATGTTTTTAACGGACCTAACAGGATAGGGGTGGTACAGACTCTGGCTACCTCAAATGCCGGAGTTTATACACTTGAGGTTTTTATTGTCCCGGATTCAACCGGATACTATTGGAGATTTTCATCAACCGGCTCAGGCAGGTTCGACAGTTGGAATTTTGATTACCAGTTTCAAAATCTTCCATCAGCAACTGTCTTTCCGCCAATTCAACAATATTTAATGCCCGATACCAACCAAACAATTGTTACGGGCATTGCCTGTCTTGACAATGTTATTACTGTCGGCAATTATTACAATACAGACCGTCATATAGACGTAAATGGAATCCTTCAGATTACCCCGACGGACCGGCCACGGGATCTTGCGGAAAACAGCAGCCGGGGCCCCACCAGGGATGGCAGGATCAAACCTGATATTTGCGCTCCCGGTCATCACATTATTTCCTGTGGTGTACTCACCTTGATTCCCGGAATGATTGCATCACAGCCTTACAAAGTTGCCCAGGGAGGATATCACGTTACAGGTGGCGGGACTTCGGCATCCGCTCCCGTAGTAGCCGGTATTGCTGCCCTGTATCTGGAACAGAATCCTAACGCTGGATGGTCCGATGTTAAAAATGCCCTGCTGAACTGCTCATATCACGATACATACACCTGGGGGCCATTTCCGAACAATGCCTGGGGGGCGGGGAAAGTTGATGCATTCGGTGCCGTCACCACCTGCGCTCCGCTGACTTCCATTCATACCCCGGATCCTGCTGATCAAATAATACTATTTCCTAACCCTGCCCGGGATGTTGCCAGGATCCGTTTGCCGGATGAATTTCAGGGTCTGGCATTACGTCTGGACCTGTATTCATCAGACGGAAGGCATCTTATGGAGAAGAACTTGCCAGTGAATGAAACTCTATTCACTACCGGTACATTATCCTCCGGTTTTTATTTTCTGCAGGTAACAGGAGAAAATGTGGGGAGAACCCTTAAGTTGGTTATTGAATAAAAATTTATATCCAACCAATCCCTGATATTGTGATCCGCCTAATTGATATTTTTACAGAAAAATATTTTTATGAGCATTTCGTTTCCGGTTGATAAGGTCAGGGAAGTAGCATCATTATTGGAATCTGCAAGCCCCATTGCAATAATAACCCATCACCGCCCCGACGGTGATGCCATGGGTTCTTCATTGGGACTCTATAATTTTTTAATTAAAAAAGGATTGAAAGCAACTGTAATTGTTCCCAGTGATTACCCGGATTTCTTGCATTGGTTGCCAGGACATAATCAGATCGTTAACTATGACCGTCAACCCGATAAATCAGCTTCATTACTCAGGGAAGCTGGATTGATATTCTGTCTGGATTTCAACTATATGAACAGAGTAGAAGGTCTTGAATCATCGCTCAGGACTTCACCCGGGAAAAAAGTGCTGATAGACCATCATCTGGAACCGGAAGAAGGATACGATATTTTGTTTTCATTTTCTGATGCCTGCTCTACTGCAGAAATTATTTATGGATTCATAGACGCATTGGGAGATCTAAACCTGCTCGGAAGAGAAATTGCTGAATGTCTTTATTGTGGCATCATGACGGATACCAATTCCTTCAGGTATGAAACGATGACAGCCGATACCCATAGGATAATTGCAAAGTTGCTGGATGCCGGAGCCCGGAATTACAAAATTCATGAACTGGTCTATGATAATTCCACGGAAAACCGTATCCGGTTGCTGGGCCATGCGCTAAAGGATAAACTCATCGTTCTCCAGGAATACAGGACGGCTTACATTTCCCTGTCAGAGGATGAACTGGATACATATAATTTTCAGACGGGTGATACAGAAGGCATCGTAAATTACGCTCTCAGTATCAGGGGAATCAGACTGGCTGCGTTTTTTACCGAGAGGAACGGGTTGGTTAAAATTTCATTCCGGTCCCGTGACGGATTTAACGTTAAAGAACTTGCCTCACAGCATTTTGAAGGGGGGGGGCATAAATATGCTGCAGGTGGAAAGTCAGATTTATCCTTGCAGGATACGATTGCAAAATTCCTCGATTTATTGCCCGTTTATAAACCTGGTTTGAATGTATAAGGATTGTTTTTTGAAAATCATTGGAATAATCTGTTTATGGCTGGCAATGGTTCTTTGTTCATGTAATAGTAATACTGAAAAAGGTCGCAACGTATTGGATGAATCCGGGATCAGGGAACACATGACAAATGCGCGGAAAATTATCGTAAGAAATGAGTCAAGAGACATTGATGATTTTATTCACCGGCATAACCTGAACCTGGAAAAATCAGGAACCGGACTGCGTTTCAGATATATCAGGTCGAAAAAGAAAGGCGGAGCACCTCCGGAAAACGGCAGTATTGTATCCCTTACACGGAAACTGTACCTTCTTGATGGTACTTTTTGTTATTCTGCGGATGAAAACAAACCCCTGGAATTTCGTATGGGAGAGGATACTGAACCTGCAGGAATGGAGGAAGCATTATACCTGATGAATCCGGGCGACAGTGCAGTGCTTGTAATACCTTCTCATTTAGCATATGGTATGCCGGGAGACGGTAATAAGATTCCGGGGGCGATGCCTTTATATTGTTTAATTAAATTATTAAAGGTGAAATAACCCTGGAATGAAAAAAAGGATTTCCCTGTATAGCACTATATTATTTGTAATTATTATTACATCCTGCAGAAAATCCAAAGAATTGAAAACGCCATCTGGTTTTCGTTACATTTTATATACCAGCAGTAATGGGATAAAACCTCAACCTGGCGATTATATAACCATCAGCTTGCTTGCCAGAACCGAGGAGGACTCGGTTCTATTCGATTCCAGAAAAAAAAGTGAACCGTTACGTTTCTCACTCGATAATATTCCTTTTCCGGGATCTTACGAAGAGGGATTGCTGGAGTTATCCAAAGGAGACAGTGCCACATTTTTTGTTCCGGCAGATTCCCTGTACAGGTACCTTTGCATTGCTGCCGGCAGAATTATTCCCAGGGAAAAGACGCTATTCCGCAAGGGGTCATTCGTGAGATACGATGTGACGTTATTAAATGTCCAAAACTATGTAGATGCGGAACAGGAGATTGCAATAAACCAGGGCAGGCTTGAATCCGCGGAAAAAGTTCTGATTGATTCATTTATTACCAGGCAAACACCTCCTTTTATAAGGGACTCCTCCGGTTGTTATTATACCCGGATTATTTCATCAGGTGGCAGGAAAATCTCAGCAGGGGAGAAGGTAACCGTGCTGTATTCCGCATCTTTTCTAAATGGACTCTCTTTTGATACAATACACTCACAAAGGAATCCGTATTCTTTTGTAACCGGATCCGGTAAGATGATTCCGTCCTGGGAGATTATGATGAAAAAATTATTTTCTGGCGATGAGGTGGAATTTCTTTCACCTTCTTCACTGGCTTATGGGGAAGAAGGGTTGAGGAACATGACTACGGGTGATTACCTGGTACCTCCGTTTTGCCCGTTGCTTTTTAAGGTCAGAATTCTAAGTGCGGAAATTCAGCCACAGGAGGCTTCATTGGATACATCAGTTACCCAATAGAAATACGGCAGGGATTTTCGGAACCTGGAATCGCTCTTTTTTCCATGTCCTTATATCCATGGATTTAATAAGTTCCGATTTGCCGGTTAAATCCGAAGCAAAACAAAAACGGGTTTCATCTGCGCAAACACTCAGGATATCCTCAAAAAGGGCTTTATTGCGATAAGGTGTTTCAATAAAAATCTGTGTATATTTATTTTTCTTGAGTTCAATTTCCATTTCACGTAATTTTTTTTTCCGGGAAGAAGCATCCCTTGGAATATAGCCATGAAAAACAAACTGCTGACCGTTCATTCCGCTTGACATCAGAGCAAGAATAATACTCGATGCACCCTGCAAGGGTACCACCCTGATTCCTTTTTCATGCGCCTTCCTTACAATGATGCTTCCAGGATCAGCCACTCCCGGAGTTCCTGCTTCACTCATCATACCTGTGTCTTTTCCGCCAATGAGGGGCTCCAGCATATAATCTATGTCTCCTCCCTGAGTATGTTCGTCCAGAATAAAAAATAAAAATTGCTGTTGATGCCGGGGAGTCCCGGTCTTCTTCAGAAATGCCCTTGCTGATTTTTCATTTTCAGCAATAAATGTATCGAGTGTATGTATGATTTTCAGCATTCCTGCGGAAAGCAATTCATCGGTTTCTTCAGATAAAAATGTCGGAATAAGATAGAGGGTGCCCTTACCGATATTGTGTTGCATTTGGATCAGTTTCCGCTGAGTTCTGCTTTAATGGATAAAATAATCCGGTCACAGGCCTGGTTAAGAAGTTTAAATACCTCAACAAAGTCCTGCATACTTCCATACCAGGGATCGGGGACATTTTTAACAGACCTTTCACCTGATGCCACCAGAAAGAGTTTTACCTTTTTCAATTGTTTCACATCCGAAACCCGCGTGGAAATATCCCTGAGGTTTTCCTCATCCATGGCGTATATCAGGTCAAACTCTGTAAAATCATTTTCTGAAATTTGACGTGCAGACAGGCCTGAAATGTCTATTCCAAATTGCTTTGCTGTTTTTATGGCTCTCGGATCCGGATTTTCACCGACATGATAGCTTCCTGTGCCTGCTGAATCAACGGTTACCGGCAAATTCAGTTCCATCGCTTTTTTACGAAGAATCCCTTCAGCCATTGGAGAACGGCAGATATTCCCAAGGCATACCATCAAAATCCGCATAGGTCTCTAATTATTCGCAACGGTGAAATTGTCCATTATTAAAAACCGCAACAGCCATTCCCCTTAGGGTCCGGCCAATAAACGGGTTGTTCAGGGAACGGGACCGGATGTGTTTCCGTTCCACGATCCATTCTCTTTCTTTGTCGTACAAGGTAATGTTGGCATATTCTCCTTCAGCAATGACAATTGGATCAAATCCAAGTATTCTTCGGGGGCCGTCAGAAAATTTTGCAGCAATAAATTCCGGATCTATATTTTTTCCCATCGAAGAAACGAAAGTCCCAAAGGTTGTTTCCAGGCTTTCCATTCCGAAACTTGCCAGATCAAATTCCTTAACCTTGTTTTCCGGGTTTTCCGGTGAATGATCGGATGTAACAGCATCAATGGTTCCATCCATCAGACCCTCTATGAGTGCTTTCCGGTCTTCCGGTGTTCTCAGTGGCGGATTTACTTTCAGATTTGTGTCGAATTCTGAAAGGGCACTGTCATCAAGAAACAGGTGTACAGCACTTACATCAGCACTCACCTTCAGTCCCTTTTTCTTTGCATTACGGATAAGTTCAACAGCAGATTTTGACGAAACAGTACTGAAATGAACAGGGGCGTTGGTGTATCCCACAAGGGAAAGATCCCGTTGAATCATAATTTCTTCCGCAACGTCAGGAATTCCTTTTAATCCGTTGAAAGTACTTGTTACCCCTTCATGGATCTGGCCTTTACCGGATACTGTAGTGTCATTGGGAAATGAAAAAATCCTGCCTCCGCTATTTAATGAATACAAAAGCGCCCTGATCATCAGGCCGGAATCCATTATTGGATTTTTGTCATCTGTAAATGCCCTGGCACCCGCGCGAAACATATCGTACATTTCACTCAGGTCTTTCCCTTGCATGGCACGGGAAATGGTTCCTGACGGAATTACGTCCACGAGTTGCCCGGCGGCCCTGTTGATGATAAACTCGACCTCTGCTTTGGATTGTACAGGTGGAACGGTGGAGGGCATACAAAGTACGCCTGTCCAGCCTCCCTGACATGCAGCTTCGATGCCGGAATGAATATCCTCCTTGTGTTCCTCACCCGGTTCACGAAATCGGACATGAAGGTCAAACCATCCGGGAGAAACAAATAATCCGGTACCGTTAAATATATTTGAAGATTTCAGATTCAAACGGCCGCCGTTCGAAATTTTTTTGATAATGCCATTGCTGATCAGAATGTCAACGGTTTTTCCCGAATGAGCATTACCGGGTGCGGCGAGTGTTACGTTTTGAATTAGTAGTTCCATAGCGGATGCAGGAATTATTTCAAAAATCTTACGAGCAGTATTTCAACGGCGAGAAAGAGCAGGGCAATAATAATGCAATATTTCCAGAGAGAGGTTCCTTCATTCATGGAGGCAATGGAATGTCCGATTGCCTTGTCTGTTCCATTTATTACTGCAATATGATCATGCTGCCCCGTTGCGAGTAATTTGCTGATTTCACCGGCATTGTAACAGGAAAGCTGACTCTCACTACGGTCGTAATTGAATGATACTACAGCATGCACCTTGCCGTTGGCTTTGAGCAAATAATTTCCCGGTTGTGTAACCTGGTTATGTACCGACAGGACTGCATGGTCATTAATAACCCGTGTTTCCGGAATAATGTCAAAATTCAGCCCTTTGTTTTCCAGATGAAATATATTATCGCCCGCAATTACGGTATCCGTGAAGGAAAAATCCTGATCCCTTCCGATGACTAACGGTGCCTGCAGGCTGGAAGCACCCTGCAAGGCGGCTTTGAGAAAAACCGGTACAAAAAGAGCGTGTCTTGCAAAATTGGAATATTCGGGATCAACCGGGGAGGCAAGCAAATAGACTTTTCCCTGATCAAATGAAGTTACACTCAAAAAGGTATGCCCGCTTTGAAGTTTCAGAAGCACCTCCTCACTACTAAAGGTGTTTTTACTGATAGGATAATATTTGTTGACAACCGGGAGGTCAATGTTCTCCGGAAGGGGTTTACCTGGTTCAAAAACGCCATTAAACAAACTGTTTCCGCTTTCAATTACTTCGACCTTTTCATTGCTTTCCACCTTTGGGTTAAGTGTATTGCAATGGAGAGACCCTAGTAATTCATTATACGAAAGCAGATCTGCGTTGCCCGAAGGAATAATAAACAAGGCTCCTCCTTTGCTGACATAATTCTTCAGTTCCTGAATTAAACCGCTTGATAACTGGTCTGGTTCATCCAGTATTATGAGTTGCTGGGAAGGAAAAACAGAGTAGGGCACCTGTAACACAGGAACACTTTTAAAAGTAAAATATGGATCCTTCCCGAACAATGCACCGAAATAGGGTTGTGAATTCTGGTTTTCAATGGAAAGTATCTGAATCCCGGTCCTGATGTGAAATGA
>JADZBN010000059.1 GCA_020852075.1 Bacteroidia bacterium
CCGGCAACCTATTATACCCAGAAAAAAACATGGGATCTGCCGCCAGGATTCGAAGGAAAATTCAACAGCAGGTTTTCCAGAAAAATCGAACTGGAATGCATGAGTTGTCATAATGCGTATCCGCAAATGGTTGCAGGGTCTGAGAACAAGTTTGATTTCATTGCCAATGGTATTGACTGTGAAAGATGCCATGGTCCGGGAAGCTTGCATGTGTTTGAAAAAAGTCTTGGGAAGATTGTGGATACCGCAAAATACATTGATTACACCATCGTAAATCCTGCAAAACTTCCCATAAACCTTCAACTGGATGTATGCCAGCGTTGTCATATCCAGGGGAATGCAGTGCTGAAGGCCGGGAAATCATTTCTGGATTTCAGACCGGGAATGCACCTTTCTGACGTCATGAATGTATTTATGCCTGTGTATTCAGGAGCGGAAAACGAGCACATAATGGCATCACACGTTGAAAGGATGAAAATGAGTGCATGCTTCAGGATATCTGCACAAGAGGCTGATAAGTTGAAACAGGGCGACCAGGCGCTGTACCCGTACAGAAATGCCATGACCTGCGTGACCTGCCATAATCCTCATGTAAGCGTGAAGGAAACGGGAGTGGAATCATTCAACCAGAAATGCAGGAACTGCCACACCGGGAAAAATCAGACTCATCCTGTATGTACAGCACCTGTTGCCCGGCGTATGAAATCGGGAGATAATTGTGTTTCATGTCACATGCCGAGAGGAGGCAGCATTGATATTCCGCATGTAATTACAACCGATCATTTTATCCGTATTCCCGTTACACCAAAAGAAAAATCGGGAATCCGTGAATTTATCAGACTCGCATGCATAAATAATAATGAAGTGGACAAAACCACACGGGGCGAGGCATTTCTTTCCTTTTATGAAAAGTTTACAGCGAATTCAGCCTTTCTTGATTCTGCCGGAAAATACCTGGCTCATGATTCTGAAGAAAATATTGTGCGAAATATTCACCTGTTGATTCGATGGGCCTATTTACGGGAAGATTATACTGCATTGCTTGATTTTGTATCCCAATACCCGGGAATCATGGATTCACTTTATACAGTTTCTTCTGACAACCGTGACGCATGGACTGCCTATAGAATTGCCACAGCCTTTCAGAAAACCGGGGATCTTGCCACTTCCCTTCTTTATTTCAGTAAAGCGGTGAAGCTGGCTCCGTATATTCTCGATTTCAGGGACAGTTACGCATCGCTTCTGATGGATGCCGGCAATTATACTGAAGCTGAAAAACAATTGCTATTTGTTTTGAAAGAATATTCCCGCGATGCATCTGCATTTGTCAGTTATGGGTACCTGTTATTATTAAGAGACCGGAATATTCATGCAGCGGATTCCATGTACAATATAGCACTGGCTCTGGATCCAGACTACAGGCAGGCACTCATCAATAAATGCGGTACTCTGGTATTATCAGGCAGAAGGGCGGAAGCCGGAAAAATGCTTAAGGAATTGGAAAAGAAATTTCCCGGTGATCCTGAGGTAAATAAAATGACCCGGGCATTTAATCGTTGAAATATTCTTTTTAATGCCGGAATTTAAAAATCAGCAGTCAGGTAAGGTTGCCTGTTTCAATTCTTTATTTTTCGGGGTTTAAAAAGCACCAAAGCGCTAACCATATCCGGATTTCAACCGGTACTAAGCTAAAATTTGAATTTCATAAAGAACCAGGATCCTGTTGTTGAATGATTCCCTTATAAGCTTATATAGGGGCAGGCATTTCATAACAGGGACAGATTTAAAACATATATTTACCACTCCATGTACTCCTCAAAATTTCTTCTGTTTTCCTGTTTATTATACCTCCTCTCCGGTTGTACAAAAGAACCTGTTAAACAGGCAAGCCTATCTGTGCATTTGACCGATGCTCCAGGTCCTTACGACAGTGTCCTCATTGATATCAGGGCAGTGGAAGTTCATACCGATGCGGGTGGCTGGCAAACGCTGAATTCTGTTCCGGGAATGTATGATTTGCTTTTATTACAGGGGAATGTTGATACGGTACTTGTTCCACTGCAACAGGTACCTGCGGGAAATATCAGCCAGATCCGGTTGATTCTTGGCTCGAATAATTACCTCGTTTCCGGATCGGATGTGTATCCATTGAGTGTAAGCAGTGGAGATGAATCCGGTCTTAAGATGAATCTTCACAGGGTGTTGCAGCCCAATACACCGTATCATCTGGTATTGGATTTTGATGCTTCTCAGTCTGTTTTCCAAACCGGTAACGGCATCTATAAACTAAAGCCGGTTATCAAGGCCGGATTCCAGTAATGAAGTGTCAGATTACTTCCTTTTCCATCCGGAAATGTGGAATGACACCAAAGAGTACATAGGATGATCTTGTTTTTTTGTATCCGTTTTTCAGGTAAAACGGAACTGCATATTCCCGCGCATCCAGAACAATTTTGGATAATCCGCGATTCATGGCTTCCTTTTCAAGAGCATTTAGAACAAAAGTGCCAAGGCCGCTTCGCTGAAGATCCTGCCGGACGGCCATGGAACGTATCTGGCCCTCATTTCCCGGATTGATCTGCAGTCTTCCCGTTGCTGCCGGATTATCATTGTGGTCAAGACACAGGAAATGGACGGAAATATCCTCACTTTCATCGGTGGTGCTGGATTCAGGCTGGTTCCAGGGCTTACGGAGGATTTCGTAACGCAATCCGAAATATGCTGCCCATTCCTGTTCGGTAAGCGGCTGAATAATCCGGTAAGATTTCTCTTTCATGATTATTTATCAGGATGTGTTTCAAGGGAAATATTTTCATCACCCGGCTGATAGGGGAGCCAGGTGACGATTAACTGGAACATCTCGTCGGTAGTACGCATACTGCCTTCTCTTTCAGAAACGGTTTGTGGAGGATGGAATGGGTTCAACGGGTTGGTTACGGTATTGTCATAAGTTCCTTCTACAGTGATCTGAGATCCTGAAGGAATATGCAATGGAGTAGGAAAGGTGTAAAAATACTGCCATCTGAAATCCCATTGATTGATACGGATTATCCTGATCGTATCCCCTACAGGTGTTACCGCAAATGCCAGGAATTTTTTCCCCAGCAGGTGCATGTGGGGATTGACACTAAGCCAGGACATATCCTGCGGAGCAGTGAAATGCG
>JADZBN010000060.1 GCA_020852075.1 Bacteroidia bacterium
AAATTAACTGATTATCAGTATTATACAATATTATTTTAATTTTTGGCATGAAATTGGCCTTTCCGTGAATAAATCAGGTTATGAAAACTGTATGTACGTTTTTGCTGTTCTCCTTCCTCCTATCCGTCTGCATTCAATCCATTCAAGCTTCCACCCTGCAGATTTCAGAATACCGCGGGAAGAGATTTACCGTTCAGTTCGACCGGCAATTTTTCAGCAGGCCCGATACCAGGTACACGATTCTCGATGTAAATCCCGGCACCCACTACTTGCGGATATTTTTAAATGACGGCATGGGAATTCACAGAAGGCATTTCTCAGGCAGGGTCCTGTTTGAAGGTGCCATTCAGATTCCGGCTAACAGTACGGTTTTGGCGTTGGTCGAAGGGCACAATCAACTGAGTTTGGCAAATGTGGTTAATGAATGTTTGCCTTCATCCATAGCTCCTCCTGTTCCATATATCGAAACCTCATGGAATACTTCTTACCCGGAATATTATATTGTAAATGAACAGGAATTCCGGCACATGAAAACCGTCCTCTCCGGTCAGGTATTTGAGAGCACCCGGATGGATGTTGCGCGGCAACTATTGTCACAAAATTATTTCAGTACCTCTCAAATTACTGAAATGATCCAATTGTTCACCTTTGAATCGTCCAGGCTGGACTTTGCAAAGGCAGCATATCCCCGAACGATTGATAAAAACAATTATTACATGACATTTTCAGCATTTTCATTCGACAGCAGTATTTCCGAACTCAGCAGATATATTCAGTCCTATAGTTGATTTTTTGTTGTTTCCATGTTTCAGGGTGGCCCGTAAGCCACCCTTTTTCATTTTTCCGGAAAATTTCCTGAAAAATTTCCATGAATTATAAATTTCATTTTATTAGTTGAACTTTTTGTTTTCTTTGATCTGTTCTTCACAAAACACCAGTGCCCCTAAACCCCAACCCCAATGCGAATCTTCTTACGAATCCTTGCCGTTCTGGCAATGCTGGTACTGCTTATTGCTGCCGGCACTCTCATCTGGTTTAATTCCAAGTTTCCCGCAGACATTCCTGTTCAGGATGTAAAAGTGGAAGTAACGCCTGCCCGGATGGACAGAGGGCGGTACCTTGCAGAACACGCTGTCGGCTGTCTGGATTGTCACTCAGACCGTGACTTCAGGTATTATTCCGGCCCTATAATTCCTGGTACCGAAGGGAAAGGTGGATTTAAGTTTGACCAGGCCATGGTCGGAATCCCCGGATATATCTATTCGAGAAATATTACTCCTGGTGGAATTGGCGATTGGACCGACGGGGAATTGATACGTACCATGACCTGTGGGATAAATAAAAAGGGAGAAGCGTTATTCCCTCTCATGCCATACCAGCGTTACGCAGGTTTGTCCAAAGAAGACCTGTACAGCCTGGTCGCTTATATCAGATCCCTGGCTCCCATTCAAAACGACATTCCTGCGCGAAGCCTGGATTTCCCGATGAATTTTATAGTCAGGACGATTCCACAACCTGATACCATAAATACCCCCGAACCCGATCCTTCAGATACACTGGAATACGGCAGGTATCTTGTAAACGCAGCCGCATGTACGGATTGCCATACCATGCAGGAAAAAGGTCAGTTTGTGAAAGGGATGGAATTTGCAGGGGGCTTTCAGTTTACATTTCCAACCGGTGATGTGGTACGTTCCGCGAACATTACTCCTGATAAGGAGACGGGAATTGGTGATCTCAGCAGGGAAAATTTTATTGCAAAGTTCAAGTCATTTGTGGATTCATCCGGAAAGCCGGTTCATATACCGGTAGCTCCGGGCCAGAAAAATACCGTGATGCCATGGACGGTGATTGGTGGTATGAAAGTAAGCGATCTGTCAGCCATTTACACCTTCCTGAGATCTCTCCCACCGGTACATCACGAGGTAGAAGTATTTACTCCTGCACCTGGTAATAAATAATTACCGGATGTTAGATAATGTTACCTGAACAGGTCTTTTAGGTCTAACGCGGATCAAAAAAGTCCGTTGATTTCCGCATTGATTTTATTGATGATTTTGCCGAGATCCTCAGGATTTTCGGCAAAATTAATATCATCAATATCAATCACCAGCAGTTTGCCCAGTTCATAGGTGGAAATCCAGGCTTCGTACCTTTCATTCAATCGCTTCAGGTAGTCAATCCGTATTGAGTTTTCATAATCCCTGCCCCTTTTTGCAATCTGATTTACCAGCGCGGGAACACTACCTCTCAGGTAAATCAGAAGATCAGGAGGTGAAACGAATTTACTCATGAGTTCAAAAAGAGCCTGGTAATTTGTGAAGTCCCTGGTGGTCATCAGACCCATGGAATGCAGGTTGGGCGCAAAAATGTGGGCATCCTCATAAATGGTACGATCCTGAATAACGGTTTTACCACTTTGACGTATTTTGGTAATCTGTTCGAACCGGGAATTCAGAAAGAATATCTGGAGGTTAAATGACCAGCGCTGCATATCCTCATAAAAATCGTTTAGGTAAGGGTTGTCATCCACATCTTCGTAATGCGCCTCCCATTTCATGTTCTTTGCCAGCAGGCCGGTCAGTGTGGTTTTCCCCGCGCCTATATTTCCGGCAACCGCAACGTGTAATGGAGTCAGTTGTTTTCTGGTAGGTGTGTACTTTTCAGCGGTTTTACCAGGGCCTGGTTTTACCGCGGATTTGGAGGGAGAACTTTTGGCATTTGTTTTAGAAACTGCTTTGCGAACGGAACCGGATTTAGATGCCATGGATGTTTTGTTTCAGGTGGTTTTATGGGTGTTAAACAATGATGCGAATCTAAAAAGAATAAAATTTCAGTGAGTCTGTTGTTAATAAATAAATATGATTTTGTTCAATTCTTCCTCCTCTTACCCCAGGTGTTTCCGGTATCAGGATTTGTCTTTCTTCCATTGTTTTCAATGTATAGGCATACATCAATCCCTCTTTCACAAAGAGCAAATCATCGCCCGAAATCTGAAAGCTGTGAATACCGGTCAGCGGCAGGATTTTATTGTAAGTTCCGTATCTGTCAAATTGAATAATGCCCGTTCCCGGATCATTCATATACACCGATCCGTCAAATTCAGTCAGGAAATCGGGATGGATTTCCCTGCCGGTTATCTGTACTAAATCTCCGCTCTGATATTTCACCTGAAGGTTATTGTCTAATTTTTTTAATTGAAAATCCTGCTGGTCATATATCCAGAAACCTTCATTGAGGCTGGTGCAAACAAGTGAGGGCTGAAAAAAGCCTGTATTCCTGAGATTCACAGAACTTTGCTCAGTAAGTTGAGAATTCAGTTGTTTTACGATTCCGAAGTCCCGGAAGAATAAAATGATCTTCATGGGGTTTGTCGCATCTACAGAATATATGGTTCCCAGATTCTTTTCACCATAAAATGCTTTGGGTTTTCCTGATGAACTGAACATCAGCAACTGATTATCAAGTACTACATAGACATTCCCAAGTTGGTCCGTCGTAAAGATTTTGACATCCGGAAAACTAAGGCTGTTTAAAAGTGTAAACTGCCCGTCAGTGAAGCCAAAAAGAACAACAGCAATACACAAAAACAAGAAGCGCATCATTAAATATTTTTATTATCGGGGATCCGGGCATCTGCCATTGCCAGAATCTCCTCAACAAATTGCCTGTCATTACTCAGTCTTGGAACTTTGAACTGACCACCCAGTTTTCCCTTACTCTTCAACCAATTGTAAAAAGTCTGGTCCGGCACGGAACGGATTACAGGTTCACGCAATGCGATATCTTTATACCTTTTTGCCTCGTAATCGGAATTGAGTGCCTTTAGTGCATTGTCCAGAACTTCCGTAAAATATCCTATACTAAGGGGCTTCCGTTCAAATTCGATCAGCCATTCGTGTGCCCCGTTGTTATCCGTTGAGAAATATACCGGAGCCACTGTATAATCCCGGACAAGGGCTCCCGTTTTCTCACAGGCGATGCGAACCGCATTATCTGTGTTTTCAATAATAACCTCCTCACCAAATGCATTAATGAACAATTTGGTCCTGCCCGAAACTTTTATCCTGAAAGGATTCTTTTCCGTAAACCGGATTGTATCGCCTATGACATACCTCCAAAGTCCCGCATTTGTACTGATTACCAGAGCATAATTCTTATTTAATTCTACTTCATCAAGCTGAATGGTAACCGGATCTTCTTTGCCGTACTCATCCATCGGCATGAATTCATAATACACACCATAATCCAGCATGAGCAGCATATCATCAGCTCCAAGGCGGTCCTGGATGCCGAAAAAACCTTCCGAGGCATTGTATGTTTCCAGGTATTGAAAGGTATCTGAAGGAATCAATTGGTGGAACTGATCCCTGTAAGGCGTAAAGCTCACCGCTCCATGAATAAACAGTTCGAGGTTGGGCCATACTTCCAGCAGGTTTTTCCTGCCTGTAACCTCAAGGATCCGCTTTGCGAGCACAACGGTCCATGTAGGTACACCACTGATGCTGGTCACATTCTCGGGAATGGTTGCCTGGATGATTTTCTCAATTTTCTGTTCCCAGTTATCCATCAATGCGATGGATAATTCAGGAGTACGGATCATTTGAACCCAGAATGGCAGGTTGTGCATCAGAATGGCCGATATATCCCCGTTAAAAGAATCCTGACCTTCCATATTCAACTGATGACTGCCGCCCAGAATGAGCCCCTTCCCGGAAAAAATCCTCGTGTCAGGATTATTGTTACAGTACATCGTTATTAAATCCTTGCCTCCCTTGTAATGGCACTCATCCATAGCCTCATTGCTCACCGGAATAAACTTACTTTTCCCTGCAGTCGTTCCTGAAGATTTGGCAAACCAACGTATGTCGGTCGGCCAAAGTATGTTTTGCTCACCTTTCATCAGCCGTTCGATGAAAGGCTTCAGGGATTCATAATTCTGAATAGGTACCCTGTTTTTATAGTCTTCAGGCTTGCGTATGGACTTGTAATCAAAACTTTGTCCCCATTCAGTATATTTTCCTGACTCTATCAACCGGAAAAACCAGTCCTGCTGAACCTCATTGGGGTATTTCAAAAAAAGCTCAATCTGGTGGATTCGCTTTTTCATCAGCCAGCTCAGTATGGAATTTAGTATTGCCAATTGCGAAAAATAATCCGGATTTTCAGAAATATTTCCAAGTAACTCAAGGGAATAATCAAAGAAATTTACAATAAAACAACCTTCAAAACAAGGGCATGTCAGGCCGACAAGGCCTCCATATCTTTATTAATCTTTTTCACCAGCCCCTGAAGTACCTTACCCGGGCCCACCTCAATGAATGTCCGGGAGCCATCAGAAATCATGTGTGATATGGTTTGAGACCATCGCACAGGTGCTGTTAGCTGCGCAACCAGGTTTTTACGGATATTGACGGGATCGGTCTCAGGCATGGCGTTTACATTCTGGTAAACAGGACAGACAGGCGCTGAAAATACCGAAGCCTCAATGGCCTCTGCAAGTTCCATTCTTGCCGGCTCCATAAACGGGGAATGGAATGCCCCGCCAACAGGCAGTATCATCGCGCGTTTGGCACCTGCCGTTTTAAGTTTTTCACAGGCTTCATTCACACCCTTAACGGAACCGGAGATTACCAACTGACCGGGACAATTGTAATTGGCAGGAACCACAGTTTCTCCCGAGGCCGAAATTTCCGCACAAATATCTTCCACCACACCATCATCAAGATTTAAAATGGCAGCCATGGTGGAAGGTTGCCGTTCACATGCCTTCTGCATGGCGAATGCTCTTGCTCTGACCAGTTTCAGGCCATCCTGAAAGGTAAGTCCTCTGCAGGCTACGATGGCAGAAAATTCACCAAGAGAATGACCGGCTGCCATATCCGGTTTGAACCGGTCTCCCAGAATGAGAGCCAGTATCACCGAATGAATAAAAATAGAGGGCTGCGTTACCCTTGTTTGCTTCAGGTCGTCGTCAGAGCCAGAGAACATCAGGTCCGTTATCCTGAAACCGAGTATTTCATTGGATTGTTCGAAAAGCTCTTTAGCCTGTGAATTATTTTCATACAATTCTTTGCCCATCCCGACAAATTGAGAACCCTGGCCAGGAAAAATATATGCACGTTTCATACTATTTATTGCTTGGGTATATCAGTACCCTGCGCACCAAAAATAAGAATAGGAATCTGTCATACAAGAAAAAATCCCGGCAAAACCGGGATTTTAGTATGGACATCAGAAATCTCTGCAAATCAACTTCTCCTGTTGCCAAATATACGGAGCAGTGCCAGAAACAGGTTGATAAAGTCAAGGTACAGGGTAAGTGCACCCATTATGCTCAGTTTGGCTGCACTCTCCGAGCCGCCTTCCACTCCGGCGCCGATATTCTTCAACTTCTGGACATCATAAGCGGTAAGCCCTGTAAATACAATAACGGAAATAAAGCTGATGACGTAACTCAGTGTATCACTTTTCAGGAAGAAATTCACCAATGCCGCAATGATGATACCGATAAGTGCCATAAACATCAGTGATCCGAGTTTGGTCAGATCTGTTTTGGTGGTATATCCGGTCAGAGCCATAACCCCAAACATGGCAGCACTAATAAAAAACACCTGGAATATGGAACTTTGTGTATATGCCAGGAAGATAAAACTCAAACTGATCCCCATGATCATGGAATACAGCAGAAATATCCCTGTCAGTGCGGTAGAACTTAGTTTATTGAACCCAAAGCCCATCAGCAACACAAATCCCAGAGGAGCAAACATGACAACATAACCCAGTCCGGATAATCCGCCCTGGTCTGATCTGATCAGGTACTTCATATAATCCATGTTGTTCCCGAATACATAAGCAGTAACAGCGGATTAGCCAGGGCAATACCCATCCAGCTGAATACCCCGGAAATAAAGCTTCGGGTTAGGGGTTTTTGTGCAAGGCCCGGCTGATTGACGGGATTGAAATTCCAGTTTGTGTTATCCATGGTATTATTGGTTAGTTTGATTGCAACGTTGAATTCAGGGTATTATTAATAGGATTCTTCTTAAAATTCCTTAAGATTGATTTTAAGGCAAATTTACATATTATCGGAGCCATTCATCAAATCCTGCGCCAATTTATCCATTATGAAAGATTGGCAGAAATCAGCCGGATAAATTCAGCCCGTGTTTTCTCGTTTTCAAATTCCCCCGTAAACGCAGAGGTTGTGGCCACTGAATTCTGCTTCTGAATTCCTCTCATAAGCATGCACAGATGTTTTGCTTCAATGACTACAGCTACTCCCAGAGGGTTCAGGGTATTCTGGATACAATCCCTGATTTCAGTCGTGAGCCGTTCCTGCACCTGTAAACGACGTGAAAAAGCATCCACCACCCGTGGAATTTTACTGAGTCCGACAATACATCCATTGGGGATATAGGCCACATGTGCTTTCCCAAAAAAGGGAAGTACATGATGCTCGCAAAGGGAATAAATCTCTATATCTTTTACGATAACCATTTGCTTGTAGCTATCGTGAAACATAGCGGAGGTAAGAATAGCAGCAGGATCAATATCATACCCATGTGTAAGGTACTGAATGGATTTAGCTGCCCGTTCGGGTGTCTTCTTCAATCCTTCACGCTCTACAGACTCTCCAATCTCATGTATAATCGTAGCATAACCGGAAGAAATGGCTTCCAGCATTTTCGGATTGTACCGGTCTATCTTCTCATAGCCGTCCATTTTGTTCTCATGGATCATTTTTTCGTGAATAGTCATATCAATGAATTTTAATTACCAAAATATTCCACACTGTTTTTTTCAGTCTCTCTGACTTTAATACGATGCAATACACATCCGGAAGCCTTTAAAGGTTCCTGCAATACCTCCCAGATGGCAACCGCCAGCATTTCCATAGTACTTCTCCGGCCTTTCATAAAATCCACATCCATATCCAGGTTCTTATGATCCACTTTATCCAGTATGTGAACTTTTATCAGCCGGCTGATTTCTGCCAGGTTGGCAACAAAACCCGTTTCAGGATCGGGCTCACCTTTCACGGTCACCCAAAGGGAATAGTTGTGACCATGCCAGTTAGGATTAGAGCATTTCCCGAAAATCAGACGGTTTTTTTCTTCCGGCCAGTCCGGACGGGCTAGTCTGTGTGCGGCACTGAAACGCTCTTTACGGGTAATATAAACCATCTGAGGCTGAGAAAGAATGCAAAGATACAAATTCAATTTTTCAGGCAATGATTTGCAGGTGTATCTTTGCAGCATGAAAATTCTCCTGGTTGCAGCCACTGACCCTGAGTTGGGAAATGTAACGGACATCAACCGAAAAGGACTGTTGGTTTCCGGCCTCATTTCAGGAATGGGAATGGTTGCAACGGCTGCCAGGCTGACACGTGAACTCTGCAGCAACCGTTTCGACCTGATATTGAATATAGGCATTGCAGGTGCTTTCAACCGGAATCTTGAGATTGGAAGTGTGATACGGGTAAGAGAAGACATACTCAGCGAATTGGGCGCGGAGGATAATGAAGACTTCCTCAACCTGCAGCAGATGAATCTTCAAGGGCAATGGGAGTATTCGGAAAATTGCGGCATGTATGAAGTATTCGGGACCCTTCGTCCCGTCCGTTCGGTTACGGTAAACACGGTCCATGGAAATGAAAAGAGTATCCAGGCTCTCATCAACAGGTTACAACCCGATACCGAAAGTATGGAAGGGGCAGCATGTTTCCATGTTGCCCGGGACTTTAATATTCCCGTTGCCCAAATACGTGCCGTTTCGAATTACGTCACCCGGCGCAACAAAGATGCATGGAATGTTCCGCTGGCGCTGAAAAACCTTCAGGATACCACGCGTTCACTTCTTGATACCATTCAAATTGGGCTCCGTTAATAATTCCGTTCATCATTTTTCGCTGGGCTTTTCACCCTGCCCGAACGATACCTTTATTTTCGATGCACTTGTTCATTCAAGGATTCAGCATCAGGGATATTCCATCCGCCCTTATTTGAATGATGTGGAAACCTTAAACCGTCAGGCAATGCAGGGATTGACGGATATTATCAAGCTGAGTTTCCGGGCTTATATGGAGGTTAGTGATACGTACCAGTTACTCACGGCAGGAAGCGCACTGGGAAGTGGTGTCGGGCCGCTTATTATTTCAAAAAAAAGTTTTGACCATCCGGAAAGTGAGATAAAGTCTGTTGCAATTCCCGGAAAATACACCACTGCCAATTTGCTCTTTTCTGTTTTTTATCCCAGAATCACCAACAAAGAGGAAATGGTATTTTCCTCCATAGAGGATGCTGTACTGGCTGACCACACAGATGCAGGGGTGATCATCCATGAAAACCGTTTTACATATCAGGCCAGGGGGTTGAAAAAAATTGCAGACCTGGGTGCATTATGGGAAATCCGAACGGGCCAGCCCATTCCGCTGGGAGGCATTGCCATAAGACGGGCATTGCCTGACAACGTAAAAAATGACATTAACAGGTTTGTACACGCGAGTGTGGCATTTGCCCTGAGTCATCCGGAGGCTTCCGCTGAATACGTAAAATCAAATGCCCAGGAAATGGATCCGGAAGTCAGGAAGAAACACATCGAATTATACGTAAATGAATTTTCCCTGGATCTCGGCCCCAGTGGTAAAAAGGCCATCCGGCAACTGTTTGAAATGGCTGTGAATTCAGGCACCTCAGCAACTATACATGAACCGGTTTTTGTGGACGAATATCCATGAACAGATGACTCTCGCTGGCTGTTCTGAAATATCAGACCGAATAGCTCATTCAACGAATGCATGGATTTGATTTACATTTGTAAAAAAGTATTATGATCATAGTTACGGGTGCCGCTGGTTTTATCGGGAGCTGCCTTATACGGAAGCTGAATGATGAAGGCTTTTCGGACGTGGTTGCTGTAGATGATTTCAGCAATGCTGCCAAGATGCGGAATCTGAATGGTAAAAAATTTACTGCAAAAATCCACCGGGATGATTTTTTTGCCTGGCTGCGGGAAAACCACAGATTTGTCCAGTTCGTTTTTCACATTGGAGCAAGGACGGATACTACAGGATCTGACAAGAGCGTATTTGACCGACTCAACCTGAACTACACAAAAGAGGTCTGGAGTCTCTGCGCAGAATTCGGCCTTCCATTGGTATATGCATCATCTGCTGCGACCTATGGTTCGGGTGAATTTGGGTATTCAGACAATCACGAAATCGTGGCAAAACTGAAACCGCTCAATCTATATGGTGAATCCAAAAATGATTTTGACAACTGGGCTCTCAGTCAGGATGCCCAACCCTATTTTTGGGCCGGATTGAAATTTTTCAATGTGTACGGACCGAACGAATACCACAAAGGCAGGATGGCTTCCGTAATTTTTCATGCCTACCGGCAGATCAGTGAGAAAGGCTCCATGAAATTGTTCCGTTCTCACCGGAAGGATTTTAAAGACGGAGAACAATTGCGTGACTTTATCTATGTAAAAGATGTGACAGGAGTTTGCATGTTTTTTCTGAATCACAGAAAGGATAGTGGATTATACAATCTTGGAACAGGAAAAGCCAGAACATTTCTCGACCTGGCAGGAAATACTTTCCGTGCCATGAACAGGGACATGTCTATTGAATTCATTGACACTCCTGCAGACATTAGGGATAAATACCAGTACTATACCGAGGCGGATATGAAAAAACTCACCAACATAGGTTATAAGCAGCCGTTCCACACTCTGGAAGAAGGAATTTCGGATTATGTAAAAAACTATCTGGCTTCAAATTCGACCTGGTAACAGATCATGGAACAAGTCTGAGTTCTTTAATTAAACGGTCTGCTTTTCCCACCTTTTTCATTATAAATAATACATAACGAATGTCCACAATAATATTCCGGCTTTTCAGGGGTTGAAAGAGAATGTCACTCATAACTCCCTCCCATGCCCTGTCAAAGTTTATTCCGATTAAATTTCCATTGCCATCCAGCACGGGGCTGCCGCTGTTTCCTCCTGTTGTATGGTTATCAGCCATAAAACAGACATGTTGTAAACCCTTTTCTGCATACAGATTATCCGGATCCGATATTGCTGACCGGAGTACTGCAGGCACAGTATAATCTTCATTACCCGTAAGTCCTTTTTCCAGAATCCCAGCGGTTGTCGTGTACCATTCATACAGAATACCATCCCTGGGCTTCATGGATCTGACCTTCCCATAGGAAACACGCAGTGTGGAATTTGCATCGGGGAAAACGGCTTCGCCCGCGTGCATTTCAAGGATTCCTTTCATGTATATCCTCTTCAATGAATCCATGCTGTTTCTGTACGTTTCATATCCTGGCCTGACAACATTCTCCCAGGTGTTTTGGACAGATCTGTACAACAAAACGGCAGGATCGTTTTTTATGGAATCCATTCCGGTTTCCCGGTGCAGCATTTCTTTCAGTTTGTCTCTCTCTAAAAAAACCGAACCGGCAAAGAGATCTGAGACGTAATTTCCTGTATTCCCGTTGTACAAACTGTCTGCTTTTTTCAGAATTTCCGGTATCATTTCATCCGGAAGACCCCTGATGACTATTTGTATCATCTCCCTGCAATTCATCCGGTCAACATGTACATCATAATTTTTATAAAACCCGTTGATGGCATTCAGCACCTTTTGCTGTTCATCGCTACTTCCCGCGGAATCAGGGTCCGGTAACCGGTTTTTGCCAATGAATTTTATCACTGGAGAAACCAGCGACAAAAGTTCTATCCCGCGAAGTCCTTCCGTGAAATAATCATTCGCCAGAGAATACTTCCCCAGATTTGCAACGGTAGCAGAAACCGCCGGGATAATACCGCCGTACCTGGATGAAGAAACCGGATTCTTTTCAGCCCAGGCCTCAAAGGCCAATTCCCGCAGTTTCAACGTATCCGGTGCATGGTATTCCGTAAGGCCGCTCAGTTCTCCCTTCCATCTTTTATAATAATTTGCGAGCCGTCTGAATTTGCTTGCATATTTCAATCGTATGGTATCATTTTCCGCCATAGACTTTCTTAAAATTTCAAGTCGGGCATTCCGAAGGGCAATTTTTACAGGATACGAATCCGATATCATATCTTCCAGAACAGATGCGAACTGATAATATTGTGTGGTTCCGGGGAATCCATACACGAGGGTGAAATCCCCTTCCTTAATACCGCTTGTCCGGATTGAAAAAAATTGCCGGGGATGATAGGGGACATTATCCCGTGAATAGGCTGCGGGTTTGTTCTCACGGCTGGCATATATTCTGAATATTGAAAAATCACCCGTATGACGGGGCCAGATCCAGTTATCCGTTTCGCCTCCAAAATTTCCGATACTTTCAGGGGGTGTACCCACCAGGCGGATATCATGAAATACCTCCATGATATTAAGATAATAGGCATTGCCCTGGTAGAAGGATTGAATACTGGCTTTAATACTGTCGCCTGAGGAAAACTTCTTCTCAAGGCTGTCTGAAAGTATTTTTATCCTGTTCTCCCTGTCCTTCCCGGAAATATCATCCGGGATTTGGGAAAGGATCAGTCCGGTTACCTCTCTCATTTCACGGACAAACGAAATGACAAGACCCGGGCAGGGAAGTTCATTCTCCTGACTTTCTGCCCAGAACCCGTTTTTAAGGTAATTATTTCCCAGTGTGCTGAGTGACTGGATCTGCGAATAGCCACAATGATGGTTGGTAAATAGAAGCCCGTCGGCAGAAACTACTTCTCCGGTACATCCTCCTCCGAAGTGTACCACTGCATCCTTCAGGCTGGGGTGCTCTTCAGAATAAATATCCGAGGCTTTAAGTTTCGATCCCATTGCCTGCATTTCTGTTTCATTCCATGTATCCAGATACTGGGGCATCCACATGCCGTTCCTGGCTGAAACCTGAACGAAAAGGACTAGTATAGCGGTTACGAGTAAAAGGGATTTCATTTCTACGTCCTGTAATTTTTATGGCAGCTTTAACCGGAATGCAATGGAAGCAGGAGGACAAACAAAAAAGCCTGCAAAATTGCAGGCGGGTATCAGTTTTGAAAGTCTTTTATTCCTTCAACAGGCCATCCAATTCCTTTTCCACCTCCCTGAGAGAGGAATGCACCTTTTCCAGATTATTTTTAATTGCCATACGGTTTACAATATCTTCCTGAAAATCTCCGGAAGAGGACAATGGCACGTCAACAGGATTGTCGAAAGGAAGTACCTCCGGAAAAAGTTCTTCAGTAGCAGGAGGTCCCGAAGCAACGGCCGGTTGTTTCATCTCTTTGAGCTCGCTTTTGGCGCCCTTCAGTGTATATCCTTTTTCCTTTACAAGATGATATATCTTCCGGAAATTATCTATGTCACTTTGTGTGTATAGGCGATTCCCTTTTTTATTGGTAGCCGGCCGGATTACATCAAACTCTTTTGACCAAAAGCGTATATGAGATGTATTGACATTAAACATCTGGGCTACTTCCCCGATGGTATAGTACAGCTTTTCGATTTCTTTTTCTTTATATGGCATAAAACTCAGATTTAACCTGCATTCTGAACGAATTTAAGAAGGTTTTCCGGTGTTTCAAAATATGTTTGCCTGAATTATGAACCAGCCCTGGTGAACACGTGGAAAATCATTCCAATGATTCAAAAGGATCAGTCAAAGGATTGACCTGCCTGGGAGGAAATCTCAAGCATTTTTTCATATTCCTCCGGAGTAAGATCATTATAATAAAAGTTCACAGGATTCACCGGGTTGCCATTCTTACGGACTTCATAATGCAAATGAGGGCCTGTGGATGTTCCCGTATTTCCAACATACCCGACAAGATCGCCTCTCTTTATCTTCTGACCCGGTTTTACCGCTATCCGGCTCATGTGCCCGTACAATGTGGAATAACCATATCCGTGATTGATGATGACATTGTTTCCATAGCCCCTGCCGTCGTATTCCACCGTAGCCACCACTCCATTACCTGTGGCATATATTTCGGTGCCGGTGGGAGCGGTAAAATCCATACCTGTATGCATTTTCACCGTTTTGTAAATGGGATGCACACGCATACCGTATCCTGAAGCGACATGGGTCAGGTCTTTACTTGCCACAGGCATAATGGCAGGTATTGAAGAAAGCATATTCGCTTTATTTTTAACCAGGTCCCAAACCTCGTCAAAGGATTTGGACTGAACATACAATTGCTTGGAAAGTTTGTCCACCCGTTTGGTGATGTCAATCACCAGATCCGCATCAAAATAACCTGACAATGCCTTGTACCTGTCAATACCACCATACCCGGCCTGCCTTACTGAAGGCGGAATCGGTTCTGCCTCAAAGATAACCCTGTAAATGGTATTGTCTCTTTCCTGAATATCCTGTAATACTGCTTCAACCTGGTCGGTCCGCTGGGTAAGGAGTTCAAGTTGGTAAGTGGTCTCCTCCAGTTGCCGTTTCAACTGCTTTTCTTTTGGCGAATCAAAAAAGTTATAGGCAAAAAGCATGATTACCGCTGCGAATACAATGGCGGTGGAGAGCCATCCGAAAATCCTGAAAAGACGCTTTCGCCAGCTTGTGACCACCTTCTCATATTTCAGAGAATGCGTATTAAAATGATATTTTACCTTGGGCATTGAATACAGATCAGGGAAACCTGAGTATCTTCGCTACTCGAAAAACGATGCAAATATAAGCTTGCCAGGCTTTTATCACAATACTTTCAGGGAATGAATTCTTCACAGATCCGATCGGCCTTCCTCGATTTCTTCCGAAGCAGGAATCACCATATTATGCCTTCCGCACCCATAGTGGTGAAAAATGACCCTACGCTGATGTTTACCAACGCAGGGATGAATCAGTTTAAGGATATTTTTCTGGGTAATTCACCCGCAATATACCCACGTGTGGCTAATACCCAGAAATGCCTGAGGGTTTCGGGGAAACACAATGATCTGGAAGAAGTGGGTATTGATACATATCACCATACCATGTTTGAAATGCTCGGCAACTGGTCATTTGGTGATTATTTCTAGAAAGAAGCCATTGCCTGGAGTTGGGAATTATTAACAGGTGTTTATAAAATTTCTCCTGACCGTCTTTATGTAACTGTTTTTGAAGGAGATGGAAATGAAAGCCTGGCTTTCGATGCTGACAGCTATAATTTCTGGAAGACGCACATTACCGAGGACAGGATCCTGAAGGGAAATAAAAAGGATAATTTCTGGGAGATGGGGGAAACGGGCCCTTGCGGACCCTGTTCAGAAATTCATGTTGACATCAGAAATGAAGCGGATCGTCAAAAGAGAAAGGGAAAGGAACTGGTCAATACAGGCCATCCCCAGGTGATTGAAATATGGAATAACGTCTTCATGGAATTCAACCGGAAGGCTGACGGAAGTCTTGAAAATCTTCCCGCAAGACATGTGGATACGGGAATGGGCTTTGAAAGGCTTTGCATGGTTTTGCAGGGGAAAACCTCTAATTATGATACGGACGTATTTCAACCCATCATAAAATTTATTTCGGCAAGAGCCGGTACGGTTTACGGGAAAAATGAAAAAATGGATATTGCCATGCGGGTCATGGCAGATCACATTCGTGCCATTACCTTCTCCATTGCCGACGGGCAACTGCCGGGAAATAACAAAGCGGGTTATGTAATCCGGAGAATCCTGCGGCGTGCAGTACGATACGGATTTACATTTCTTGGGATTAAAGAACCATTCCTTACCACGCTTGTACCGATTCTTGCAGAACAGTTCAGGGATGTATTTCCAGAAATTAAATCACAGCAGGAATTCATCAGGAAAGTAATCAGCGAAGAGGAGTCGGCATTCCTCAGAACACTTGAAACGGGAATTAAAAAATTTGAAGAATATTCCGCAACAAAAATATCAGGGGAATTTGCTTTTGAGCTTTACGACACGTTTGGATTTCCCGTTGATCTCACCTGCCTGATGGCCAGGGAGGCAAACAAGGAGGTGGATATGGATGGCTTTGTCAAAGCACTGAACAG
>JADZBN010000061.1 GCA_020852075.1 Bacteroidia bacterium
ACCGGAATGCTTTGCCAGGATTCGAAGATCGTTTCCATTACTTCTTCGTATCCGGCCACCTCTTCCTCATCTCTCGATTCAAAGGATTTGATTTCGAGCTTTGACAATAAACGTTCAACCTCCTTGTCGGAGAGTTTGCTTCCTTCAATACGCGTTGATGACCCAATACTTTCGATGGTGGCAATGCGTTTTAATGCGAGCAATCTAGCGGGAGAGAGAGTCCCCAAGGCCCTCCAGGCGCCTTTAAACTCATCAATTTCGCTGATGAGTTTAAGGAGTTCGGGGCTTATATTAAGGCTGTCACTCTTAATCGAAATATTCATCATACCCAAATATACACCCAAATACACCCAAAAACTACAAAATATCCAAATACAAACCCAAATACACCCGAATAGGCAAAAAACTCTAAAAAACTGCCATATTTGGTTAGCTTCAAAAAGGAGTCAAACCCTCATCAGCAAAAGAGGTACTCGAATCAGACGTAATGACAAAATGATCCAGCACCTTAATCTCAAGTAATTCCTCTGCTTCTGCCACCTCCTTTGTTAGCCGTTCATCAGAACCAATTGGTTTCGTATTTCCGGAAGGGTAAATGAGCAAGGATGATTCCGGAAGCCATGGCCTTTAAGGCTGTTGAGAATGCAATTTTTGGATCAACCACACTGTATCAAACATCGCCCGTCGAAATATCAGAAATTCCAATGCGTGAATTCTTCCGATCGGGCAAAATGATTTTGAATTGCTCCGGAAGTTCAATCTTATTCATGTCCCACGACTGAACAGGAAGGCCATAGGCGATTTTTGAATTTGCTATAACGGGGCGATCTGATGGTTTCCTTTTATTTCTGTAGAACAGTTCGACTTCGGTGACGGAAAATAGATCTTTGATTGCCCTGATTGACATTTATAATTCCATGAAAAATAAGATCAAATGTCAGCCTAATGCATAGAAATGTTGAGAAGACCTGAATATTGATATAAACAAAACAAATAATAACAATAAATGATAACTGTAAATTCTAACAACTGAAATCAGAAGGAATTGTAAAAAGGCAATTGACTTTAGAACGACACTGCTCAGATTCGTTGAGAATTTGTTCTACCTGTATTGTACCCATGAAAAAAAGAAAGGCCAAATTTCTGTGACCTTCTCCTCGGTAGCGGGGACAGGACTCGAACCTGTGTCCGCCGCGGCGGATATGAGCCCTTGCCATCCATTGGTTATTTGTGGATCAGGGATTTAATAAAATCCCTTCCCAATTAGGTAAAACATAAAGAGGCTGTCATAAGTGGCAGCCTCTTTCTTCAGAGGTAGCGGGGACAGGACTCGAACCTGTGACCTTTGGGTTATGAGCCCAACGAGCTACCAACTGCTCCACCCCGCACTGTATGTTTTGGTCGAAAAAAATGCCTTAATACTTAAAAATGCATCAAAAACAACCCTTTTTTCAATATTGGACTGCAAAGATAGAAATTATTTTTTTACTTTGAAAAAAGAATAACAAATGGGACATAAGGCGGGTTATGTAAGTATTATCGGAAAACCCAATGTGGGGAAATCCACCCTGATAAACCGGATCATCGGCGACCGCCTTTCTATTGTGACCTCAAAAGCACAAACTACCCGACACCGGATCAAGGGTATTCTGAGTACGGAGGATTACCAGGTAATATTTTCCGATACACCGGGGATTCTGGAACCCCATTATCTCCTGCAGGAAAAAATGATGGATTTTGTGAATGCATCACTTGAAGATGCCGATGCCGTTCTGTTCATTTCTGATCTTTCCGAAGCGTATATGGATGATGCACTGGCAGAAAAAATAAAAAGCATAAAGGTGCCGGTAATTATTGTCATCAACAAGACGGATATTTCATCCTCCAATGAAATCAACAAACTGGTTCATGGCTGGAAAAAGAAGGTCTCACCCTATGCGGTAATTCCCGTATCTGCAACAATGGATTTTAATACCAGCGAACTGATTAAAACCATACTTGAAATACTCCCGGAAAGCCCGCCTTTTTTTCCTAAGGATCAGATCAGTGATGCTCCCGAACGTTTTTTTGCCAGTGAGATAATTCGTGAAAAGATTTTCCTTCATTTTCAGGAGGAGATACCTTATGCCACGGAGGTAACGGTGGAATCTTATAAAGAAGAGGGAAAATTAATACGGATCGGAGCCATTATTTATGCAGAAAGGGATTCCCAAAAAGCCATTCTAATTGGCAAAGGCGGGGAAGCCATTAAAAGAATTGGCATGGAAGCCAGGAAGGAGATGGAGGCTTTTACCGGTAAAAAAATTTTCCTGGAACTTTTTGTAAAGGTGGAGAAAGACTGGCGAAAAAATGAAAAGAAGCTCAGACGGTTTGGTTACTCCGCCTGATCTCCGGAATATGGGTCCCCTGATAAAAAAAATTCTTTTTGTTTCAATTGCATTGCTTGTAATGGCTGGCATTGCTGTTTACATCGTACTCCTTCAGACCAGACCGGACTATCAGGGCGAAATCTCTCTGAAAAACCTGAATGGCCCGGTGGATGTGTATTTTGACACCTGCGGTATTCCGCATATTTACGGGAATAATGAAAAGGATGTATTCATGGCACTGGGTTATGTAGAAGCACAGGATCGTTTGTTTCAGATGGAACTGATACGTCGTGCTGCCGGAGGAAGACTGTCAGAAATTTTTGGAAATAAAACGCTCGACATTGACAGATTTTTCAGGATGCTGGGGCTGAACCGGAAAGCCGAAAAGGAGGCCCGTGATTTTGCTTCCATGCAGGACAGTGCATGGAGTGCCCCCGCCCTGGCATACCTGGAAGGCCTGAATCAGTTTATCCGCGAGAAGAAGAAACCGCTGGAATTCCTGATCCTCCATATACCCATGGAAGAGTTTACCCTGAAAGATATGTTTCTCGTCATCGGTTATATGTCCTTTAACTTTGAAATGGGATTTCGAACAGACCCGTTAATGAGCAGGCTTGAAAAAAAACTGGGCCCCGGATATATGCAATCCCTGTTCACCGGCCTTGTCCCCGGTTCTATGGTCAATACCGCCTGTGGGAATTCCCTGGCAGAGGATTCCCCGGATCGCAGCATTTCATTTGGATCATTGATGGAAAAAATCCCGGTAAAAATCTGGATGGGGAGTAACGCCTGGGTACTTGCCGCAAAAAAATCCCGTTCCGGTAAGGTACTTTTTGAAAATGATACCCATATCGGACACCAGCAGCCGGCGGTTTGGTATGAAGCGCACCTGGAATACCCCGGTATGCGTTTCTATGGTAGTTTTCTGGCAGGTTTTCCGTTTGCCCCGCTGGGCCATACCATTCGACATGCCTGGGGTCTGACGATGCTTGAAAATGATGACCTGGATTTCTTTGAGGAGAAAACGCAACCGGATGACAGCAATACATACTATCATACCGGAAACCGGGAGAAAATGGTACTCCGGCAGGAAGTAATCCGGGTTAAAGACAGTGCCAATATCCTGCTGACTGTCAGAAGTACGATACACGGGCCTGTATGCAGTGATGTGATGAATGATTTTGATTCCGTTACCGTGAATCCTGTAAGTATTTGCTGGACGTATTTGAAAGAACCTGTCAGTCTTTTTGAAGTGACCTATAACATGATGCATGCAGGGAATATGGAAGATTTCCGGTCAGCGGTTTCACGGATTGCCGCACCGGGGCTGAATATATTATATGGAGACGCCGAAAATAATATTGCCTGGTGGACGGCTGCTAAGCTGGTGAGACGGCCGGAGGGAGCCACACCGTCTTTTCTCATGGATGGATCCTCCGGAGCCTGTGACTGGCTGGGTTATTATCCCTTTGATATGAACCCGCAATCGGAAAATCCTTCCTGTGGATTTGTGTACTCCACAAATAATGCACCTGGAATTTATAGAGGCGTAAACCATTCCGGTTATTATGTTCCTGAAGACCGCGCAGTACGATTGATGAAATTACTTCATGACAGGGAGCAATTTTCCATGGCTGATATGCAGACCTTTAATACAGATGACACCAATCCCGTTGCAGCACGGGTTGCTCATGTATTGTCAGCGGTAATGATCCCCGATGAAAAAATTCTTACCGAACCGGAGAAAATGGCACTGGCTCTTTGCCGTAACTGGAAAGGCTCCCACGGCCTGCAGGATAAGGCTCCCGTCGTATATTACAGGTGGTTGTATCACATTCTTCATGATGCTTTTTCAGATGAAACGGGAGAAATGGATTTTGCCGCGTTTATGAAAACACATGTGGAGAAATGTACGGTGGCGCCTTTTGTCAGTAATGATTCAGCTTATTGGTGGGATGATGTACACACCGATAAAAAGGAGTCTAGGCAGGATATAATACGAGCAGCCTTCGCAAAGACGGTGCAGGATATTGTGCATCTGCTTGGCCGTGATTCGGCAGGATGGGCCTGGGAAAAGGTACATACCCTTGAAATTGAGCATCCCCTGGGTAAACAAAAACCACTGAATGTGTTCTTCAACATTGGACCGGTACCCATTCCGGGCGGAATTGAAACACTGAACAATCAGAGTTTTTTTTCTGACAGTATGTTTCACTTTAGCGCTACCCTGGGTCCCGCGATGAGAAGAACCCTTGATTTTTCGGATCCGGAAAATGGCTGTAACGTGCTTCCTTCCGGTCAGTCCGGGGTACTCATGAGCCGGTATTACAGCGATCAGTTCAACCTATATGTGGAGGGACGAATACGCAAGGAACTGATGAACCGGGAGGAAATTCAGGCAGTTTCAGAGGGTATTCTTCACATTACTCCCGCCAGGTGACAGGACGCGGGCCATGAACCGCGGATGCGTTCAGAATATATTGATTTAAAGGAAAGACTTAATTTAGCACAAAATATTCCCATCTCCCATGTCCAGACTCATTGCTTGTTGCACCGCTTTTGTATTGATGTATCATTCCGTCATTGCCGACGGGAATTTTAAAATTTCCGGAACCTTTTCGAATCCGGTACCAGGCCCTGTTACGATCAGTATTGATAAATCCTGGCTGAACCTGAATCCGGAGGTATTCAGGGTAACGACCCGTAACGGAATCTTTGATACCACCTTTAGTCTTGACAGAAACAGGATTGTTGAGATCCGGTATGGGGCAGACCGGATCCCGTTGTATGCCGAACCCGGGTTTGATATTTCATTTCAGTTTTCAGCCAGTCCTGCACCATCCCTTCAACTCAGCGGGAAGGGCGCTGAGGAAAATTCCTTTCTTCAAAAATTCTTTACGCAGTTTGCAAAAGAATTTAACGACAGCATCAGTTATGCAACCATGCTGACGAAGGGCATTGATGCCTACGAATCAGAAATTTTCATGGAACGACGTGCCATGCTGGAGTATATGAAAGGAAATCAGCAATCAAGTGCTTTTTCACCGGATTTCTTCTCCTTCATCCAGGATCAGATTTTTTACCGTTACTGGCATCTGTTGCTTGCCTGGCCTGTCATTAACGCCAATAACAACCCCAAGGTCATGACTGTACAGGAGATCCCTGAGGTTATGCTGAAAGAACTTCCTTCAGTTGTCCTGAATAATAATAAATCACTGATCAGCAATTCCTACCGGGATTTTGTGATGTATTATATTGTCTATTTTACCTCGAAGGCTAATAATTTTAACAAGTTTCAGGATCCCAGTACCTCAGCAGACCGGAAACTGGCAGTTGCAACGGATAAACTCGAAAGCAGTGTATATACCTATTGGCTGGCGCGTTTCACACTCGAAGAGTGCGGAAGGATAGCATCTTATATGAGAACGAAACTATTGCATGCCTTGAAGGAAGCAAATGTAAGCGGCTCATTGTATGAGTCCGTAAAAGCCTATGTGGAGTCACAACCTGTTGGAGAAAATACCGCAGGCACCGGCAAGGGTACGGGGGCAACTTCGGCTCCGGACAGGGATCAGATCGGTCTGACAGACCTGGATGGCAAGCCTGTTTCGCTTGATGACTTTAAAGGGAAAGTGGTATATATTGACTTCTGGGCAAGCTGGTGCGGACCATGCAGAATGATGATGCCATATTCAAAGCAACTCCATGATCAGTTGACGGATAAGGAAAAGAAAAACATCCTGTTTTTGTATATCTCTATTGATGCCAAACCGGAAGCCTGGAAAAAGGGTATTGAGGACAATCATATTGAAGGCATCAATGTGATTTCACCGGGCAACTGGGCTTCAAAAGTCTGCAAGTATTTTCAGATTAACAGTATTCCCCGGTATATGATCATGAACCGGAAAGGGGAGATTGTTAATTACAATGCAAATCGCCCGTCAGATCCGTCTGTATTGGAGGCACTGAGAAAACTTGCCGCCGAGTAGGCGTTGCAATTTTATACTGCCTGCTTTTTCAGCCAGACATGGGTTCTGCGCAAATGATCAATGAGTTCAGTAGAACGGGGATCCGAATAGATTCCATAGCCATTAACCAGGATTCCTTTATACTTCCCGTCGTTGGATGAAATGGAATACACCACCATTTCATCGGCAGGATCCGAATCGCCTTCAAACCGGAAAGCATGATCTATCCGGAATTCTTCGGGATGCATTCTGAGTTTTTCATTAAGGTCTTTCTCAAATGCTTTTCCTGAATTGAAGTCAATGGAATACCCTGAACGCCTCAGTTCATTAATCGTTTCTGACGCAGTATCGAATCGTTTCATTGAAAGAGGAGGATTCATACCTACTAAGGTACGAATACCGAAAGGGATATTAAAGAATCAGGGAATTAATTTTTTTCAACGGGCGAAAATTCGTGAGCAGGAATCAATTTGCAGGATATCAGCCGGATGTGGCGATTGCAGGAAATGAGAATACAGAAAAGGCCGCGGTATCGTGAATTGTGCATGAATTTTTATGGCAGAAGATGCTGATGGGGTAACAGAAGATGCTTCGGAAATTTCTGGTCATGCATTCATTGAACCTCTTGTAATGAATTCCGAATGACTATTTAAATGAGCCGTACGCTGGCCGGAAAATTTCAAATGCGATGGAGACAAAAAAAAGAGGCGACTGTGCCTCTTTTTACAATGGTCATTATACTATGATTTTATTTTCAGGCAATTTCAAGCTCAGCGGCTTTGAGGTTTTTTTTCTCGGTATTGCTGATTGAAAAGGCCGTACGGATTTTAGAAACATAATCCAGTTCTTCCCACGGGAACAATTTTACCTTTATCTTCTTTTCATTGTGCTTTCCCTTGTTGAAAGTTTTTTCAACGATACGCGGCTCCCTTCCCATGTGGCCGTAGGCAGCGGTTTCCATGTAAATCGGACTGCGGAGATTGAAGCGTTGTTCGATGGCATAGGGGCGCATGTCAAACAATTCGGAAATTTTCTTTGCGATAGCGCCGTCATTCATTTTCACCCTGGCGGTTCCGTAGGTATTGATGTACAATCCGACCGGATCCGGCATTCCGATGGCGTATGCCACCTGCACAAGCACCTCATCGCAAAGACCGGCCGCAACCATGTTTTTTGCAATGTGGCGGGTAGCATAGGCTGCGGAACGGTCCACTTTGGAAGGATCTTTTCCTGAGAAGGCGCCGCCGCCGTGTGCTCCTTTGCCCCCGTAGGTATCCACGATAATTTTCCTGCCCGTCAGGCCGGTGTCTCCGTGCGGACCGCCTATGACGAATTTACCTGTCGGATTCACAAAATATTTTGTCTTCTCATTAAAGAGCGCCTGGATGGACTTATTGAGTTTCTTTTTTACCCGTGGTATCAGTATCTGTATAACATCCTCTTTAATTTTTTTCAGCATTACGGCATCCTTTTTATCAAATGGATCGTGTTGTGTGGATATTACAATGGAATCAATTCTGACCGGTTTGTGATTGTTATTGTATTCAATGGTAACCTGAGATTTTGCATCGGGCCGCAGGTAGGTCATCACCTTGCCTTCGCGGCGGATGGCTGCCAATTCACGCAGTAACTGGTGTGCCAGTTCCAGGGGAAGCGGCATGAAATTGTCCGTTTCACGGCAGGCATACCCGAACATCATTCCCTGGTCTCCGGCTCCCTGTTTCCACGGATCTTTTTTCACAACGCCCTGGTTGATGTCAGGAGATTGTTCGTGAATTGAACTGAATACGCCGCAGGAATGGGCTTCGAACATATAGTCACTTTTCGTGTAACCGATTCTCCTCACCACCTCACGGGCAATGTCCTGGACGTCCAGGTAGGCCTTCGAATGAACTTCGCCGGCAAGAATGACCTGTCCCGTGGTAACCAGTGTTTCACAGGCAACCTTTGATGCGGGATCATAGGCAAGGAAATAATCAATAAGTGCATCGGAAATCTGATCCGCGATTTTATCGGGATGCCCTTCTGATACGGACTCGGATGTAAATAAATAAGACATGGTTCTCTGAGAGATTTGATGGTTGAATACTGAATAAAGGGGAAGAGACCGGGATTGCAGGCAGGCGAAAAATGACTTAGCATTTTTTTACCGTGGTTGCAATATTATTCTGTAAAAACAGGAATAATCAAATCTTTCCACTATGGCCGCAAAGGTACGGAAATTCTTTGTTACAAGAGGTGATGGCCGGCTTTTTCATCCGCAGGATAGTTTTTCACAGCTTTTACGACTGAAAATAGCCTGTTAATAGGTCTGGCCTTCAAAGAACATGTGAGTCGTGTTCGTACCCACCTCGAATTTCAGGACATTTCCATCAAGGGAATAGGAATTAATGACTTCATAGGAAGCCGTATAGGTCTTACCCCTGTCAAAAAACATAAGCCTGCCGCTTTCATCCAGCCAGGCTACCCCGTTAATACCGTTCTGAATGTCGGAGGGTACAAAGGTTTCCAGATTATAGACCCTGCCCTGGTACCAGGCATAGAATGAACGGTTATAGGCATAGGTTATGATATTTCCCTGTACCTTGAAAAAATCAGGACGGTCGGAAAGCAATTTGTCTGTTTTCCCCTTGGAAAAAACCCTGAAGTTCCCGAGGTAATCGGTATAGGCCATGATACCATACCCCACTTTGAACGAATCCGGGGCGAAAGTTTCAACCATCGCCGTGTCACCGTAATAAAAGAGATGAAAATAATGGTCGTAACCGTCCACATAGGCAACAATATCCCTTCCCGGTGAAAATGACAGGGGAGCAATATTATCCAGGGTAAAGGTTCTCCCCTGGTAAAACACATTGAAAAAATTACTCTGATTGATCCAGGCTATGGTATTTGGACCGCACCTGAGGGATCGGGGGACTTCCAGCAGGGAACTTTCGAGTTCGGCCATCCGGTGATTGTAGTATGTGTACAGGTTATAGTTCGAGTCATCAAAAAATGCCAGTACGCTGTCGCAGGTCGTCAGCATGGTGGAATAATAACTGAGTGTTTTTTTCTCGCCTTCATCAAAAACATACAGGACCCTGCCAACCCTGTAAGCAACCAGGTTTTCCGTAACGGTGTAATAGAAATCCGCCGCATTCAATTGGGTATAGACCTCACCGCCGTAATAGATCCTGAAATCGTTCTTGTTATCTATGTAGGCAACCGCGTTCCCACCCACCTTATAGGATGTGGGAGGGAGGTATTCAAGTTTATGAAAGGTACCCTTGTCAAAGGCGTACAGGTATCCACGGTAATCAACGTATGCGGAAATATCCTGCGCCGCCAGACGGAAGGCGGGAAGGATCAGGATGCATACATACATGAGTAATGGTACCGGCAGGAAGATCCTGTTTCCGGACATACTTTTGCGAATAAAGTGACGCATTTGCAAACTGCCTGTCCTTATCATATACATTTTCTGAGGTGACCAGGATAAAAGTCAAACCCTGTCATGAAGTACCATGCGTCAGACGCTGGAAAATGTCTTCCAGTTTCAGTCCGCGTTTCTGAAGTGATAATACGGTTCGCTGTTCCCTGACGGCAAACCTGAATACGGCTTCCCTTATGTCTGTTCCTTTTTCACTGTACAATATCCAGGTATTTCCCGAATCATATTCTGCCCGGACGACACCGTTGATTTCCGACAGTTGACTGCGTGTAACCGGTTTGTCGAATTCTACCAGAACCTGTTCGCCGCCGGAGACTTCTTCCCTGAGTACCCCCGTGTCTTCATCCGCCACGATTTTCCCTTTATGAATAATAATTACGTGTTCGCATATCGCTTCCACTTCCTGCATGATATGGGTGGAGAGGATAACCGTTTTTTCCCTGGAGATATTACGGATCAGGGTGCGGATATCGGAAAGCTGGTTGGGGTCCAGGCCTGAGGTAGGTTCATCCAGGATGAGTACTTCGGGATGGTGTAGTAAAGCCTGGGCAAGTCCTACTCGCTGGCGGTATCCTTTGGACAACATACCGATTTTTTTATGTTGCTCAGGACCAAGTCCGGTGATTTCGATCATTTCGGTGATACGTGTTGACCGTGCACTGCCCAAATGATGCAGCCGGGCGATGAAATCCAGGTACTCCTTCACATACATATCATGATACAGCGGATTATGTTCGGGCAGGTACCCGACGCGTTTTTTCACTTCGAGGGGTTGTTCGATGAGATCAAATCCGCAGACCTTTACTTCACCCGTGGTTTGGGGAATGAAACAGGTAATGATTTTCATCATGGTGGATTTCCCGGCTCCGTTGGGTCCTAAAAATCCCGTAACCCGGCCGGGCATTGCTTCGAAAGACACATCATCCAGGGCCTTCTGCTTCCCGTAAAATTTTGTGATATGGCGTATGCTTACCGACATCACTGCAAATCTAACTGAATTTTTACAGAATCATTTTCTATTCCTTCCGGCGATACATGACAGGTTGCGTATATTCGCTGCATGCAGGGAGTGGTAATTAAATCAACCGGTTCACTTTACACCGTCCGCTTTGCGGACGGGAATTGTTCTCCCTGCCGGATCCGCGGGAACCTGCGCCTTCAGGATTTTGAGGCAACCAATCCGCTGACCGTGGGAGATCGTGTGGAGGTAGAGCAGGATCCTGCCAATAATCAGGGCTGGATCACGGCATTGTTGCCGAGGAAGAATTATATCATCCGTAAATCGGTAAAATTATCCCGGCAGGTCCAGATTCTGGCAGCAAACCTTGACCGTGCATGGGTGGTTGCAACACCGGTTCTGCCCAAAACCTCACTGGGGTTTATTGACCGTTTTCTGGCCACTGCAGAGGCGTATAATATACCCGGCGGGATTATCTGGAATAAATCCGACCTCTACAGCGATACAATAAAAGACCATGTAGCAAAACTCCGCGAATTGTATGACGGTCTTGGTTACAGTGTATTGGTGGTGTCCGCTCAATCGGGAGAAGGACTTGAAACGCTCCGTACAGCTTTCAACGGAACCGTAAATCTGTTATCGGGACACAGCGGCGTGGGGAAATCCACACTGATCAACCGGCTGATTCCGGATCTTAACCTGAAAACAGCCAGCATTTCCAGTACACATTCAAAGGGAACCCATACCACCACATTTGCAGAAATGCATTCCCTGCCGGAAGGCGGATACCTGATTGATACCCCGGGGATAAGAGAATTTGGAACCATTAATTTTGACAGGTATGAGGTGTCACACTTCTTTCCTGAGATTTTCAGTGCTTCCCGCAATTGCCGGTTTGCGAATTGTCTTCACCTGAATGAAAACGCATGTGCCGTTAAGGAAGCGGTGGAAGCGGGACGCATTGCCATCAGCAGGTTTGAGAGTTACCTGAGTGTTTTGCAAAACGAAGATATTTTCCGTTGATATGAGAGCGGTTATTCAAAGAGTATCGCGTGCTTCGGTCAGGGTTGAAAATAATACTACTGCATCCATTGAAAAGGGTATTGTGGTTTTGCTGGGAATTGAAGCGGAAGACAGCGGGGAGGATGTGGAATGGTTGTGCCAGAAAATTTCCGGTATAAGAATATTCCCTGACGATTCAGGTGTGATGAATCTGTCCCTGCCTGAATCGGGGGGCAGGGTAATTGTGGTCAGCCAGTTTACCCTGCATGCCTCTACCAGGAAGGGGAAGCGGCCATCCTACATCCGTGCCGCGAGACCGGAACAGGCGATACCTTTATACGAAGCATTTATTCAGAGACTGGATTCATTACTTGGTCAAAAGACCGGGTCTGGCATATTCGGCGCTCACATGATGGTGGAGCTGGTAAATGACGGCCCTGTTACACTTATCATAGATTCAAAATGGAGAGAGTAAAAGCAACAGGCAATCTGACATTTAAAGATGCCCAGCAGAAAACAGATCAATGGATACATCAGCATGGTGTCCGCTACTTCAGCGAACTGACCAATATGGCCATCCTGACTGAAGAGGTTGGCGAGGTAGCGCGTATCATGGCCCGGACTTACGGCGATCAGAGTTTTAAAAAGGGAGAGGGAAAGATTCAGCTTGCGGATGAACTGGCAGACGTCCTGTTTGTGGTTCTTTGCATTGCCAATCAATGCGGGATTGATCTGGAAACATCGCTTGAAAAGAATTTTATAAAGAAAAGCAGGAGGGATCGTACCCGGCATAAGCTAAACCCCAAACTGAAAGGTTGATATTTTTATTTATATCGGGATAATTTCAGGATTTTTTTGGTACACCCTTTTGCATTATGAGTTTTTCCTGTATCTTGGTTCATTCATTTAGGCATTCATCAAACCCATCTGCCATGAAATATAGGAGTTACCTGTCCGGGGTAATCTGTTCGTTGATGGTTATTCCTTTCTTTTCCTTTGCCAGCGGCAAAAACTGGAACGGACTGCAGAGTTCAGTCCCCGCCAATGCGCAAGTCCTGAATATCGGTCAGCATGGCGATGACATTCTGGTATCCTTTACCATTCCGGGCTATTTCACCACCGAAGTCCATACACCCGCCGGGCAGGCTTTCAGCATATCTGTTGGTAAATCATCAAAAATACTCGACGCCGGATCCCCTGACCTTTGCAAATTGACCGCCTCCGTTGCCATTCCGGACCGGGGATCTATGGACATCACCGTGTTGAGCGCGCATTTCACCGACATCCCGGGTATCAATATTGCCCCTTCCAAAGGAAACCTGTACCGGAATCAGGATCCCTCTCAGGTTCCCTTTGCGTATGGTCCCGCGTATTCCTCCAATAGCTTTTATCCGGGAAACCTCGTATCACTCCGCGATCCATTCATCCTCCGGGATGTACGAGGCCAGGTAATTGTGGTATATCCCTTTCAATACAACCCCGTCAGTAAAGTACTTAGAATTTATACGGACCTTACCGTAAAACTTAGCCCTTCCACCTTTCAACCGGGCATTAATGAACTGAACAGAACCAAAAGTCCGCAGACTGATCCGGTTTATTCATTTCTGTACAATTCCAGGTTTGTAAACATAAATCATGTTCAATATACTCCCACCACAGATCAGGGCCGTATGCTGGTGATTTCCTATGGGCCGTTCATGCCTGCCATGCAGCCTTTTGTGGACTGGAAAAACCGCATGGGCCAGCCGACAGAAATGGTGGATGTGGCAACCATCGGCAACTCACCCCAGGATATCAAATCTTATATTGAAAATTATTACAATACAAACGGGCTGACATTTGTCCTGCTTGTCGGTGACGGGCCGGAAATTCCTCCATACCCTTCTCAATATGGGGACAGTGATCCGGGGTACGGCTATATTTTGGGAAATGATTCTTATGCAGAGGTGATTGTGGGACGGTTTTCCGCGGAGAACATTGCCGATGTTGAGACCCAGGTGCATCGTTCCCTTACCTATGAGATGTATCCTGATCCCAACGGGACATGGTACCATAAAGGTGTTTGTATCGGCTCCGGGCAGGGCCCTGGTGATGATGGTGAAATGGACTATGAACATGAAAGGAACATCCGTACCAAAATCATGAATTATACATACACAGACGCGGATGAATTGTATGACGGCTCCCAGGGCGGCATGGATAATACAGGTGACCCCACGGCGGCAGATCTGAATGCCTCACTGAATGACGGAAGGAGTTTTTTCACCTATACAGGACACGGTTCAGTAAATGCCTGTTCCACTACAGGTTTCAGTTCTTCCGATGTTCCCAATCTTACCAATACATCCGCCTTACCATTTATCTGGTCGGTTGCCTGTGTCAATGGGGACTTTGCTTCCAACACCTGCTTTGCCGAAGTGCTGATGCGTACCACCAATACCTCCGGTGAGCCGTTGGGAGCCATTGCCACACTGATGTCAACGATCAACCAGAGTTGGGATCCGCCCATGGATGGTCAGGATGAAATGGTAGATATCATGGTGGAAAGTTACCCCAATAATATCCGTCATACGTTTGGCGGACTTTCCGTAAACGGTTGTATGCACATGAACGATGAGTATGGTTCAGCCGGCTATGAAATGACCGATACCTGGACCTGCTTCGGCGATCCGAGTCTTACCGTTCGAACGGCGACACCGGAACCTCTCCAGGTTTCACACGATGCAACCATTGATGTAATGGTTACAAACTGGCTGGTTCACTGTAATGTCAACGGGGCGCTGGTTTGCCTCAGCCATAATAATCAGATACTTGGAACAGGCCATGCCCTGGGAGGAATTGCGGGTATCCCCGTCAGCGGACTTACCGCCGGTGATACCCTTGATGTAACCGTTACCGCATACAACCACATACCTTATTTTGGCTCTGTGGTGGTAGTGCCCAATGGAACCACCGGAACCGGAACCTACGCCGGAAGTATCAGCGGGCTTCTGGTTTATCCGGCACCTGCGTCTGGAAGCGTTACTGTTTCCTTACCTGCACAACCCAATGTACACCAGGTTCTGGATATCCTTGACAGATCCGGCAGGCTGGTACGGCGTACCCTTACGGAAACACATCAGGTACAGGGCCGTAATGAAATTACCCTGGATATCTCAGGGATTGCACCTGGATATTATTTCTTAAAATGCTTTTCCGGCGAAAGCGTGAACACCGGAAAACTAGTGATTCAGTAATTAACACTGCTGAACAGGAAAGGCCCCGCTACGGCGGGGCTTTTTCGTTATTATTATTTCCTGTAAGTCTTCCGGGCGTCCTGATGAAAAAAATAGCGGATATCCACAGTCAGGTAATTGCCAAGAAGACGGGAATAAAAATATTCTTCCTTATTATTAAAATTATATTTGGCAGTATTGTCGTAGGTATAGGAAAACGGCCTGTGGTACGATGCGCCAAGATACAGGTATCCGCTTTTTTCGGTACGCCATTCCCAGCCGATATTTGCCAGAATGGAAACGGACAATAACTGATTGCGGCGGGATACCTGGACAAAATAATCGTCATAGGTTTCAACATCACTTGCAAAGAAATCAAAACTTGGCCCCATGGAGGCATTCATGAATAACTTTTCTCCCAACTGTATGTAGGCAAGAAATGAAAAGGGAATTTCATACCCGACAATACGGAATTGTGATGAACCGGAAAAACCCGAATCCCTGAATGTAAGGCGGTATTTGCGCTTTACGTAATTGATCCCTGCTTCCATGGCTACAAGGTCTGAGAATCCGTGACGGATTATCATGCCGCCACAAAATCCGGATTTTAATTCAAGTTCAGAGGTAACACTTGCGTGCTCCTGAACCTGTTTGCCAGTCCCGACAAACGACAAGGGGAAAATGGGCTTGTACTGGATACCTACTGTGGTTACTCCTTTTTGTCCGAAAGACCATAAAGGGAACAGGGAAAAAGTAAGGATGATACATACGAACCGGCGCATAACCTGCAGCTTTACCCTGAGAAATCGAATCAGTCAATGGCTTTTATCTTGTCAAGGTAGCTCATCAGGGCAATCCAGTATTCCTGATTACCGGGTGATGTACTCCAAAGCACCTTTGCGCCATGATCGCCTTCGGACTTTGGAATAAACTGCACCTTGATCCTGGAATTCACATCACGCAACAGTTCTGTAACGCTTCCTGATTCTTTGAGTGATGAGGTGGCAAAAACGGGAATAGTAATATTTTTTACAGAGTCGCGGATAAAATGTTCTTTACCGGAATATTCCCCCGGGCTGAATAAAGCTATTGCTTTTACCGGAGCCGTGCCACTGGCCACCAGCAGGGCGAGGGAAGCGCTGTATGAGCTTCCCAGAATAATTACCTTCTGATGATACTTCTTAAAGAGATAATTGACAGCAGCAATCATTTCCTGACTGGTATCCATATACTGGGGAGATTGACCGGCTTCTTTTGCCCGCTCTGCAGTTTTGTTAACCACTCCATGAATTTCGCCTCCAACACGCAAGTCAACAGCCATACAATTGAACCCGAATTTGTTGAGACGAAGAGCGGTTTCACGGAATTCACCACGGCTGAAACCATTCTGATGGCAAAGTAAAATCACCGGGTAATCACTGTTTACCGGATACCAGTCGGCGGTTATTGTCAGCCCATCACCGGATGGAAAGCTAACTTCCAGTTGGGCAGAGGCTCCGGGAGCAAGGAGGATAAAGAACAACAGCAGGTATAACAGGGATACATTCGGGAACCGGGCCATAGAATCGTAAGAAGTATTGCAAGATACTCATTTTTCCATGTTGGCATTTCCGGGTGTCCGGCCGGAGGGAGTAACCCGCCATCGTTTGAAGAACCTTTTACCGAGGGGAATCTGTTTGCCAGAAATTTTATACCTGTAACACCCGCGGTTTCACCAGGGAAACTCCGGCTACCCGGTTTTTTCAATTTTTGGAAAATATGTTTCTGCTTCCTGTCGTTTATGGGTAAATCATAGTGAAAATCAGGGGTGCCTTCTAACATAATTATGTTTAAAAGTAGCGCTTTGCAACGGGGATCATCCCGTTTGACCCTGTAATTTTACCGGCTATACTCAGAAAGTTCAACCTATCATGTTCGGATTCCTTTTACAGATCACACAGCCCGGCACTTCGCTCACCGATACGCTGTCAGGGACAGTGGCCAATGCAGTTCAGGCGACCACACAGGAGTCCATGTCTTTATGGGATATGGCAGAAAAAGGAGGGCCAATCCTCATTCCCATTGCCATCCTTTCCGTGCTGTCATTTTACATTTTTTTTGAAAGGCTTTTTACCATTCGCCGCTTTTCAAGATTAGACATGAATTTCATGTACCAGATCCGCGATTTTGTTCACCACGGAAATGTGGATGCAGCCAGGGCATTGTGCAGAAATACCAATAATCCGGTTGCACGAATGATTGAAAAAGGTATTATGAGGCTGGGGAAACCGGTGAAAGAAATAGAAGGC
>JADZBN010000062.1 GCA_020852075.1 Bacteroidia bacterium
ACACCACCAGCATCCTGAACGGATGTATGGATTCGGCCACTTATACGGACTATATAGATTGCTCAGATATTACAGGCATTTCCGGTCTTTCCTCAGGTACAGTGTTTCATGCTTTTCCGAACCCCGGTAATGGAATTTTCAGTATCCGTGTTCCCGAAACGGGTGAAGGGTTTTTCACGCTTTCGGATATCAGTGGAAAAGTGATCCGGATTCTCCCTTCTCATCGAGGTAATCCATTTACACTTGACATCCGTAATCTGCAACCGGGCATCTTTTTCCTGCGTGATGAAAGCTCTGGTATGACACTCCGGCTAATCAGTAACCCCTGAGGAGGCCGGTCAGGGGGTAAATAATATTTCATAACAGCCAGGTATCTGTTGTTGTCCTGTCATGGATGTTTTTTTAATCATTCCCGGCAACCTGAATGTGTGCCGGCACACCCGGTTATATGCTGCAAGAACCTGTATCTCCTGAACAGATGATTCTTGTCATATTGGCCAGTCATCCAGGGGGCTATATACACCCAATTTGCAAAGAATCCGCACCTTCATGACAATCTGATGACAGAAAAATAGCGGGGTATAAGACCTTTGCAAACGAATAAAACCGCTGATTTGCTACAGTTAAAAATAATTGCCTTTACTCACAGGAATACGCCATTGAAGGAACTTAACCGCTTTTTTCTTCATGAGGACAATCGCAAAGAAAGGCTTGAATTCCTGAAGTATTCCTCAGACATTGATGAAATTTTTTATCTGAGTACCTGTAACCGAATTGAATTTGTTTTCACCTCGGGGTGTATATGCGATACAGATTACCTTCACCGGTTTTTCAGAAATTTCCGCAATGACTGGGCGGAAGGAGAAATAGCATTTGCCGTTAAATACGCCCGGGTTTATGAAGGCGAGAATGCCCTCCGGCATTTATTCCGGGTTGCCGCATCACTTGATTCACTGGTTGTTGGCGAAAGGGAAATCATTACCCAGGTAAGAAAGTCATACGATGTTTGCAAAGAAGAAGGGCTGACCGGAGACCTGCTGAGGCTGGTTACCAGTGCCACCATTACCACTGCAAAACAGGTTTACACAGATACAAGGATTGCCAATAACCCTGTTTCGGTTGTTTCCCTGGCTGAAAGAAAACTCAGGACACTGAATCCTCCCGAATCCTCCAAAGTCCTTCTGATTGGTGCCGGTGAAACCAACACCAACCTGGCAAAATATCTGATAAAACATGGCTTCAGCCAATTTGTGATATGTAACCGGACCCTGTCGAACGCAGAGAAACTGGCTGAAATTATCGCCAATAATAAGATTTCGGCCACTGCAGTTCCCCTTTCGGAGCTGAATAATTATAAAAATGGTTTTGACATTATGGTGACTGCGACTCATTCTGCGGTTCCGGTCATGACTCCTGAACTGTATGCTACCCTGCTGGGAAATGATACGGGTAGGAAAATTCTGGTGGACCTGAGTATTCCCGCAGGTATTGATCATTCCATCCCTGAAAAATTTCCGGTCAGCTTCATTGATATTTCGGAACTGAAAGGCATTGCCGAAAAGAATCTTGCGGAGCGGCAGGAAGAATTTAATGCTGCGGAGGAAATCATTGAAGAAAATATTCTTGAGTTCAGGCATTTGTACCGTACCCGTACGCTTGAATTGAAGATGCGGGAAGTACCGGAGAAAATACGTGAGATAAAAGACAAAGCTGTTAAGGATGTTTTTGCAAAAGAAATCAAAGACCTGGACGACCGGTCCAGAGAGCTTCTTGGTAAGGTGCTTGACTACATGGAAAAGAAATGCATTTCAGTTCCTATGGTAATGGCAAAGGAAATAATCCTGGAAACCTCGGAATAGCTTTTCCCCTGGGAGAGTATTCATAGTCTGAGAAGCCATCGGGTTTCAGGAATCTGATAACGGCTTTTTTGCAAAACGACTTTTTTAAATTACCATTTTTGAACAACGCATGTAGTATGCGCAACCCTTTGATTATTGGCACCCGGGGATCTGAACTCGCCCTGTGGCAGGCTAACTTTGTGAAAAGTTCTCTTGAAGAGGCAGGCATTCCCTGTGAGCTGAAGATTATCCGTACTAAGGGAGATAACATTCAGCACCTGTCCTTTGAAAAGATGGAAGGCAAGGGTTTTTTCACCAGGGAAATTGAGGAGGCATTACTCAGCTATGAAACCGATATTGCCGTCCATTCACACAAGGACCTGCCTACAGAACCCGCGCCTGGCCTGATCATCGCGGCGGTTTCCGAACGGGAAAATCCCGCTGAGATCTTTCTCATACGGAAGTCGTGTGTTGATACGTCAAGAAAATTTTGCCTGAAACACGGCGCCATTGTCGGGACTTCATCCGCACGAAGGAAGTCGCAGTTGCTTGCATTCCGGAAGGACGTACAACTCAAAGATCTCAGGGGAAATATTCCGACAAGAATCGGGAAACTTCGTGAGGGATTATTTGACGCCATTCTGATAGCATCTGCAGGTGTTGCCAGGCTGGAAACGGACCTTTCTGATTTTCGTATCGAGCAACCCGATCCCAGGGAATTCATTCCGGCCCCGGCGCAGGGCGTTCTGGCGATTCAGGTACGGATGGAAGACCGTGAACTCATTGAAAAAATACAGGTGCTCCATCATCCTGAGGTACTGCGCACTATTTCGATTGAAAGAAAGATCCTGAATTTGTTTCAGGGAGGATGCCAGATGCCCGTTGGCGCCTATGCAGAGTTTGATGAAGAGACGGGAATGTATTCAGTCAGGGCTTGCAAGTCCCGGACATGGGATGAATTGCCTGTTTGCATTTACGCTGACTCAAAAGATCCGGAGGTACTTGCCGAACGGGTAGTAATCAAGATCCGATCGGTGCGTCCCTCCGGCGTTTTCATTACACGGGACATACGACCCGATGATTATTTCGCTCAAACTCTTACAGCGCACCAATTCAATGTCACCGGACAATCTCTTATTGAAACCAGGGGGATAGCGTTCAGAGAAATTCCCGATTGCGACTGGATATTTTTCAGCAGCCGGCAGGCCGTACAATTTTTCTTTCAACAGCACCCCGTACTGAAATCACCCAGGTTTGCGTGTGTGGGCAAATCTACTGCGGAGACCCTGAGAAAATTTGGACACAGGGCAGAATTTATCGGCTCATCTGTGGATACCAGAATGACCGGAAAACAATTCGCTGCACTTGCCGGAAATTCAAGAGTGCTCTTCCCTCAGGCAAAGGGAAGTCTGCGTTCCGTACAGCAACAGTTTTCAAAGAAAGAAAAAATTACGGATCTGGTCGTTTATGAGACACTGCGAAGGCCACTCACCCGGCGGCCGGATTCGGGAATACTTGTATTTACCTCTCCTTCAAATGTAGAAAGCTGGCTGAACCAGTTTGAAATTCCCCCGACGGCAAAGATTATAGCTATGGGTGATGCAACTGCCAACGCACTGAAGCAAAAGGGATATACTTCCATACGGACAGATGCCTTTGATGATACCGGCCTGGCACGGGCCGTGTTCGGGGTAAGCTCCAAATCATGATACCGTCAAATTGAAATTCAACATACTATTACCATGCAACGAACCAGAAGATTGAGAAAAACGCCGCTTGTCAGAGAGATGATTGCAGAAACGCGGTTGCACCCCGGCATGTTTGTTTACCCGTATTTTGTTATCCCCGGGAAAAATATCATTCAGGAAATCAAGGCGATGCCCGGAATCAGCAGGTTCAGTTCCGACGCGCTTGTAAAGGACGCTGAAAAAGGACTGAGGGCCGGTGTCAATAAAATACTTCTGTTTGGTGTGGGTGAAAAAAAATTTGAGGATGCACGCATGGCCTGGGATCAGAACAGTATTGTGGCAGAGGCGGTACACACCCTGAAAAAAAATTTTGGAGAAGACCTGTATGTGATCACGGATGTTTGCCTGTGTGCCTATACCACACACGGTCACTGCGGGTTGCTGAAAGATGATTATGTGCAGAACGATACCAGTCTTGATGTACTTGGACGTATGGCGGTAGCCCATGCCAAGGCCGGGGCAGACATGGTCGCTCCGAGTGATATGATGGACGGTAGGGTTGCGGTAATCCGGGAGCGGCTTGACCGGGAAGGCCTGGAAACAATTCCCATCATGTCCTATTCCACCAAGTTTGCATCCGCCTATTATGGGCCATTCCGTGAGGCGGCAGATTCTGCCCCCGGCAAGGGGGACAGGAAATCCTACCAGATGGACTTCAGGAATGCCAGGGAGGCGGTCAGGGAGGCTAAAATTGATGAAGCGGAAGGAGCAGATATTGTCATGGTAAAACCGGCACTGGCCTACCTCGATATTATCCGGGCAGTTCGCCGGCATACAGCACTTCCCGTTGCCTGTTACAATGTATCGGCCGAATATTCCATGGTAAAAACGGCTGCCGCCGCCGGCCTGATTGATGAAGAACGGATTGTCATGGAAAACATGTATGCATTTTCCCGCGCCGGGGCAGGTATCATAATTACCTACCATGCACGGGCCATCCTGGAAAACAAATGGCTGTAAACGGCAGGTCGCAGGGGTCCCGAATCCCGGTATGACCGGCATTTTGGCCTGAAAATCCATAGTTTTTCCTATCTTTGCAACCCATATATCTTCTTATTCACCAATGGAACGTCAGAATGAAGTGCTTGATAATGTAATTATCAAGTTTGCCGGTGACTCCGGTGATGGTATGCAGTTAACCGGAACACAGTTTACCAACACTGCAGCCTTGTTTGGAAACGATCTCAGTACATTTCCGGATTATCCAGCAGAAATACGGGCACCCCAGGGAACCCTGGCCGGTGTTTCTGGATATCAACTGCACTTTGGCAGTGTGGAAATATTCACGCCCGGGGATTATTGCGATGTACTGGTTGCCATGAATGTTGCGGCCCTGAAAGCCAATATTAAGAACCTGAGGAAGGGCGGAATCATCATTGCAAACACGGACGGATTCGATACGAAAAATCTCAGGCTGGCCGGTACGGAAGAAGGGAAAAATCCGCTTGATGACGGATCTCTGGAAAACTACAGGGTAATCCGGATGGACGTGACCAAAATGACCCGCGCTTCACTGGAAGGTAGCGGGCTGGGGGTAAAGGAAATTGACCGTGCAAAAAATATGTTTGTGTTGGGCTTCCTTTACTGGATGTACAACCGCAGTATGGATCATACGGAGAAATTCCTGGAGGAAAAATTCGGGAACAAACCGGACATTCTGAAAGCAAACCTGAGTGTACTGAAAGCAGGATACAACTTCGGAGAAACCAGCGAAGAATTTACCACACGTTACTCGATCAATCCCGCAAAAATTGCTCCGGGCGAATACAGGAGTGTGATGGGAAACCAGGCGGTTGCACTGGGGCTGATTGCAGCATCCTGTAAATCAGGCCTGCCTTTATTTTATGGTACCTATCCGATAACTCCCGCATCCGACATTCTCCACGAGGTTTCGAAACATAAGAATTTTGGAGTGAAGACCTTCCAGGCGGAAGACGAAATAGCCGCGGTGTGTTCGGCCATTGGTGCCAGCTTCGGAGGTGCACTGGGAGTCACAGCTTCCTCAGGACCCGGAATCGCCCCGAAAGGAGAAGCTATTGGTCTTGCTATTATGCTGGAACTTCCCCTGGTGATTGTAAATGTTCAGCGGGGCGGACCTTCAACCGGATTGCCTACCAAAACCGAGCAAAGCGACCTGATGCAGGCGGTCTTTGGCCGGAATGGTGAAGCTCCCATGCCGGTTCTGTCTGCATCAACACCTTCGGAATGCTTTAGCATGACCTATGAGGCATGCCGGATTGCTCTTGCACACATGACCCCGGTAATGTTACTCACCGATGGTTATATTGCAAATGGTGCAGAACCCTGGCTTTTCCCTTCTTCGGCTGACCTGCCGGAAATTAAAGTAACCTTTGCCAGGGAGAAAAATGCCGGTGATAAATTCTATCCGTATAAGCGGGATGAAAAACTTTCACGCCCCTGGGCAATTCCCGGAACCAAAGACCTGGAACATCGAATCGGCGGTATTGAAAAGCAGCATGAAACCGGCAATATCAGTTATGATCCGGCCAACCATGAATTTATGGTCAGACTGCGCGATTCAAAAATTGAAAAAATTTCAGACTATATCCCTGAGTTAAAAACGGAAGTAGGTCCTGAAAAAGGAAAACTGCTTGTTCTTGGATGGGGTTCTACCTATGGCGCCATTAAAAGTGCAGTTATAAGGTCCCGTAATAAGGGATACGATGTATCGCATGCACACCTGCGTTACATCAGGCCGTTCCCGAAAAACCTGGGGGAACTCCTGTACAATTTTGAACAGGTGCTGATTCCCGAAATGAATACCGGTCAGTTGATCCGTATCCTCCGCGATAAATACCTGATTCCTGCTGTCGGACTGAATAAAATTCAGGGACTTCCATTCAAAGCGGAAGAAATTCAAAACAAGATTGAAGAATTGATGAAATAATCATTTCTGTAATTTCAATACATATCATGGAAAATACTCCTGCCATTGAAAAATTTACATCCAAAGACCTGGTAACGGATCAGGATGTCCGCTGGTGTCCGGGATGCGGTGATTACTCCATTCTCAAACAGGCACAGACGGTAATTCCCGAACTGGGAATACCGAGGGAAAATATTGTATTCATTTCCGGTATCGGATGTTCTTCGAGGTTTCCCTATTACATGGAAACCTATGGTATGCATTCCATCCATGGACGTGCAACAGCTATTGCCAGCGGATTAAAAGCTTCCCGTCCGGAACTATCCATCTGGATTGTGACCGGAGACGGAGACGGTCTTTCTATCGGAGGTAATCACACAATTCATATCCTGAGAAGAAATTTTGACGTAAATATTCTTCTTTTCAATAATGAAATATACGGCCTTACAAAAGGTCAGTATTCTCCTACCTCCGAAGAGGGAAAAGTTACCAAGTCCACGCCAATGGGTTCTGTGGATCATCCCTTTAATCCGGTGGCATTGTGCATGGGAGCGGACGCCACATTCGTTGCCCGGTCAATGGACAGGGATCCCAAACACCTGCAGTCCGTATTACGGCGTGCCCACGGTCACCGCGGAGCATCATTCGTTGAGATCTACCAGAACTGCAATGTATTTAATGACGGTACTTTTGAAGCATTCACGGAAAAATCCTCGAAGAAGAATGAAGCGTTGTTTATGGAACAGGGAAAGCCGCTGGTTTTCGGTGAGAATATGGACAAGGGTATCCTTCTCGACGGATTTAAACCTGTAGTAGTTCAGACAGGTAACGGCATTTCGTTAAACGACCTTTGGATTCATGATGAACACGACCGGGTGAAGGCGAATATACTTTCCAGGTTCTTTGATAATCCCGGTATGGAACATCACCTGCCCAGACCTTTTGGCGTATTTTATACGGAAGACAGGTATTGCTATGAGGACCGCTTGGAGGAACAAATTGCAACCATGATACAAAAAAAAGGGGAAGGAGACCTCGATGCACTTCTCAAAGGCAGGGAAACCTGGACGATAAACTGATCTTGAATATTGTTGAATAAAAAAGGGACTGAATTTCAGTCCCTTTTTTATAAGATGTGTTTTTGCTTTAAAAACTGTAAGCGGCTCCCAGGGTAATGTAGGATACTCCGTATCCCAGTTCAAGCATGGCCCCGAAATTTTGTGAGAAATAATAACGCCCGCCAAGGTATAGCGAGATACCTACGCCGCTTGCATAGGATCCGGAGTTATTATAATATGTGCTACCGGTATAATTATCCGAATAGGAATAACTGACAATATCGTAAGACAGCATCAGTCCGCCGTAAGGATCAAACTTTTCATTGGATAAGCCGTTGAAGTGATAGGCACTGCGGACGCCAACAATTACATAACTCCATTTTTCTTTTGCGGCATAGTAAGAACCAAAGTACCCGTAATTGTAATCGTATTTATAGCTTTTATATCCGATATAACCGCCGAGGCTGATCGTTCCGGGGCCTCCAATATCCCATGTCCCGTGTTCATATTGTACTGCAATACCGGGTGATGCCGTTCCGCTTCCGGCCAGAGAACTTCCCAGGCCTATACCGGCCGTAATTACATTTGAGCCAACTTTAAAGGATTGGGCGGATGTGGATAGCATAAAGGCAACTAATGCCATGGTGAGAAGGTAGATGTTCTTTTTCATGTGTTTGTTTTTAATGATCAAAGGTAAATTAAAGTGGATAAATGAAGGTTGTAAATTATTAAAAATTTTTGATAATGGGTAAAGAAATCAGGACAGGTATCGGGCTACAATAGGCAGACGCCGGCCCATCCCGAAAGCCTTCGGTGAAACCCGGAGGATGGGTGGGGTCTGGTATCTTTTATACTCGTTGATATTCACCATTTTCAATATCCGTTTAACAAGACCGGGTTCAAATCCCAGGGCAATAATTTCTTCCGGCCCCCGCCGGTGTTCAATATAATGGTACAGGACAGGATCCAGCAGGGTATAATCCGGTAGCGAATCGGAATCCTTCTGTCCGGGCCTCAGCTCGGCAGAGGGAGGCTTGGTGATGATGTTTTCCGGTATAACTTCACTGTTCCGGTTAATATATTGTGCCAGATCGTACACCTCGGTTTTATAAACGTCTCCAAGCACCGACAGGCCTCCGCACATGTCCCCATAAAGGGTTCCATATCCGACCGCAATCTCACTCTTGTTTGATGTATTGAGAAGGATGTATCCGAATTTGTTGGACAATGCCATCAGGAGGACACCCCGTATTCTCGCCTGTATATTTTCTTCCGTTACATTGAAGGGGCGGTCACCGAACATTGGAGTCAGTGCATTCCGGAATTCATCAAAGAGATGACCGATTGCAATCTGATCATAACGGATACCAAGTGTTTGAATAAGCTGCAGTGAATCTGATACAGAACCTTCTGAAGAAAACTGCGAGGGCATTAAAAGCACATGCACATTCTCAGGGCCCAGTGCATGGGATGCCAGCACCGTTACCAGTGCAGAATCAATACCTCCGGACAAACCCAGTGTTGCTGTTGTGAAACCCTGTTTTCCAAAGTAGTCCCTGATTCCGAGCACCAGTGCATCATGGATTCTTTCCGCTTTTGAACGTACCGGAGATGAAAGGTTTATGGCAGGGTCCGCGGCCTTCAGTTGACCCGTATCAGGGTCAAAGTCAAAATACCGCACCTCTTCCTCAAAATATTTCAATTCACCAGCAAGATTCCCGTCGTGATTGATGGCGAGGGATCCTCCGTCAAAAATCAGTTCAGTCTGAGCGCCGACGTGATTCACATACAACAGGGGGATTCCGTATTTTTTGACATTCCTGAAAAGAATATCCTTCCTGGTTTCCGCATGCGAATAGTCAAAGGGTGAGGCGGCGATGTTAATCATCAGGCGGGGATTCTGGCGGATCAACTCATCCATAGGGCAACTGATATACATCGGATCGTCTTCCAGATTCCAGAGGTCCTCACAAATCGTTAATGCAATGGGAATATCCTTCACTTTAATACACGTGAAATCCCTGCCCGGTTCGAAATACCTGTATTCATCAAATATATCATAGGTAGGCAGCAGGGCTTTGTTCACGGTGGCAGAAATCTTTCCGTCCTGTAACAGGCACGCCGAATTATGCAGGTTTTTCCCTTCCGCACGGGGATTTACCGTTGGTAATCCCACGATGGCAGAAATGGTCTTGCAACTGGAGGCGATGTCTTCTGCGCCCGACCTGCACCTGGAAATGAAGTCACTAAACTCAAAAAAATCACGTGCAGGGTAACCAGCCAGGCACAATTCGGCAAATACTACAAGATCCGCATTTTCATGTTCCGCGCTGGAAATAATATCCCTGATTTTTGCAATGGTGCCTTCAAAGTCACCGATAACAAATCGTAATTGGGCGAGGGCAATGCGCATAAATAATGAATCCCGCCCGGAGTTCTGACCAGGCGGGATAAAGGTACGGATTGCAGGTCAGAATAAAACGCCGATGGTAAGTGCAAGGTAATTACTGTTCACCTTGCCGGGGCCGTCGAAAACGTCCATAAATCCATTGTTGAACTGGACACCAGCCAGCAATACCGTTGAACCGCTGAGCGTATATTCAACTCCCCCGCCGATAATCATGGAAAGGTTGAAATTGTTGATGTTGTCTTTCACATCCTGGTCATCCGAAGAGGAGGTGGTGCGCTGCTGGTTGGATTCGGTGGTAAGGGACTGGTCGGCTCTTGCCCGTATGTTAATGCCCGGCGCAACACCTACCTGGAGGAAATAGGTCAGGTAGCCTATCTCCTTGGTTTTAAGTTTGAGGGTGAGGGGAAGTTCGATAAACTGGATATTGAACTCAGAGGAGGCTTTGATGGTTGAATCCTGATTTTGCGAATTCTTCAATGTCGTGGTGGAGGTCAGTTTCCCTCCTCTGTAGGCAATATCAATGCCGGTTGCGAATGCGTACTGTTCCGAAAAACTGAATTCGGTAATGAGTCCGTAAGCAAATCCAAATTTGGAGCCATCGGATTTGATTCCTTCAGAATCAGTTTTCAACCAGGCCAGGGAGGGTGCCGCCTTGAGTCCGAAGTGAATGGATGATTCCTGGGCCATGAGCAGGGTGCCGGTTAACAAGGCAGAGATCAATAAGAATATTTTTTTCATAGTGTAATTTTTTTACCGGTTTGTTGTAAAAATGAAATGGTATTTTTGCCGGAAATTTTCTCCAATGTTACAGAAAATACCCGTTCCGGCATCACTCAGAACGGTTATGTTTTTTTACATAGTGTTGTTTATTTTTTCCTGTGGTACGGGAAGGGAGGAGCCGGATTTGGACGGTCTGAAGGTGAATCTCCGTGTGGACAGGTTTGAGCAGGACCTGTTCCGGATTGACCCGGAAAATCCCTCACCGGGAATACAAGCACTGAAGAAAAAATACGGATCCTTTTTTTTCCTGTTTGCTTTCAGAATTACCACATTGGGATCACAGGACAGCCTGCAGATGCAGGACAATATCTCACACTTTGTAGCGGATACAAATTTCCGGCATGTTTACAGAGACTGTGAAAAAATATTTTCTGATTTTACAGGATATACCAGAGAACTCGATCAGGCATTTTCCTATTACAGGTATTACTTTCCCCGCAAGACTATTCCACGCATTGTTACCCTGGTAACCGGATTTTCGTATCCTGTTGTGGCGGATTCTTCCACCCTTGGTGTGGGACTGGATATGTACCTGGGCAGGGATTATGCGTTTTATAATACCCTTGAACCCCCTTTGCCGGCGTACATCCGGAGAAGAATGGACAAAGCGTTCATGGTAACTGATCTGATGAAAGGCTGGGCTCAAAGTGATTTCGGAATAGATGAAAGCAATGCCAAACTGATAGACATGATGATCTCACAGGGAAGACTGATGTATTTCCTCGACAAAATAATGCCCCGGGCGAATGATACCCTGAAATGTGGTTATACCGGTAGTCAACTGGAATGGTGCAGGAAAAATGAATCAATGATCTGGTCGTTTTTTATTGACCAGAAAATATTGTTTTCCCGTGACCCGGCAATCTTACTGAAATTTGTCAACGACGGACCTTCCACCAATGGATTTCCACGGGAAAGCCCCGGCAATATCGGGCTATTCACAGGATGGCAAATCGTTAAGGCCTATATGGAGAAGCACTCTCAGGTTTCACTGAAAACCCTGATGGAAGAGAAGGACCTCCTGAAAATATTCCGCGAGTCGAATTACAAACCTGCCAGATAACCTGCTAATATTCTGAATTCAAAAAATTATGAAAACATCTGAAATAAAATTCAAGGTAACCTTAGACGAAAACAAAATTCCCGAAAAACTGGTCTGGGAAGCCTCGGAGAGCGGTATTCCCGAAGGCAAGGAATGCAAATCAGCAATGATTGCAGTCTGGGATAAAAAAGACCAGGCCACCCTGAGAATTGACCTCTGGACAAAAGAAATGATGGTTGATGAAATGAACCGTTTCTTCTTTGAGTGCTTTACAACCATGGCGGACACTTATCACAGGGCAACCAGTGAAGAAGGAATGGCAAGAGAGATCAGAAATTTTGCCACCAGTTTCGGGAAAAAATCAGGCGTATTATCCGCCTGATTTCTTCGGTGGCAGGAATTCAGAATTTACCTGCTGAATATAATCGAGGATATCAGCCCTTCCGCTATGTTTTTCGGCGGATGTAATAAACATTAGAGGCAGTTCCTCCCAGTTTTTCCGCAATTCTTTCTTGAACAATTCGACGGAATACACCAGTTGCTGCCTGGAAAGTTTGTCAGATTTGGTGAAAACCAATGCGATGGGAATCTGCCTGCCGCCGGCCCAGTTGACAAATGACAGGTCAATGGCCTGTGGTTCGAGTCTGCAATCAATCAGAATAAAAAGAGTCAGAAGATTTTTCCTGTTCAGGATATAGTTGCGGATCATTTTTTCCCAGGATTCCCGGGATCGTTTTGAAGCTTTGGCGTATCCGTAGCCTGGAAGGTCCACCAGGTACCAGGCATTGTCCACGATAAAATGGTTAATGAGTTGGGTTTTGCCGGGCGTCGCTGATGTCTTTGCAAGTCCCTTCTTTCGAGTCAGCATGTTGATAAGGGACGACTTTCCTACATTGGACCGCCCGATAAACGCATATTCGGGCTTATCCGGTTTCGGACACTTCGAGGGGTCGGACTGACTTATCAGGAATTTTGCATCCTTAATTTCCATACGTGCTGCCGGTCCTGATTACAAGTTGACAAGCTAAAAATTATGCCTTGTTCGCCGTATGGCCCTGTGGTTTTACCTTTTTATTAAGCCACAGGTCAAGTACGGTATTGAATTCTTCCGGTTGTTCCATCATCGGAGCATGTCCGCACTTGTCAATCCAGTAGAGGTCGTTGTCGGGCAGTAACCTGTGGAATTCTTCCGCGACTTCGGGTGGTGTGATGGTATCCTGTTTACCCCAGATGAGGCATGCGGGCAGTTTCATTTTACCGAGATCCTCGCTCATATTGTGCCGGATGGCAGACTTGGCAAGCGACAGGATACGGATGAGTTTGGTTTTATCATTCACGATACCGAACACCTCATCCACCAGTTCTTTGGTGGCAGTAGCAGGGTCATAGAAAGTGTATTCAACTTTTTGCCTGATAAAGTTGTAATCTTCTCTCTTGGGAAAAGTCCCTCCCATGGCATTTTCATACAAACCGCTGCTCCCGGTAAGTACCATGGCTTTTATGCGTTCCGGATACTTTTTAACATACACCAGGGTGACGTGTCCACCCAGCGAATTTCCGATCAGGGTTACATCCTTATAGTCTTTATAAGTGATAAAGTCATGCACAAATTCCGCCAGTGCTTTCACATTTGTATTTAATACAGGGAGCGTATAGATCGGCATCAGTGGAATGACAACCCTGTACTCACGTGAAAATTTTTCCACTACATCCACCCAGTTGCTCAGTGCGCCAAAAAGCCCGTGCAGCAGAATAAGGACAGGGCCGTTTCCCTCTTCAATAAACTGAAATTTTTTTTCCTGGTGGATTGGGTAATGCATACGCAATGAATTTTCAAATGTAAAAAAATGAAATGAACCTGAAGGCGTCAATCCCGGGGAATCCCGTGATATCCTTCCGGCATCGCCGGACGTCAGAGAAGGCATGGAAATATGGACACGGATTTCAACTATAAAAATTCATCATTTCACCCCAATGGGTAGTGGACTTGCTTTCATAAGATATTGATAATAAATGAGTTTAGAAGCTGTGGTAAAAAGTGGTAAAAAGTGGTAAAAATAGTTTTACATTAGCGCATCGAATTTATCAGCGATGGCGGGGTATATCGGAGAGTTTCCATGTTCCATGGATGCAAAGGGGCGCTTTCTCCTACCGGGAAGTTTGAAAAAACAAATACCGGTGAAGGAGCAAAAGCATTTTGTCATTCACCGGGGAATGGAAAAACACCTGGTGATATACACCAGGAAAGAATGGGACCGGATTTCAGCCGAAATCAATGACCTGAACCTGTACATAAGGAAGAACAGGGACTTTATCAGGAAATTCAACCGGGGAGCGACTGAAATGGACCTGGATCCTGCCAACCGGCTGTTACTGCCAAAAGCGCTGATAGAATACGCAGGAATCGAAAAAGACATTGTGCTCTTTGC
>JADZBN010000063.1 GCA_020852075.1 Bacteroidia bacterium
CATGATGCAACAGGTGACAGTGAAACATATAGGGAACTGAATCGTCAGCAAAAGTTTCAAATCGGGTTATGATCTTAACGCTGTCTCCCGGCGGGACCAGTACTACATCCTTCCATCCCCTCTCAGTCGCAGATGGTACCGTTCCGCTTTTTTCAATTACATTGAATTGTATATCGTGCAGGTGAATGGGATGGGCAATTAAGGTATTATTTTTCAGGGTCCATATTTCCGTTGTGTTGAGATGAATCACCTCGTTAATGCTGTCCATATTAAAAACCCGGTTATTCATTCCGAATGGCCCTGCAGCCCGGTTTGGCGGATCAATTGGTAACAGCCGTATGGTGTCAAGTACAATGGTCCTGTAATTGTTGGCACTGTCAGGGCTAAATGGTGTAAATGGTACCAGGGATACGGGAATGGTGGTAACAGGAGAGCCCGTAGGCGTTGTAATATCAAGCCGGAGTAAATCAAAATCCGCACCGTTTAGGAAGTTGCTACTGTATTCTTCAATGGTATCAGCCCCCATGCCTACGGTACCCGACCCGTAAATTCCTGCAGGAAGCTCTGAAGAAAAACTTCTAAGATAAATGGTTTGACCAGTCATTCCGGAAAAATCAATCAGGATTTCTGCCCGTTCACCCGGACTAAGAACCAACCGGGTAAGTTCCAGTGATGAATCCTTCAGCCCTCCGTCCGTTGCTATTTGGTAAAAAGACTGACCGTTGCTAAAACCGAAATTAAATGTCCTCATGCTGCTTCCGTTCAACAAGCGAAACCGGAGTACCTGTGCCGGTGCGTTGAAGTATGGATCCATAGCGCCGTTCACAAACAATGCGGTATCCATATCGGTAGCAATGGCTATCTGGTTGAGCATATCAAACGCTTTCGTTTGCACAATGACGGGTATGTCGTCCACTCCGTATGTTCTTGGTAAGATAAGCGCACCTTCAGCACTGTCCCTGATAATGAACATTCCCGCCAATCCTTTTGAAACATGCTGTTCTGTTCTTCCTGCTCCATGAGGATGATACCAGCAGGTGCCGGCACGATTCAGTATTTTAAAGGAAGGACTCCAGGTGGTACCCGGCAAAATGGATTGATGCGGGCCACCGTCAAACCGGGCAGGCACGTGCATGCCATGCCAGTGCATGGTGGTTTCCACATTCAGGTTGTTGGTTACATGTAAAGTGATACTGTCACCCTTGTTTACAATGAGGGTAGGACCCAGGAAGGGGCCGTTTATTCCGTAGGTTGGAGTAGGTGTTCCGTAAAAATTCTGAGTACCGCTCTGAATGGTAAGGTTAAAAACGGGCCCGGTCAACGAGGCAGGGATGGGTAATGGATTTTGTGCAAATGCGGCAAATGAACCTGAAATCAGAAATGACAGAAATGTGATTTTCATAATTTAGATATAGTGTAATCCGTAAAGAGTTTCAATGGATGACAGAAAAAGATGTATTGCCTGTTTATTAGACATCCGGTTGAATATTTTTCCAAGCCCTGCATTAATGAACTACAGATAATTTTTTTGTGATGATTTTTTCATTCACCCTTGCGCGTATAAGGTAGTTGCCATTGGGTAGTTGAGAAGTATCAAACTGTACATGGACGGTTCCCTTACATAATTTCTCACATGGGATAACTGCAATTTGTTTTCCCTTTAGATCGGCAACATCCAGGAAAAGTCTGGCGAATGTTCCCGTTTCAATTTGTACAGATACTTTTCCTGATGCGGGATTTGGGTAAACCGATAAACCGGAGGTTGTTCCCTGCAAATCCGAAATACCTGAAGTATTACCCAGTAATGCGAGTATGGAGTCTCTCATGATGGTGGTGTCCCCGGTACTGAATGCGAGAGTGGAAAACAACACCCTTTTATCCTGCCCTGCACCGCCCAGCACAACAATGGTAGGCATTCCGAATCCGCCATAATATGCCACCTGCGTAGCCCCGCTGTCCATGGGTGTAAATAAAGCGCCCAGATGGTTTGAATTAACCCAGTCAGATGAATAGGTACAGGTGGTGGAATTTTGAAACGGGAATGCATATCCCTTCACCATACCGGGGTAAACGTCGGTTATATAAGATGACATAGTCTGGATGGCTTTACCGGGAGGGGGGCAGCTTCCGCAATTGGGCATATAAAAGAGAAGAATTACCGCTTTTCCTGAATCCAGATCCGTAAACAGATCCACGGAATTCCCGTTACAATCATAGCCCGCAAACTGCAAGGGAGATTGTGCCTGAGAAGAAACAATAGAAAAAATTATTGCAATGGTTAGTAAAAAGAAGTATTTCATTTGGAATGAATTTGAATTGGGATGATTTTTTGAACCGGATACCCGGTATTCTCCGACAGCAACAGGGACAGCGTCTGATATTTTTAACGGGTTTAAATATAGAAGTTTATCAATGATTTGCAAAGGAGATAAATCAGTACGATTCAGGAATACACCCAAAAATCTGTTCGGGTTGTTCTGCGGAAATCAAACGTTTTTTATCCATGCTAATCCTGATAAGCCTGTACGTTTGTTGGGCTCATTTTGAACACGGCACATCCAAAAATGGATAAAAGAAGAATTTATTGAAAAAAGGGAATATACACCGGTTATTAAAAGTTTATTCCCCGGGTGTGGCCCGGTAAAAAAGCAGGAAGGGTGCGTTATGTGTGACCTGTAACCGATTTATGTCTGAATTTTTCTTTACCTGCTTTCCCTTGATCCGGTAACAGCAAAATGGAATAGACGGGGTTTTAAATCATAAAGTTGTTTTTGAGTTAACGTCCTGTTAAAACCGCGTAAGATTTGCGTTGCCTAATTTATGAAGTTGCCTGTTCCTTATGGAATCGGGATTCATGTACAGGTGCTATACCAAATCTCATATCCGTTTATTCCGACAGAGGCCGTTTCTTAATCATGCCTCCGCGGGTATCGCGGATGCTATGCATCACAACAAAAGCCTTCCTGTCAATTTTTTCAATTTCGGCATTAAGCCGGGCTACTTCCAGTCGTGTTACCACAGTAAAGACAACATCCATACCTTTAAGATTGTGACCGTGATGTCCGTAACCTCTTTTACCGTTGTAGATCGTTACTCCGCGGCCAAGGACTTCCGTAATCATTACCCTGATGTCTTCACTGTGATCGGAGATGATGGTTACTCCCGTGTATTCTTCAATTCCGGAGATGATAAAGTCCACTGTTTTTGCGGCAGCGAGATAGGTTAGTATGGAATACAGGGAACGTTCAACAGAGAGTACAAATGCGGCAATCCCGAAAATGAGTATATTGATAATCAGGATTACGTCACCCACTGTCATGGTTCCTTTTCGACTCAGGCTCAGGGCAAGAATTTCCGTACCATCAATCACACCACCGCCTCTCATAGCCAGGCCGACACCTGCACCGAGAAAGAATCCGCCAAAAACTGAAACCAGGAGTTTGTCCGTGGTCATAACCGGGTAATCAATCAGCAACAGGCATAAGGCGAGGCACAATATGCCGGAGATAGTTTTCAACGCCAGCATTTTCTGAATGTGGTGGTATCCCAGGATGATGAATGGAATGTTAATCAGTACAATCCAAAGGGCAAGGGGATATCCCCAAACCTGGGTTAAAAGCAATGAAATACCCGTTACACCACCGTCAATGAAGCCGTTGGGAAGCAAAAAGCCTTTGAGTCCGAATCCTGCGCTGAGTGTTCCAAGGATTATCAATAGTGCATCCAGTACCTGCCGGCGGAAATGGATGCGGAATATGATCAGGTCTTTTGGCCCGGGCTTATGAACCTTTTGTCTGAGTCGTTTTGAACGCATGGCAACATATTGCCGGACGAGGAATGCATACAAAGAATTCATGTCAATGGGATTTTGATAAAGATAGGAAAATACACGGAGGACACCTTGGGGCAGGCTTGAGGAGGAAGTTTAATGACATGGAATCTATATTCAGGAATGACGCCGGCTGTGTTTTGTATTGGAAGGATGGATAAGGATTTTTATCAGTCATGTTGTGCATCCGGTGTTTTTCAGTGCGGCTTACAGATGAAGGTATAACAGACTTTTTAAAATCCGGAACATATTGCTCTTCGCAACAGACTAAATCCGGCAGCGAGGACCTTGTGTAGATAAAAAAACCTCCCGGAATCAGACCGGGAGGTTTGGCACCACAACAAAAGCAAAGATTAACTTCCGCAGGCTTCGCAGCTTTCAGGATTATCCAGTGAACAGGCCATTTGCTCAAATGCCTCTTCACGGGAAACATTTAATGAGGTACCGTTTGCCGGTTCCGCTTCTGTTTCCCTGGATTGTTTTAGCAGGCTTTGATCTACGGTGAATTTTATGGCATCTGCTGCAGACTTCGATCGCAGGTAATACATGCCGGTTTTCAATCCTTTTTTCCACGCATAAAAATGCATCGAGGTCAGCTTGGCAAAATTTGTATCCTGTATAAAGATATTCAGTGACTGGCTCTGGCAGATAAAGGCTCCGCGGTCGGCCGCCATATCAATGATGGCCCGCTGTTTGATCTCCCAGACTGTCTTATAAATTTCCCGCAGGTTTTCGGGAATTTCAGGAATACCCTGGATGGAGCCGTTTGCCGCAATGATTTGCGTCTTGATGGTTTCATTCCAAAGTCCAAGCTTAACAAGATCCTTCAGCAGGTGCTTATTCACCACCGGGAATTCGCCGCTTAATACCCGCCGGGTATATATATTAGATGTGTAGGGCTCGAAACATTCATTATTCCCCAGAATCTGCGAAGTACTGGCCGTAGGCATGGGTGCAAGCAACAGGGAATTACGGACACCGTACCGTTTTACTTCTTCTTTCAATACATCCCACTCCCAACGGTCTGAAGGCTTCACACCCCACATATCAAACTGGAATATCCCTTGTGAAACGGGTGAGCCTTCATAGGTCTCATAAGGCCCATGAGCTTTCGCCAGATCCTTGCTTGCCGTCATGGCCGCATAATAAATCGTTTCATGGATAGCCTTATTCGTTTCCCGCGCCTCATCACTGTCGAATGGCATCCTCAGAAGAATGAATGTGTCAGCAAGGCCCTGGACTCCGATACCGATCGGACGGTGGCGGAGATTACTTCGTCGTGCCTCCTCAACCGGATAATAATTTATATCAATGACCTTATTCAGGTTCTTTGTAATTACATAAGTAATTTCAAAAAGCCGCTGGTGATCGAACTGTCCGTTATTTACAAAACGTGGCAGTGCAATGGAGGCAAGATTACAAACGGCAATTTCATCGGACGAAGTGTATTCGATGATTTCCGTACAAAGGTTTGAACTCTTAATAGTACCAAGATTTTTCTGATTGCTCTTTTCATTGCACGCATCCTTGTATAACATATAGGGAGTCCCCGTTTCAATCTGTGATTCCAGAATGGCAAACCACAGTTCCTGGGCTTTCACTGTTTTACGGGCACGGCCGTCCTTTTCATATTTCAGATACAATTCACGGAAATTTTTACCGTATGTTTCAGCAAGCCCCGGGGCCTCATTTGGACAAAAAAGACTCCAGGTACTGTCGGCTTCCACGCGTTCCATAAACAGATCCGGAATCCACAACGCATAGAAGAGGTCACGGGCACGGAGTTCTTCCTTACCATGATTCTTCTTCAGTTCAAGAAAATCAAAGATATCAGCATGCCAGGGTTCCAGGTATATGGCAAAAGATCCTTTACGCTTTCCACCACCCTGATCTACATATCGTGCAGTATCGTTGAAAACGCGCAGCATGGGGACAATTCCATTGCTGGTACCGTTTGTACCGCGGATATAAGAACCTGTGGCCCGGATATTATGAATACTCAGACCGATACCACCGGCTGACTGAGAAATCCTGGCGCAGTTTTTCAGGGTGTTGTAAATGCCTTCAATGCTGTCGTCCTGCATTTGAAGAAGGAAACAGGAAGACAACTGCGGCTTTGGTGTACCTGCATTGAAAAGGGTAGGAGTGGCATGTGTAAACCAGCGTTCACTCATGAGTTCATACGTTTCCAGTACCGATTCAATATCTTCTTTATGAATACCCACTGAGACGCGCATGAGCATGTGCTGGGGACGTTCTGCCACCTTGCCTTGCATTTTCAGCAGGTAGGACTTCTCCAGGGTTTTGAAACCAAAGTAATCGTACCCGAAGTCCCTGTCATAAATTATTGTGGAGTCGAGGATGTCCTTGTTTTTCCGGATGATTTCATAAACATCATCGGCCAGCAGGGGTGCCTTTTTCCCTGTATGGGGATCAACATATTCATACAGGGCCTTCATGGTCTGGCTGAAGGATTTATTTGTGTTTTTATGAAGGTTGCTCACGGCAATACGGGCAGCCAGCAGGGCATAATCGGGATGGCGCGTGGTCATGGAAGCGGCAATTTCCGCGGCGAGATTGTCGAGCTGTGTCGAGGTAACACCGTCGTAGATGCCTTCTATCACCTTTTGGGCTACCGAGAAAGTATCCACATGTTCCGATAAGCCATACGCCAGTTTCTGAATACGGGAAGTGACTTTGTCGAACTTTACGGATTCTTTCCGGCCATCGCGTTTGATAACGTACATAGTAGTGTGTTGAAAATGTTTTGTATTGCTGAAATCTGATTATGGGGTGTTGGTATGCCGGCCTCCGGTCTGAATAATGGAGCCGGCACGCAGGGGATTAAAAATCTTCGTCTAATTTGAAAACATTTTCTTCTTTCTGTTGCCCTACTCCCGCCTTCTTGTATTCGCTTACCCGCTTTTCAAAGAAGTTTGTCTTTCCCTGAAGGGAAATCATTTCCATGAAATCGAATGGATTGCTGCTGTTGTAAACCTTTTCACATCCCAGCGCCACAAGCAGACGGTCGGCAACAAATTCGATATATTGACACATCAGTTTTGCATTCATCCCGATCAGACTCACCGGAAGGGCATCGGTGACAAATTCATGTTCACAGGCTACGGCGTCGGTAATGATCCTGGTAACTTTTGATTTGTCCAGTTTGTTTTCCAGCATGTTGTACAGGAGACAGGCAAAGTCACAGTGCATTCCCTCGTCACGGGAAATAAATTCATTGGAGGTACTCAGCCCCGGCATTAGTCCGCGTTTTTTCAGCCAGAAGATGGAGCAGAAGGAACCTGAAAAGAAAATACCTTCCACGGCGGCGAAGGCAATCAGCCTTTCAGCGAAGGAAGGGCTGTTGATCCAGCGAAGTGCCCACTCGGCTTTTTTCTGAACACATGGAACGGTGTCAATGGCATTCAGCAACCGTTTTTTTTCGGTGGTATCTTTTATATATGTATCAATCAGCAGGGAATACATTTCAGAATGGATATTCTCCATCATAATCTGGAATCCGTAGAAACAACGTGCTTCGGGAAGCTGGACTTCACGCATGAAATTCACCGCCAGGTTTTCATTGACTATTCCGTCGCTGGCCGCAAAAAAGGCAAGCACATGTTTAATAAAATGTTTTTCATCAGGGGTGAGGCGTTCCCAGTCCTTGAGGTCCGTATGCAGATCAACTTCTTCGGCTGTCCAGAAACTTTGTTCTGATTTCTTATACATTTCCCATATTTCAGGGTACTTGATCGGAAACAGCACAAAGCGCTCCTTGTTCTCTTCCAGCAATACTTCTTTTTTCATAATTTCTTTATAATTATCGTTACAGGTAGTGTTTGGTTTTCGGTCAGGGGAGTGAATTTCTTGCCTCTCTTCAGGGTGAAACTGCGGATTCACCGGAGCAGAGAGAAATACATCTCTTAATTCCTAAATTTTGATGAAACACAGCGGATAAAAAAATCCCGATGTGCTGAACAAAAATTCCTAAATCCTGATGATCCTGCAATAGCCTGCCGGTTTTTTTTTACCTCAATTATGCACCGGGTTTTGTTTGTAAATCTGTGAGACCTTCGCAACGCCGCATCCATCAGTGGTTTGAGAGGTTTTTAACAAAAAATGTTGACAAAAATGATTTGCAATAAAGGCGGATCGTGTTATCTGGAATGGGTTGTATGATCGTCCGAAAAATTTTATTCCTGATAATCAGAAACTACGACCCGGTAAAAAAAATCCCCCGGAAATTCTGAATATTCAGGATGGATTTACAGGCAGAAAAAGAAAAGGCAGGAGTCCGGAACCGGGTGGCGAATACAGGCGGCTTACCTCGTAATTTTTGAATGTTCCAGTTCCTCAGCGGCCAGTTCCAGTTGCCTGTACCAGTCTTCGCCGTATTTTCGCACGAGGCTTTCTTTTAAAAACCTGAAAACCGGTACGCGCAGGCTCTTACCCAACTTGCATGCGGGGTTGCATATACTCCATCGGTCGTAATTCACGGCATCCAGGCCGCTCCGGTGGCGGTTGATGCGGATGGGATAGAGATGGCAGGAAACAGGCTTTTTCCAGGTAATCTTACCCTCTGCATGGGCCTTTTCAATGGCGCATTTTGCAATACCGTCTTCAAAATACGTATAGGCACATTCCCTGCCTTTTACTAAGGGAGTAACCCATTCTTTTTTCTCATAAAGGAGATATTTCCCCTGTTTTTCAATGGCTTTTCTTCCTTCCTCCGGAATATAGGGTTTCACCTTATCGTAAATCCGGTCCAGAATTTCCAGCTCGCTCTCTTCTAATGGGGCACCATAATCTCCCTTTACACAACAGGCTCCTTTGCAGGCGTTAAGGTCACAAACAAACTGTTTTTCAATAACATCTTCCGAAACCAGAGTATTTCCTATCGCCAGCATTTGAGCACAAAGATAAAGTCTATTCAGGAAAAACCACGGAATTTGCTAAAGCATCCGGTCAATATCATAATCCGGGGGTGGAGATGCGGGAATTACCCGATATTGACGGCAATCTATATTTTTGCGGCTATGGCAAGCACATCCAACGAAGATCTCTTTAAGAATATCATTTCTCACTCCAGGGAATATGGGTTTATTTTTCAGTCCAGTGAAATTTACGACGGACTTAGCGCCGTGTATGATTATGGACAGAACGGCGTGGAACTCAAAAAAAATATCCGTGATTACTGGTGGAAATCCATGGTTCAGTTACACGAAAACATTGTGGGAATAGATGCGGCCATCTTTATGCACCCGACGACATGGAAAGCTTCCGGCCATGTGGACGCCTTTAATGACCCGCTGGTTGACAATAAAGATTCCAGGAAACGCTACCGGGCGGACGTATTAATTGAAGACCATGTGGCAAAAATGGAAGCAAAAATCCAAAAGGAAGTGGAGAAGGCCCGTACCCGATTCGGTGATGCTTTCAATGAACACCAGTTCAGGGCTACCCATGTCAGAGTCCTGGAAATCCAGCAGAAAATTGATGCCATCAACCAGCGTTTCAAAACCGCCCTGGAAACGGGAAACCTCGAGGAGGTACGCAAGATAATCCTGGATCTTGAAATAGCCTGCCCTGTGTCAGGTACGAGAAACTGGACCGAAGTGCGTCAGTTCAACCTGATGTTCAGTACTCAGATGGGATCTGTCAGCGAAGATGCCTCCACGATATATCTGCGGCCTGAAACGGCACAGGGAATCTTTGTCAACTTTCTGAATGTTCAGAAAACCGGCAGGATGAAAATTCCATTTGGCATTGCCCAGACGGGCAAAGCCTTTCGCAATGAAATTGTGGCCCGGCAGTTCATATTCCGGATGCGGGAATTTGAACAGATGGAAATGCAATATTTTGTTAAACCGGGAACTGAAATGGAATGGTATCACACATGGAAGGAAACCCGTATGAACTGGCACCGCTCCCTGGGATTTCCGGAAGGGAAACACCGTTTTCACGATCATCTGAAACTGGCACATTATGCGAATGCCGCCTGTGATATTGAATTTGAATTCCCATTCGGGTTCAAGGAACTGGAAGGCATCCATTCCAGAACTGATTTTGACCTTGGTAACCATGAAAAGTTTTCGGGGAAGAAACTCCAGTATTTTGATCCTGACCTGAATCAGGGATATATTCCCTATGTGGTGGAAACGTCCATCGGCCTGGACAGAATGTTCCTGGCTGTACTCTCTCAAAGTTACCACGAAGAGAAACTGGAAGACGGATCAGAGCGGGTGGTTCTGCGTATCCCTTCTTTTCTTGCACCGGTGAAATGTGCGGTACTTCCTCTGGTGAAAAAAGACGGACTCCCTGAAAAAGCACGTGAAATCATGGATCGGATTAAATTCGATCACCTTTGTATGTACGAGGAGAAAGATTCCATCGGAAAAAGATACCGCAGGCAGGATGCTATCGGAACTCCGTTTTGCATTACCATAGACCATGAAACGCTGCAGGATAATTCTGTTACGATCCGTTACCGCGATACGATGCTTCAGGAAAGAATCCCTGTAACGCAGGTCGAGGAGATTCTGATGGAAAAAGTGGACATGGCAACTCCACTGCGTCAACTTACCTGATGACGGCGGTAATAATGATCTTATTTCTTTGTACCGGGTAAACGCTTCCGTTTATTACTTCCGGATCAGCAGGCGCTGGGTAACATCCCCGTATTCACTGTGAAGCCTGAGAAAGTAAATCCCTGAAACCTGATCCCGGAGATCAAGCAGGTATTTTCCGGCTGTGGGAGTAATATCTCCCTCACGAATGATCATGCCAATAATATTTGAAACGGTAACGTGAAGGCTTTTGGGTTTCAGTACACCGGTTTCTATGGCAAACAAACCATTCCCCGGATTTGGGAAAATGGATGCAGTAAATTTCTGTACCTGACTGATCCCGGAGAAAGTACCGGCAAAAACCGTGACATCGTCAAACCCGGCATTATATCCCAGGGAATCCTTCTGGTAGTAGAATTTCAGATAATTATATCCTCCGCCGACATAAACCACAGGGTATTGTGATGACAACGGAATAGAATCAAAAATACCGATCTGTGTCCAGTTCACCGTATCTGTACCGCCGTACACAATAAATTTATTTGGCTTCCAGTTGCCGTTTCCTTTCAGGTAAAACCTCACACTGTCCGCACCGCTGAAAAAAGGAGAAATAACATAAGCACCATCCACGCCGAATTTATAGGCAGGACAACTGGCACCACAATTTGATGTATAATAGGATTTGAGGGAAGAGGAGGTGTCATTCCAGGAAATATACCAGCCAAACGGAACACTGGAAGGCAGACCGTTATAGGTACTGAAATCCGTCTGGACAAGAACCTGTGCAATAGCGGGCGAGGCCAATACGGTTATAAGAACAAGGGTAAAGAACTTTTTCATGCAAATATTGGTATGAATTATTTTGAACTATAAAGATACAAAAAATGTATGAATTTTGGGTAAGAAAGACAATAAATCGTATAAATAATGTGTAAAACCAGAAGACCCTGAGGCTAGTTATTGTTGAAATCGGTCATGGTCCTTTCCACCCCGAGGCTGATAAAACTCCGTATCATTTCCACGGCTTTATCAATTCTTTCGGGGAGTTTTGCCAGTTCCTCAGAGGTCCACTGTCCCAGCACATAATCCACCTGTTTTCCTTTTGCAAAATCACTCCCGATTCCAAAGCGTAGCCTGGTGAATTCGGTGGTATTCAGTGTCGAAACAATGTCTGTCAGTCCGTTATGTCCTCCGTCACTGCCTTTTTTTTTCATGCGAAGCGTGCCAAAGGGCAGCGCCAGATCATCGGTTACCACAAGCAAATTCTGCACCGGTATTTTTTCTGCCTGCAACCAGTAATTCACCGCTTTACCGCTGAGATTCATAAAAGTGGCCGGCTTGATAATTACAAGGCTTTTACCTTTCAGTCGCGCGTTGTTTACCATTGCAAGCCGGCTGGTTTCAAAAAGCCTGGATGGATTCAGGGGTTCTTTTGACAGATTCATGGCCAGTTTGTCCGCAATGAGGAAGCCGACGTTATGTCTGGTATTGGCATATTCATCACCAATATTTCCCAGACAGGCTATCAGAAATTTACTCACAGTACAAATCTAATGGAATACTTTTTTCGTGAAGGAGGAATTTTATAAAATAAAAACGCCTCCGGTCCTTGGGAGGCGTTTCGGCAAAAAGAGTTGAAAGGTTATTTTTTCTTTTCTTCCTTGGCGGGGGCAGCCGCTGCAGCAGGTGCCCCGGCAGCAGGTGCTCCTGCAGCAGGTGTCCCCGCAGCAGGTGCTCCGGCAGCAGGTGTGGTGGCTGTGGCTTCGGGAGTGGTCTCCACAACAGCACGTGCAGTTTTCACCGCTGTCAGTACATTGTTGGGGATGTCAAGGAACTCCACGTTGTCAAGCTTCAGATCGCGCACGCGAATTGAATCGCCGATCTCAAGATCATCAATTTTCACCTGGACAAAATCCGGAAGGTCCTTAGGCAATGCTGAGATTTTCAGCTTGCGCATCTTATTGAGGAGTTGCCCGCCCGCACGAACACCAGCGGCATTTCCGGTGATTTTCACTGGGATGTCAATGATTACCTTTTTGCTGTCATCCATCTCCATAAAGTCCACATGGAGGATTTTATCCGTCAGGGAATGAAACTGAATGTCTTTCATGAAGGCTTTGTACATCGTACCTTCAATGTTCAGATCAACTGTGTAAACATTCGGTGTGTACACCAGTCCTTTGAGGTTCATGGCCGGTGTACTGAAGTGGACCTGATCTTTGCCACCGTAGAGTACACAAGGAACCATACCCTCTGCCCGCAGTTTTTTCGTTTCCTGCTTTGTCCGGGCTGCTCTCTTTGTTCCGTTGATTTCGATTGATTTCATGATTGTTTTGAATGAATTGGGATTTGGCTTTTAATCGTTATAGAAGAAATTAATATTCAATAATCAGACAAGGAATAATTTGCTTATGCTTTCATACACATATACACGTCTTATGATTCGTGCAAACAAATCGGCGGTACTGATGATTTTTATTTTCGGACATTCCTGTTTCAGGGGAATCGTATCGGTCACCAGTAATTCTGTAAGCCGGGACTTCATGATCCTTTCATACGCTTTCCCGGAAAGTACCGGGTGTGTGCATACCGCCCGCACACTGGATGCCCCCTTGTCGAAGAGCATATCGGCGGCTGTGGTCAGAGTACCTGCTGTATCAACGATATCATCAACGAGGATAATGTCACGTCCTTCCACTTCTCCGATCACGGTCATTGAACCTATTTCATTCGCCCTCTTTCGCTGCTTGTCGCAGATGACCATTTCGGCGTTGAAATACTTTGCATATCCACGCGCACGGTTTACCCCACCCATATCGGGTGCGGCTATGGTGAAATTTTTCAGTTTAAGGGATTCCAGGTAGGGGACAAACAACGAGGAAGGTTCCAGGTGATCTACCGGAATATCAAAGAATCCCTGAATCTGCGGTGCATGCAGGTCCATGGTCATGATTCGGGTTACACCCGCTGCGCTGAGCAAATTGGCAACCAGTTTGGCCGCAATGGCCACCCTGGGTTTGTCCTTCCGGTCGGAACGTGCAAAACCAAAATAGGGTATTACCGCTGTGATATAGTGTGCAGAAGCACGTTTGGCTGCATCAATCAGCAGCAACAACTCCATCAGATTATCGGATGGTGCAAAGGTGGACTGAATGATAAATACGTCACAACCCCGGACGGATTCATCAAACGATGGGGAAAATTCACCATCGCTGAAGCGTGCGACATTCACCTGCCCGAGAGGTTGTTCATAAGCGGCAGCGATATTTTCTGCCAGGTACCGGGAGGCCGTTCCCGAGAACAATTTTACATCACGTTCCATGCTGCGTTTCTGGACGGTTTTTTAGGGGACGCAAAGAAACGAAAAATGCACGGTTTCGCAAAGCGAATGACCTCCAAATCAGCAAAAAAGGAAGGTTTTCAAAGGTTTGCATGATCCCTTCAGACCACATATCAGGTTCGTGCCTGAAATAATTGTATTTTCGCAAGCCTTTCCGGATGGCATTTCCGGGTGGCGGATGCCCGGGTGGCGGAATTGGTAGACGCGCTGGTCTCAAACACCAGTGATAGCAATATCGTGTCGGTTCGATCCCGACCCCGGGTACCAAAATTATTTAAATATCTGGTTATCAATAGATTATTAATTTTTTTAAACCGGACTTCTCAGCAATCGTTCCGTCATGGAATGACACCCCGTCTTTTTCCATCTTGACGTATCAAGGATCTTTCAGAATTCCATCCTGAGAACCTGCGTTTTTTGACGTACGGTGTTTCACCATCTTTTTAAAAGAACCAGGTTGAATTTCCAGTTTCCCCCGTTTTGCGGACGAAGATGAAATCCGGTTCGTTTTCAGCAGGACATGCTGACGGAACCCATGTATCAGTGGGCATTAAATTTTTATTTTTGATTGGAAGAAATCCCATTGATAATCTGTAACAGAAAAGCACACGTTGACATTTTGAAATAAAAAATTCTTTACCGCATTTTCAGGATCATTTTCCGCGGACCGGTTTCGACCGGAACAGATTGTATGAAAGGAACATAAAATGGACAAGACAATTGCACATTACGGTTTTTGGTCGGGATTCATTGCTTTTTTATCTGC
>JADZBN010000064.1 GCA_020852075.1 Bacteroidia bacterium
GGCATTCCCTTCTGTCAATGGTATTACCTTCATTGATTACAAAGGTGCGAGAGAACGTATCTTGTTTGAACGTTTTCTGGACGTTGCTGAAGGACAGGCCCATGAAACGCAACTTGAATTGTTTCCATTGACACTCAACGTACCTGCAGGTGATTTTGAACTGATACAGGAAATAGAACCGGAACTCAGGGGCCTGGGATTTGACCTGCGTGAATTTTCCGGATCCACCTTCGTACTTCACGGCGTTCCTTCAGGTTTGGAAAAAGGCACTGAAAAGGAATTGCTCGAATTGGTTATCGAGCAATACAAAAACCAACAGGATAAGCCGGGCATGAATATCCGGGAAAAACTTGCCTGGACATTGGCTCGCAATATTGTAAAAAATGAGGCATTACCCCATTCCAGATCAGGCATTGATCAACTGCCAACCGAATTGCTGCGGTGCAGGCAGCCCAACTATACACCGGGCGGGAATCCGTGTATGATGGTGTTGAAAACAGAAGACATCAGAAAGTGGTTTAAATAAAGAATTTCCGAAATTCATCCCCGTTACCATGGTTGGGTACAGGTGATCCGTACCAACTTCATTACTGAATTCACATTATGAATTACGAACCATACAGGCCGCGTCGGTTCAGCATTCTTCCCGAAGTGGTAAAGAACCTGTTAATCCTTAACGGTATCATGTTCTTTGCAACATACGTTCTTCAAAAACGTGGCGTGGATCTCAACGATATTCTCGGCCTTCATTATTTTGAAGCGGATAAATTCAGACCCTACCAGTTCATTACCTATATGTTCATGCACGGCAGTCTTGGACATATTTTCTTCAATATGTTTGCCCTCTGGATGTTTGGTTCTGCCATTGAGAATACCTGGGGACCCAAAAGATTCCTGACGTTTTATATTCTCACCGGCCTGGGAGCAGCCATCGCCCACTACCTGATCGTTTATTTTGAAATGCATCCTGCCATAGCAGTCATGGATCAATTTCTTGCCAATCCGACAACCGGGCATCTCGGCGCAATGTTACAATCCGAATCTTTCCGGAACCTGACATCACCGGATATAGTAAGCCAACTGGGTGCCTTATCCGATGCTCACGGTTCGGATCAGGGACAAGCCATACCCGTCGCTGTGGATTTTATCAGTCAATTGCGTACCCAATTACTGAACGCACCGGTTGTAATCGGGGCTTCAGGAGCCATATTCGGACTGTTGCTTGCGTATGGAATGACGTTCCCGAATAATGTCATCTATATTTATTTTGCGCTGCCCATCAAGGCAAAATATTTTGTAATCCTTTACGGACTGCTGGAATTTTTTACCGGAATCGCCCAGGCCTCCGGAGATAATGTTGCGCATTTTGCACACCTGGGAGGCCTTGTGACCGGTCTGATAATAATACTGTACTGGAGAAACCGGCATAAATGGCGAAAGTTTTAATACGCCTGCGTCTCGTTTTTTATTGCCGCTCATATATTGACACCCTTCACAGGAAATACAAAATCAAGATTCGAAGGAATTGATACCCTTCAAAAGCTGCTATTCATAAATATTGCCGTATTCGTTATCATCCGGTTGATTAATACGGTTTCAACTCTTTTCAACACACCGGTTTTTGAATTTGATGATGTATCGGCATGGCTGGCGGTTCCGGCATCCCCGGGAAGGCTGCTGGCGCATCCCTGGACTCTGATTACATACATGTTTTATCACTGGAATTTTCTCCACCTCTTTTTTAATATGCTGTGGCTTTTCTATATGGGCAAGATTTTTATGGAATATCTGGGTCAGAAAAAATTACGGACAGTATATTTACTTGGCGGAATCAGCGGAGCGATACTGTACATAGTATCGTACAATGTATTTCCTTTGTTTGCCAATATCAGGAATGTGGCTTCTGCACTGGGCGCCTCGGCAAGTGTGCTTGCCATTACAGCCGCAGCAGCGACCCTGGTTCCTGACTATCCTATGCAATTGTTTATTTTTGGCTCAGTTAAATTAAAGTACATTGCATTGATAGTGATCCTGTCGGATCTGATCAGTTTAAGCGGGTCAAATGCAGGCGGCCATATTGCACATCTCGGTGGTGCATTGTTCGGGTTTGTTTATATATGGAATTATAAAAAAGGAATTAATACCGGCACATGGCCGGCATCCGTCCCTGGTATATTCAAAAAAAAGAAGAAAACCGGTGTGCGTGTTTACAACAACCGTACTGTACCTGATGATGAGTACCTGAAAAACAAAAGGGAGAGTCAGGAAAAACTGGATGAAATCCTTGATAAAATCAGCAAATCCGGATACGGCAGCCTCACCCAGGAGGAAAAAGATTTTTTGTTTAATGCCAGCAGGAAGGATTCCTGAATCAGTGATTTCGGTCGGAAAAAGATGAACAGAGGCAATAAGGTTACCTGGTTTGACAGGATCGCATGGTTTCTGAATATCGCCTGTGTAGTCGGCATACTGTTGAGCTACCTGGCTGAATACATCAGTCCTGAAACGGTATGGTGGCTGGCTCTATTTGGACTTGGATATGGCCCGCTGGTCTTACTGAATGTATTGTTTATCATTTACTGGATCATCCGGCGCAGAAAGTTATTTTTGATTTCATTGATAGCCGTTTTGGCCGGATCGGGAAAAATACTTTCCCTGTATCAGATCAGTTTTAAAGGACCTGCACCGGAAAATTCAGGAGCCCTGAAAGTTATGTCTTTTAATGTAAGGCTGTTTGACCTTTATAACTGGTTTCATAATCATGAAACGCGAAAAAATATTCTCGAATTTCTTGACCATCAGCAGCCGGATATCCTGTGTATTCAGGAATTTTACTCGTCGGATCGTCAGGAGGAGCAATTTAAGAATGATGATACGTTAAAAACGCTGCTCTCTGCATCCGCGCATATTGAATACTCCCTGACGTTGAGAAAAACGGATCACTGGGGAATTGCAACATTTTCCCGGTTCCCGATAATTTATCAGGGGGTAGTGAGCTTTAAAGAACACGGAGGAAATAGTTTTATCTATACGGATATTGTCAGGAACAAGGATACGATCCGGATTTTCAATACGCATCTTGAAAGTGTCCGGCTGGGATGGGCTGATTACCGGTTTTTTGAAAACCTGGGAAATGATGAAATCAGGCAGGATGAAGTTGCCGGTGGAAAGCAAATTCTCAAACGGCTGAAAATTGCATTTATAAAAAGAGCCTATCAGGCAAGACTCCTGCGGGATACCATTAAACAAAGCCCTTATCCGGTAATCCTATGCGGAGATTTCAACGATACCCCTTCGTCTTACACCTATGGTATCCTGACAGGTGAACTGAAAGACAGCTTCCGCGAAAGCGGAAACGGGTCGGGAAAATCCTATGCCGGTCCCTTTCCCTCTTTCCGGATTGACTATATTTTTCACGACAACCATTTTACCTCCTACGATTTTACAACATACAGGGAAAAGCTGAGCGATCACTATCCGGTTAGTTGTGAACTGGTGCTAAAAAGATGATGCAGTCTTTCTCACTCTTTTTAATATCAACAGGTTCATGGCATTTGCTTTCAGCCCTTCAATATTCTTCTGAGTAAGACGCAGGATCCTGTCGTAGTAGAGAATAATAACCGGCGCCTGCTCCATCATGAGGCGGTCCATTTTACGGTAAAGAACGTAGCGTATTGAGTCATTTACTTCCGAACAGGAGGAAACATACAATGAATCATATTCCCGGTTTGAGTAATGCGTATAGTTGGGCCCGGCAGGTGTGAAATTGGGTGAATAAAACAAGGAAAGATAATTTTCCGCATCCGGATAATCGGCAATCCATGAGGCCCTGAAAAAAGCAAGTTTTTTTTCCGCGACCATTTTCCGGTGGATGGCAGCCTGATTGACATCAATTTTTACTTTTACTCCAAGCTCCTCCCACTGGCTTTTTATATATTCACACAAATCAAGGTATGAATTGGTTGTACTCAGTATGATTTCCGGCATTCCCCTGCCTCCGGGAAACCCCGCTGACATCAATAAGTTCCTGGCCAGGGCGGGATCGTAACCGTATGCAAACTGCGATGCGCTGTCAAAGGATGGAAGCCCGGGAGGAACGATACCGTACATCCCCGGTGTTCCCATATTATTCCTCAGATAGGCCATCATTTTCTGTTTGTCAAAACCCAGGCTGAGAGCTTTGCGAATTTCCACACGGTTCAGTGGATTATTCTTCATCAGTTCTGAGGAACTGTCCATATATACACCAAGGTATTCTGTATTCAGGTACGGTTCGGTTTCAAGGTTAAAATGACCCTGGTGCCTGGGTTGAAGGCTTCCCAGACGTGTCAATAGTTCGTCTTTGTAAGAAGCGTCCAGCCCGCTGAAAAAATCCAGATTCCCTTTCAAAAATTCAATGAAAGCACTTTGTTTATCATTGATAAAATACACTTCAACGGCATCCAGATAAGGAAGCCGGTTTCCCTGTTCCACCTCAAAATAATTTCTGTTCTTCAGCAGGATCAGTTTTGATCCTTCCTTCCAGGACTGAAATACAAAAGGCCCTGTGCCGCAGGGATGGTTGCGGAAGTCATTGCCCAATGCCGTCACCACCTCACGGGGAACTACCGAACAATAGGGCATGCAGAGCAATCCGGGAAACGGTGCAAATGCTTCCCGTAAACGGATGACAAGCGTTGAATCATTACGTGCAGTAAGGGCATCCGGGAAAGTATCCAGTTTCTGCAAAACCCAGGCGCCGGGAGATGCCGTGGAAGGATTCGTCAGCCGGTGGAAACTATAGACAAAATCTTCTGCCAGAACCTTACGGGAATCAGGAAAGTTCAGGTTTGATTTGTCTGATTTAATATATTGATTTTCATGAAAATAAACATCTGTCCGTAAATGAAAAGTGTATGTTCTTCCATCTTCACTTACCTGATAGTCTTTTGCGATACACGGTATTACCTTCAGGCTGTCATCAAACTGAAGCAACCCGTTAAACATCTGGCTGGTGGCCCATCCATTTGCCTGATCCCGTGCAAATGCTGGATCCAGGGAAGTAATACCTGATGCCTCATTATACCTGAATACGGATTTCCCGGACTGCGTGCCCCGGTCGTTTCTGCAGGAGCCGGAAAGAAAAAGAACTATGGATAATCCAAGCAGGCGATTCACGCTGCAAATCTAATGCTTCGTTTGAATTCAAAAGTGCTGATTATTAAGGGACTTTTCACAGGCATAAGCAGGACAGGGACTTCCTCCTTTAGCTGTTTTGGCTACATTTGCACGATGAATTTTCCGGAACCAACCGTAGCCATTTATACCCTGGGTTGTAAACTCAATTATGCCGAATCATCCACCATTGGAAGACAGCTTGCAGCCTCGGGTTATCGCAAAATTCCCCTGGAAGAGAAGCCCGATGTGGCCGTAATAAATACCTGCTCGGTAACGGAAAACGCTGACAGAGAGTGCAGGATGATTGTCAGAAGGATACTTGCATCAAATCCGGCAACCTTTATCGCTGTAATTGGTTGTTATGCCCAACTAAAACCCAATGAAATTGCATCCATACCGGGGGTTGACCTCGTCCTTGGCGCATCTGAAAAGTTTCGTTTACCCGTTTTTTTAAAGCAGATTCATAAAAACGATACAGCGGAAGTACATTCCTGCGAGATCAGTGATGCCGGCTCTTTTTTCAGCAGCTATTCGTCGGGTGACAGAACCCGTGCCTTTTTGAAAGTCCAGGATGGATGTGATTATCCCTGTACCTATTGTACCATCCCAAGGGCAAGGGGAAGCAGCCGGAGCGACAGCATTCAGGGAGTACTCGCGCGGGCTGAAGAAATCGCTGCATCCGGAATCCGGGAAATCGTACTTACAGGTGTTAACATCGGGGATTTTGGAAAATCGCCTGACGGGAAAGACCGGGTAAGTTCCCTGACAGCATTGTTGTATGCCCTTGAATCGGTGGAGGGAATTGAGCGTATCCGGATTTCCTCCATTGAGCCCAACCTTCTTACCGGTGAGATCATACGCATGGTATCCGGTTCAAAGAAAATCACGCCTCATTTCCACATTCCGCTTCAATCGGGTTCGGACAGGATTCTGGCCCTGATGAAACGCAGGTACAAAGCAGATCTTTACAGGGATAAGGTAAACCAAATCCTCAGCGAATTACCGGAGGCATGTATCGGCGCTGATGTTATCACCGGATTTCCGGGTGAAACAGAAGATCATTTTCGGGAAACCCTAGATTTCCTGAAGGACCTGGATGTTTCGTACCTGCATGTATTTACCTATTCCGAAAGAGATAATACACCCGCAGCACACATGGAAGGCACCGTTCCGGTTGCCGAACGGAAAAGAAGAAATGCCATGCTGCGAATATTATCGGAGAAAAAACGCGCCAGGTTTTACAATGGACACATGGGGACATTCCGGCCTGTTCTCTGGGAGGCTGACAACCATAACGGTCTCATGCACGGATTTACGGACAATTATATCAGGATCTCCCGGACATTTGATGCTCTTTATATCAATTCTATTACTCTGGAAAAGCTTTCTGCATTAACATCCGATGGATCCATGTCTGTGGAGGGAGGATCAGCTCTTCATATATGATTTTACGAGACCTTACCTGTTTAGCCAAATACTGAAATCGTATGTATCCTGGTATTTCCGATATCCTGAATGACTGGTTTGGCACCCATTTTTCAGTTTCTTTTCCTCCAACATTCGGAACACTTGTAGCCATTTCATTTTTATTGGCTGCCTGGACCCTTAGGCTGGAGTTGGCCAGAAAGGCTGCTGCCGGGCTGATTCCGGTTACCAGAAAAAAAATCCTCACCGGTAAAGGGCCTGTTGCCTCCGAAGTATTCTGGAATGGAATCTTCGGATTTGTAATCGGCTATAAACTTCTGTATGCCATTTTGAATAAGGACCTGTTTTTTTCTGACCCCCAGGGTGCCATATTGTCCACAAAGGGAAATATCTGGGGAGGTATTGCAGGCTTTGGACTGCTTGCCTATTTGCATTACCGGGGAAAATTAAAAACAAAACTGGCAGAACCGAAGCTTACAGAGGTTTCCGTTAACCCGGCTGACATTGTACCAGAGATCACCATGGCCGCTGCTTTCGGCGGCCTTCTCGGTGCCAAGATTTTTCACATACTGGAATACTGGGATGACTTCATCCGCGATCCTGCAGGAATGTTTTTCAGCGGCAGCGGACTTACCATGTATGGCGGATTAATTGTAGGTGCGGTTACAACCATTTATTACGGGAGAAAACATCATATCCGTCCGCTTATTCTGTCGGATGCAGCCGCTCCCGGACTCATGCTGGCCTATGGAACGGGCAGGCTGGGCTGCCAGCTTGCGGGAGATGGAGATTGGGGAATCGTCAATACTGCTGCACAACCCGGGTGGCTGGACTGGCTCCCTTCCTGGACCTGGTCATATACCTATCCTCACAATGTAATCAATGAAGGAGTCCCCATTGCAGGATGTGAAGGCCATCACTGTTCACAGCTTGCTCAGGGTGTTTTTCCCACACCTCTGTACGAAAGCGTTATTTGCATCCTCCTGTTTTTTGTGCTCTGGAAAATGCGAAAACGGATCCCGGCACCCGGAGTATTGTTTTCCTGGTACCTGTTATTCAACGGATGTGAGCGGTTTATGATTGAAGCGATCCGTGTAAATTCCAAGTACCATGTTTTGGGAATGGCTTTTACGCAGGCACAATTGATTTCCACCCTTCTGGTCATTACCGGTATTGCCGGAATTGTTTTCTTCAACCGGAAATTCAGAAGATCGCCTTCTGCATAGTATGGGTTTTGAAATACATCCTGAAAAAATCTGTTCGGTGGCCTGTAATCTGACTGCCGAAGTAAGAAAATTCATACTAAAGGAGCGGGCTGGATTTGATGCCCGCTTTATTGAAAAAAAAGGCCATAACGACCTGGTTTCCTATGTTGACAAGGAAGCCGAAAAGAAAATTGTCAGCGGCCTCACGGGCCTTGTAGCGGGTGCCGGTTTTATCACCGAGGAAAAAACTTCCTTCCGGAAAGCAGACAGGTATAACTGGATCATTGATCCCCTGGATGGTACCACCAACTTCATTCATGGCCTCCCCTGCTATTGCATCAGTATAGCCCTTCTGGAGGATAGTACACCCGTCATCGGGGTGGTTCACGAACTCAATGCGGATGAATGTTTTTATTCCGTAAAAGGAGGAGGTACTTTTTTGAACGGCAACAAGGTTGGGGTATCACGAATTGCAGATCTGAATGATTCACTTATTGCCACAGGTTTTCCCTATCATGATTACAGCCGGATGAAGTCATATATGCAGGTTTTTGATTACTGCATGCGAAATACCCATGGGGTTCGCAGGCTGGGATCTGCGGCCGCAGATCTTGCCTATGTGGCATGCGGCAGGTTTGAAGCATTTTACGAATACGGTCTGAATCCCTGGGATGTAGCTGCGGGGGCATTGCTTGTTGAGGAAGCCGGAGGCCGGGTGACTGACTTCTCAGAAGGGGACAATTATATTTTTGGTACGGAAATCCTTGCAGCCAACACATTCATTCACGGACAGTTCAGCAAAATTATTACTGAGATATTCCAGGCAGAAGGAAACTGATTATTGCTTCGCAATTCCATATAACA
>JADZBN010000065.1 GCA_020852075.1 Bacteroidia bacterium
CGTAGCCGGCATTGTTAATCAGAATGTTTATTTGAATCTGTTCTCTGGCAATATATTCCAGGATCGTATCCACAGAGCCGGGCAGATTCAGATCCAGGGCCAGAAACCTTACTTCCCGGCCCGAACGGGCCTGGATGTCATGACTGAGCGCTTCCAGTAATGAAGTGGTCCTGGCAACCAGCAACAGATCATAACCTTTCCGGGCAATTTCTTCAGCAAGGGCTTTCCCGATTCCTTTACTGGCTCCTGTAATAAGGGCGAACGGCATACCGTGTCAGAGATTCAACAAAAAATGGAACAGGAGATTCTCCGGTTCCATTTTTTTGAAAACTGGATATTTTTTAACGTACAAGTTTCTGAAAATGGTGATAAAATGGCGTGCTACTCTCATCCGATTTTGGCATGTATTTGCCAAGAATGATGGGTACGTACATAACCCGTCTTCTGCTTGCCGCGCCCATGTGAGGAGACATAGCAACCCTGTGCCAGATACGGCCATCATGTACTACCATATCACCGGCTTTTGCATCCACCAGCATTTCATTTTTATCCTCTTCATTGTTCATGAAATATGCCTTTTTAAACAGCATACTGAACATGTTTTGCCGGTGGGTGCCGGGGATGATTCTTAACCCGCCTTTGTCTGATGACGAGTCATCAAGGTACAGGCCAACGTTCAGCATGGGAAGCACTTTTTTCCCATAAAAAATATCACGCATGCTGTCTGTATGCCATCCCATCTGGCGGAAATTTGAATCAGGTGTGTTTACATAATGATTTACGATAACCCCGTCCTTTTCATTTTCGGCGATTCTAGCCCCCTCCGGTAATAGAACCATCAGTGACCGTACGCGGGAACTGGTAACGAATGAATGAACCGGTTCACTGAACTGGGAAGTAAAGGGGAAGCGATGTACAATTTCCTTCCCATTTTCATCATGGCCGAATTTTATAGGGACGCCATTGATTTTACGGGTGCCTTCGGTGAGCCATCTTTTCTGGATTTGCTCCGTGGATTGTATAATTAATGCTACTTCCTCTGGAGATGCTACACCCTGAAAATGGATAAATCCATTTTTTTCAAAAAAAGTTTGTTGGTCTCCTGTTAGGGAACCACCAAGGGTGAATTTCGGATAAGGAACTTTGCTCATTGTTCAATTATTTATTGCAAAGAGGGGACGTGTTGGATTTCAATCCAATACAGGGGTTAGAGAAGATGGCGGTGAATGTAGTACGTGAATCCCGAAAATTTGGACGGACAAATATAAAATAAACTTTTTATTTGCAAACCGGTCAAATATCGGCCAAATATCTGATTTATTCACATTTGGTACCATAGGAACTCAGTAGATGCATTATTCAGAAAAGTAAAAGCCACCGGAATAATTACCGGTGGCTCTATGAAAACTAATCAACACAAAACACAATTCTTAACCAAAAACTAAGTTCTTCTTTATCAATTTATTTAAAGGCTGGGGTGCCGGATCATGAGGTTCAACCTTACGGTTTCAGATCTTTCATATCCTCAATACAAAGATGAATGGATAGTGGTGAAGAATAAGTGAAGCCTCAGACCGCTTCCGGGAAAACAACAATGAATTCACTGCCTTCTCCCCAAACGCTTTTGACCGACACCTGGAGGCCATGAAAGGAGGCAATACTTTTGACTATAGGCAGACCCAGTCCATAGCTCATTTCGTCCTCCGGCCGGAACCGTTTAAAACGGTCGAAAATATAGGGAAGGTGCTCCGGTTTTATTCCTATCCCGGTATCACGAATACTCAGGCTGTATCCTTGTTCGGTCTTCCTCCCGGAAATGAAAATGGATGAGTTTTCGTGACTGTATTTAATGGCATTTGAAATAATATTGAAAAAAAGTGTGTGCAGCAGGGTCATATTGCATGGGCTAAAATCAAAATCACATTCCCACTCCCTTTGAATACCAATTTGCCTTTCTTCCTGCCATTCGGAAAGTTCTGCAAGTACTTCTTCAACCAGGGTACGCACGGAAACCTTGTCATTTTTTACATATTGGTCATTTTCAATTTTTGAGATTTGAAGCAGTGCTTTAACAACTCTTGTCAGCCGTGCCAGGGTTTTTTGAGAATCAGCCAGCCTGGCCATTACATCTGCCGGAACTCCCGGTTCGTTGATCATGTTTTCTATCCTGTTACGCAGGATGGAAATAGGGGTCAGTATCTCATGAGAAACATTTGTAATAAATTCCCGCTCGGCCTGGAACGTCTCCTTAATCTTTTGCATCATTTCATTTATGGACTTATCCAGGTATTCAAACTCGTAAGTGGTACTTTTTATCTGTTCCCCTTTGAAATTAGCCGGGTGTTTGATGGTTTTCAGCTTTTGGTTTACAATTTTATTGAATGGCCGGAGCAGTATCCTTGCAAACCCGAGGTCAAGAAAAATGGAAATAAGAATTACTATAACCAGTATTCGAATCATAAAATTCCGGAGGGTTTGATTCATCTGGTCAACCGTGCTTAATCCTTCCCCGACTTCTATTTTATATATCTGATTGTCATAAATAAATGCCTGACTGAGTACCCGGTGTTTTACAACCTCATTTTCAATTACCCTTTCAGTGTTTTCAATATGCCTGGCACCGAAATCATCCGGCATTTTATCCAACGGATAGATACTGACGTATTCTTCCTTAAAAACATTATAGGAGTCCCAACTGCAGTCCTGATCAAGGGTGATTTCGTCAAGTCCGCCCTTCTGAACCATTAATAGCATTTTTTCCAGCCGCGCATCGAGCCGTTTTTCAATGTGATTGTACACTACCTTCTCAACAATGGAAGGCATGAGAATACCAATACCCACAATAATCAATGCCTTTGAAATGGCATTGTAAAGCGCAAGTTTGATCTGAAGTCTCACGGGAAAGTGTGTTCCTTTCAGGGCATATTCAGCCTGTAACCAATACCGCGTACGGTTTCAATAAAATCTGAATTACTGTATGCTGAAAGTTTTTTCCTCAGGTTCTTAATATGCACATCAATATAGTTAGATTCGTAATCTTCTTCCAGCACATCACCCCAAATATGTTCTGTAAGCTGAATACGGGTTATTACGCGGTTTTTATGAAGAGCCATGTAATGCAGTATGTCAAATTCTTTTTTTGTGAGATTGATGGGATTGCTGTTATAGTGAACAGAACGGTTCTGAATATCCATGAGAAAATCATAAATGGGAATGGTATTGTTCTTCAGTCCGTGTTTTCTCCGCAGAATCGCCTGCATCCTGGCCTGCAATTCCAGAAGTGAAAAAGGTTTGGCGAGATAATCATCTGCTCCAAGATCCAGCCCGGTAATTTTGTCATCAATGGATCCCCTGGCGGTCAGCATAATAAAAGAAGCATCGCGGCCGCCTTCCTTGGCTTCTTTCAATAATTGGAGGCCATTATAATCGGGAAGACCAATGTCAAGGAGAACAAAATCATAGCTGTTTACAAAAACTTTTTCGGAAGCGCTCTTGCCGTTGAATGCCACGTCACAGTGATATCCCTGTTTGGTGAGGAAAATTTCAATTTCATGTGATAGGAGCCGTTCATCTTCAACAATAAGTACGTTCATGGAAGGATTATTTATAGAGTATTAATTGCATGTACAATCAGAGAACAGGCCTCTTCAATTTCACTTTCCTGAATGGTAAGGGGCGGAGCCAGCCTCATACATTCCGGTGCAAATAAAAACCAGTCTGTTATGACTCCCGTTTCAAGGCACCTGGAAATTACGTTAAAGTTCATATCCTGACTTTCAAATTCCAAAGCTAATAATAATCCACGTCCGCGAATAGTCCGGATACGTTCATGTTTCAGGAATTTTCGAAAGAGGGCTTCAAACCTGAATGCCTTATCAGCCATATTTTCTCCGGTAATCACCTCAAGGCTGGCCATTGCTGCAGCACAGGATACAGGGTGTCCGCCAAAGGTTGTGATATGTCCGAGGACAGGATCACAGGTCAGGGATTTCATGATTTCTCCGGATGATACAAATGCTCCCAGGGGCATACCACCGCCAAAGGCTTTACCCAGCAGGAGTATGTCAGGAACAAAGCCTTCCCGCTGAAAAGCAAACAGGCTTCCGGTACGGCCCATTCCGGTCTGGATTTCATCCAATATCAGCAATGCGCCCTGTTCATGGCACCGGTCAGAAAGTTCTTTCAGATATCCCGCATCCGGGACCCGGACACCCGCCTCTGCCTGAATGGCTTCTACAATCACGGCCGCAGTATCCTGTGTAATCCGGTCAAACACTGTTGCATCGTTATAAGCAAGAATTTCATTACCCGGAATGAGAGGACGAAAGGAATTTTTCAGTTGTTCATTGCCGCATACTGAAAGTGCACCCTGGGAACTTCCGTGGTACGCATTCCTGAAAGAACAGGTATTATACCTCCCCGTAAACCGTTTAGCCAGTTTCAATGCACCTTCAGTCGCTTCGGTTCCGGAATTGGTCAGATATACACTACTCAATCCGGGAGGAAGGTGTGTGACAAGTAATTCCGCCAGTTTCACCTGAGGACGCTGGACGTATTCACCATAAACCATCAAATGCAGATGCGTGTCTGCCTGTTCCCTGATGGCATGCTGTATCCTGGGATGTTTATGACCCAATGATGAAACCGAAATGCCTGAGATCAAATCAAAATAATTCTTTCCTGCACGGTCCCTGATAAATATTCCTTCGGCATCGGATACTTCCAGGGCCATGGGAAATGGGCTTGTCTGGGCAAGGTATCTTTGAAATAATTCTCTGTCGCCGGGCATTTTTGCAGAATGGAAAACGCAAGGTACAAAATGATTGCCCTATAGATTTGAAGA
>JADZBN010000066.1 GCA_020852075.1 Bacteroidia bacterium
GAATACGGTTTAGTATGGACACGGCAAACACCGAAAGTAATAACAGCCAGACACCATGCAGAAATGCAGACTGACGGGTTCTTCCTCCGGCTTCCACATTGGCCGAACTTCTGACAATAACCGCTGTAATGGGCAGGCCGCCCAGCAGGCCACTTACAAGATTTCCTGTACCTTGCGCCATCAACTCGCGGTTTTGTGGTGAGATACGGTTATAGGGATCCAGTTTGTCCACTGCTTCTATACTCAACAGAGTTTCAAGCGTGGCGACAAAACAAATAACGAGTCCCGTCTTAAGTACAGCAGGATCTGCAAATGATGCCAGGGAAGGGATACGGAATTCTGAAATCAGATTTTCCGGCATGTGCACGAACTGGCTGGAGGAAAGAGAAAATTCAGGGATACCATTGGCAAATGCCGCTGCCAGAAAGGCCCCCGATAGTACCACAACGAAGCTGGCCGGTATGAATGGCCATCGCGGAGAGGCATATTTCTTCCAGATAAAAAGTAAAATAAATGCAATGAGGGCAATGAGGATGGCGCCGGATGAGGTATTCATGTAGATACTTTCAAGGTGCGAGTAAATATGGTCCATCGTCAGGATATTAAAAAACTCCTGCCTCCAGAAATCCGCCTTGCTGTATCCGATCAATAGAGGAATTTGCTTGAAAACCAGGATCAGGCCGATTGCCGCCAGCATACCTTTTATCACGGCGGAAGGAATCAGATGGGTAAAACCACCGAGCCGGAGTATGCCAAGTAAAAACTGACAGGCACCAGCGATCATTACTGCATCAAACAATAATTGTACGGATCCGGTTCTTTCAATGGCCGCAGCACAGATGGCTGTCAGCCCGGCAGCCGGACCACTCACGCTGAGTTGTGATTTGCTGAAAAGCGTCACGATCAAACCGCCTGTAATACCGGCGATCAGGCCCGAATACAACGGCGCCCCCGAAGCAAGAGAAATTCCAAGGCAGAGAGGCAGCGCAACAAAGAAAACCGTCACGCTCGATTTAAGGTCGTGCTTGAGAAAAGAAAGCAAATAAAAGCGTGTGGTTCGCCGGTTGATCATTAAATATTCATTCAGCAGGAATACAGCAATTGCATGTATTATTCTGTTTACCGGGGATGATGGAAGTCAAAAGTACTGTTTTGCAAAGACTGGTGATATGGCTTTCCTATGGACCTTTAACCGGTTTATTAACAAACCAGGTGAATGCCGGGCAACCTCCGGGTTATTTTAAAATCAGGTATCCGGCTGCAAGCCAAAACAAGCCCTTGACAAGAAAAAAAAGAAATGCGGCCCATCCGAATTTTCGGGTCCAACTGTGCCTGAGTATATTTTTGTAACGTTTCACGGATGATAAAGCTTTGTGGCAAAACATTTCTCCCGGATTTTGGGAGTACAGAAAATGATATTTGAGTGTACCCCGAAACCTCCCGGTTAGTTTATAGTACTTCTCTTTCGGAGTAAGCGCACCGTGCACTGTATTCTTGTTTCCTGCTTATGGAATGTAAGGTTAGAATTGTTCCTGAAAGGTAGGAAAAAATTTAACCGGTTTTCTGCTTTTGTTTATACAGATTGAAAATAACGCCAAAATTGAAATTGGTTTGAATATATACAAAATGCTGGCTTGCGCGATCCGACTCAAATTCAGTGGTGCGTATATCCGGCATATTGATATAACCTCCCTTGGCTTCACATGAGAGGAAAAAGTGTTTCCCAAAAGTTACCTGCAATGCAGCCTTCAGGTCTATCCCGTATCCGGCAATGTGGTAGTGGTCATATTCCCTGTATCGCATAAGTTTTACATCCGATTTGGGACGTAATATTCCAAAGCCGACGGCTTCACCTATACGGACATCCAGGGTTTTTACCAGGGGCACATGGAATGTCCTGAGATGATCCTGCCTGCCTACCGCAACATTGATATAGTTCAGGCCGTTCGTATGCTCAAACCGAAGGAAGGTCCACTTTAGTACCATGGAGGTGTCGGAATAGACACCATTAAATACGGATTGAGGTTCATGAATTTCACCGTTAATGGGAACGGTCTGCCCTTCGCTGACAACATACTTCATGTGGTCGAAACCACCGGAGACATAATAATGATCCGTTAGAAAATAGCCTGCTCTGAAGTTAACCTGTGGAATTGTCAGCCGGTCCAGGTGCCCATACACTTCCCAGCTAAGCGGTGTCTGCCGGTCATGCGCAACCACATCTGACAACACGAAATTATAGTATTCACCTTTGAAATGAATATCCGAATTACTGTACCATGCCCGGTTCCAGCCCCAGTTGACGAACAGATCCCCTTTCAGTGGTCCGGTGACAACCTCGTCCGCCTGTGTATGCCCGGATATGAAAGTGAGTACCAAAATGGAAAGAATATGGCTGAAAAAATTTCCGGAGGTTTTCATAGGCATCAATACAGGTGGAGTCAAAGGTATTTGATTTTATTTTTCCAGGGAACACCGGGAAATTACCGGCTGTCCCTTTCTGTGTCATTATAAATTACAACCCTTCAGAATATCATCGTACCCTTTTCAATATATCCGGAGGGTTTTCATTTGCCGGCATCAAGATGATTTTTGCGTAAATACATTTACACGGGTTGCATCACAGCCCAGGCGGACATTTCCGGTTTAGGTTCTTTGCGGTGTTAACCGGTCAGCACAATGGTTTTGAGCGCCTCAATCCAGGCCGGAGAATCATTCAGGCTTTCGACAAGAGTTATTTTTTGCCCGCCATGTTTTTGAAACAGTTCATCGTATTCTATACCGATTTCATAGAGCGTTTCCAGGCAGTCGCTGGTGAACGCGGGAGCAAATACCAGCAACCGTTTTTTACCTTCCCCGGCAAGCTTCCTGATGACGGCATCCGAATAGGGTTCAATCCAGGGGTCTTTACCAAGTCTTGACTGAAAACAAACGGTATAATTTTCCAATGGAATTTCCATGGTCCGGGCCAGGTGACGTGCGGTTTCGAAGCATTGAGCCCGGTAACAATTCGCATTGGCAGTAGTGAAGGATTCACAACACATTCCCTTCAGGCATTGATTTCCATAATCTGCTTTAACAATCTGACGTTGAGGCAGGCCGTGAAATGAGAACAGGATGTGATCGAATTGCCCGGGATGGTATCTGTTTCCGGTATCTGCAAAGGCTTTTATGAATGCCGGGTGATTGCAATAGTTATTTATAAATTCAATCTCAGGAATCACCTGCCACTTTCTTACGATATTCATAATCATTTCGTGTACGGAGCCGGTAGTTGCGGAGGCATATTGCGGAAATAACGGAATGACCTTGATGTTGCGGAATAATGGATCCCTGAACCTCAACAAGGCCTCATTCAGCGAAGGAGACTGGTAGCGCATGGCAAATTCCACCTGGTAGTGATGACCGAGCAGGACCTGCAACAGGTCGTTCTGCCGTTTTGTATAATACAGGAGGGGAGAACCGTTTTTTGTCCATATTTTTTTATAAAGTCTGGCGGATCTGGGTGACCTGAAAGGTGCAATGATGAGGTTTACCAGAAGGAAACGGCCCAGTGGATGAATGTCAATTACCCTTGGATCACTCAGAAATTCCCTGAGGTATTTTCTCACGTCTCCGGTAGAAAAACTTTCAGGAGTCCCCAGGTTTACGAGCAGGATTCCAGTCTTCTGATGTGGCGGTGAGACAGGAGCATTGCTTTCAATAGACATAGGTTCTGGTAATGATTGTTTGTGGTGCTGTTGTTGCTTTACAGAATATTTTTTTAAAATGATTTTCCAAATGCCTGTAATTAAGTAATGTATCTGGAAAAAGATTTCATATAACCTTACCGGGGAAGATTCAGGAGTGTTTGTCTGCGGCAGCTTTATCCACGAAAACACCGGAATAATTCATATTCCTCCCGGATCATCGCTGTTATTTACATATGAATCGCTCTGTTGTCTGTAGCTGCAAGACAGGCCTCGCGGAATGCTTCTGTGTAGGTAGGATGTGCATGGCTCATTCTTGCAATATCTTCTGCGGATGCCCTGAACTCCAAGGCAACTACCGCTTCGGCAATCATATCAGCTGCTCTCGGGCCAATCATGTGGACACCCAGGATTTCATCCGTAATTTTATCGGCATAGACTTTAACGAATCCATCGGTATCCATACTTGCCCTTGCACGCCCGCTTGCCTTAAATGGGAAACTTCCCGCTTTGTAATCCCGTTTCAGATCTTTTAGCTCAGGCTCCGTATAACCGGTGCCGGCTACTTCAGGCCAGGTATATACGACGCCTGGAATCAGGCGGTAATTGATATGGGGTTTCTGCCCTGCAATCGTTTCTGCAACAAAAACACCTTCTTCTTCGGCCTTGTGGGCCAGCATGGCTCCGCGTATTACATCTCCAATTGCGTAAATGCCTTTTACCGTTGTCTGAAGAGTATCATCCACCGGAATAGTTCCGCGCTTTTCGGGAATAATCCCGACATTCTCCAGCCCCAGATTTTCGGTATAGGGCTTCCGACCTACACAGGCAAGGCAGTAGTCTCCCGAAAGTTCAAGGGGTTTTCCTCCCGGTCCTTCCGCTTTTAAGATAACGGATTTGCCCTTTACCTCGGCGTCTGTAACCTTATGACCCAGGTAAAATTCAAATCCTGTTTTTTGTAAAATCTTCTGGAGTTCCTTTCCCAGGGCAGGATCCATGGTTGCGATAATGGAAGGCAGGAATTCCACCACGGAAACACGGGACCCCATCCGTGCATATACCGAACCCAGTTCAAGACCGATGACACCACCGCCGATAACCAGCAGGTGATCGGGAATTTCACGGAGTTGTAATGCTTCGGTGGAGGTAATAATTCGTTTTTTATCAGGGGTAATACCAGGCAGCAGGGAAGGCTTTGAACCCGTTGCAATAATAATATTACGGGATTGTAATTCTTCTTTTTCACCCGTTTCCTTCGTCAGGATCACGACACCAGGCTGTTTAAATGACCCCACTCCCGTGAAAATGTCAACTTTGTTTTTCTTCATCAGGTAGCGGACGCCATCCACATTTTGTTTAACCACTTCGTCCTTCCGGCTCATCATCTGGGAAAGATTAACCTTCAAATTTCCCGTTTCTATACCATGAGTTTTAAAATGATTCAGGGCATTGTAATAATGCTCCGAAGAATCAAGCAGTGCCTTGGAAGGAATACAGCCTACGTTCAGGCAGGTACCGCCCAGATTGGGATACTTTTCAATGATGGCTGTTTTCATTCCCAACTGTGCAGACCGGATGGCAGCGACATAACCACCGGGCCCGCTGCCTATTACAATGACATCGTAAGAACTCATAAATTTAATTTGAATTGCAAAGGTACGGATTCTCTGACGGAATGACCCGGATTCCGAATCAATTGAAGCCCACAACTTTCCTCATGGCCAGAAACACCAGGAGGGAGATGCTGAGGAATGAACAGACCATCCCTATATAATCGCCAAACCGCGCATAAAAAGTAATTCTGTTATTTGCATATATTGTTGCCGTTAGTGCATCTTCCTTCCACCAGCCCGTTTGTGAAATGATGTCACCCCGTTGATTGATAAAACAGGATATTCCGGTATTGGCTGAGCGTGCAATGCATTTTCTGAATTCAACGGCAAGAAGCCGCGCGTATTGCATGTGCTGTCGGTATCCTGGTGTATTTCCCCACCATCCGTCGTTGGTGATGACCGCAATAAACTGGGCTCCTGCGCGTATGTATCCACTCATGAATGCCCCATAAATGGATTCATAACAGATTGCGGGAGCAACCTTCATTCCATCGGGTGAAACAAAATTGACCCGTTGGCTTTGCTTGCCCAGGCTGCCCGAAGTACCCCCGAGCTGAATGGCGTATTTCTCAAGGAATCCGAAAATCTTCGGGTAAGGCATTTTTTCCACGCCCGGAACAAGCCTTGACTTGTGATACACCTGAAGATCAGGGCTGCTGTCAATTTCAATCGCTGAATTGAACGCATCATAATAAACATCTGCGTCTTTGAATTTGCGCGCAGTGGGACTGGGTCGCTCTGTTAACGAATAGGCCTTAAAACTTGCCAGTCCTGTTATCATGACAAGGCGCGGGTAGGGCATCATCCACCGCCGGATTGTCAGGATACTTTTGTTCATAGACAGTTCGTCTTCCCAGATGCCATCGGGCAATGATGTTTCGGGACCTATTACATAAGAGGTGGAATCATCCACAACGGTTGAGGCAAGCCTTAAAAGAACAGCAAGTTGCTCCGCTTCGTTACCCCTGAATTTTTCATGATACGGATCTATATTGGGCTGAATGACCGCAACCTTTACGGGATGGCCGCTCTCCTGATAATGACGGTATCTGTACAGGGAAACAAATAATGGGAGGATCAGTAAAAAAAGGGCAGAAGCAGAAATAATTATTGCATTGATCCGGCGGATCCTGAGCAGCAGATCCCGGTACCATAGTGTTTTCAGAAGCTGGAAGATTACCAGATTTACCAACAAGACCCACAGAGAACCTCCTAATACCCCGGTAAACTGGTACCATTGCACCCAATCAGGATGAACGGCGAAGGCGTTTCCCAGTGTAAGCCAGGGCCAGGAAATATCCCAGTTCAGGTGGAGGTATTCGAAAGCAATCCAGTATAATACCAGCGCCAGGTACCCCTGGAAAGACCCCTGTTTTTTCTTGGTCAGATAAAATAACTGCAGGACAATCGCCATAAGCAGGGCATTCAGGCAGAATGCAATTACACTTCCTGCATCCGTTGAATTCCATATCCACCATGTGGTAAGTACATTCCAGATGAGCATGGCCAGAAAAAAATTCCCAAATATTTTAAGACCGTTCCAATTACGGCCGGTTCCTGAAAAATGATGTTCTGCCCATAACAGCGGTACCCATGCAATAAAAATCAGGGGTGTAAATCCTTTGTCAGGCCATGAAAGCCATAACAGCAATCCGGTGGTTATGGAAAGAAGAGGTGCTGCAATTTTACGTCTGACTGGATACGGCATTTCCCCTGCAATATGGTTAAAAAAATGGTTAGGGTAAACAGTGATTTTCCGGTATTCAGAAATAAATGGGGCCGGAATCAGCAGATACAGTCAATTATTCTTCCTGAAATAAATCCGAATGTGGCAATTCCTGTTCCGTGTGCCTGACGAAAACTTTTATATACAATGGGATATTGAACCTCAACCCGCAGGATTTTTTCTGTCAAACCGTACTTTTTTTATGAATGTATTTGGTATCGGCCTGGGCAAGACATGAAACAACTATATCATTGATTACAACATGATCGGGCCTGGTTGCAACAAAATACGCAATGTCGGCAATGTCTTCCGCATGAAGCGGTTCAAATCCTTCATACGTTTTTTTTGCACGGTTAACATCGCCTTTGAACCGGACAATGGAGAATTCGGTTTCGGCAACTCCGGGGTCTATGGATGTAACTTTTATTCCGTTTTCCAGCAGATCAATACGCATGCTTTTAGTTAGTGCATCAACGGCGTGTTTGGTGGCACAGTACACATTGCCTTTCTTGTACGCTTCTTTTCCGGCCAGGGAACTCATGTTGATAATATGTCCTTTACCCCTGGCAACCATGGTGGGAATGAGCTGACGGGATACGTTCAATAATCCCTTTACATTGGTGTCTATCATCACATCCCAGTCATCAGGATCACCGTCCTGAATCAGGGAAAGTCCCGATGCAAGGCCCGCATTATTCACCAGCACATCAATATTTTTCCAGTCATGGGGCAGCGATGAAATTGCCTGCTCAACCGAACTTCGTTCTCTTACATCAAAGGGAAGAGACAATACCCGTACCCCGAATTGGTCCTTTATTTCGGATTCAATGTCACGGAGCCTTTCTTCCCTTCGTCCATTGAGTACAATATTCCAGCCGTGTTCTGCAAACTTATATGCAATCGCTTTGCCAAAACCGGCTGTGCTGCCTGTGATGAATATGATTTTCGGACTGGCCATAAATTGCTGTTTATATAATGGAAGATTTTTTCATTTTACTGTTTTTGTAACTGAATGAGAAATAAATAACCAACCCTGCTACCAGCCAGATTCCGAATCCGGCCCAGTTTGTAACACCCATTTCACTCATCATGTAAAGGCATGAAACCAATCCCAGCAAAGGTATCAGACTGAGCTTTTTACGTATGGCATAGTAGGTGAGTGCCAGACAGGTAAGCAGGAATATCCACGTTGGGATTTTATGCTTAAAGACATCCCAGCCGGTATCGAATTTTTTTTCGTCGGGAATTCTCAGTCCTGAAATCACTGCATTATAGGATACCGGATCTTTTCCAGCCAGGTATGCTTCCAGATCACTTTCCGCATTTTTATATCCTTGAGGATCTGCCAGAGAGACCTCATACCGGGCATACTCGCGCTGTTCAGCCTCCAGTCCTGAGACAAACGTTGCAGCATCTTTTATAGTGACTTCATTGGACAGAAACCGTTCCACATTCTTCCGGTTGTATATGAGGCTGAGCAATACAGCGGTAACCAGCAGAGCAGGCATGACGTATCTTGAATTGATGTATGGTGTTCTGAATTTACCACGGGGCCTGTCAGGCATGGTTTCCAGTTTCAATACACCGGCGCAGACAAGAACAAAGGCAAACAATGTTCCAATACTGCAAAGATCGGTGACCATGGTAAGATTCATAAACAGCGCGGGCACCGCCACAACAAATCCCGTTACAATTGTTGCATACGATGGCGTATGATACCGTGGATGTATCCGTGAAAATTTTTTTGGCAACAATCCGTCGCGGCTCATACTCATCCAGATTCTGGGTTGCCCAAGCTGAAATACCAGCAGTACACTTGCCATGGCAACAATGGCGCTTACGGCAATTATTCCAGAAAACCAGTTGAGGTGAAGTTGTTTGAAAACAAAAGCCAGCGGGTCTCCTACAGCCAGTTCGCTGGAATTCACCATCCCGGTGAGAACCAGCGCTATGGCAACATATAATACCGTACAAATAATAATAGCCCACATCATTCCCCTGGGAAGATCGCGTTGCGGATTCCGGCATTCTTCAGCCGTGGTGGATATGGCATCAAATCCAATGTATGCAAAAAATACAGCCGATACGCCTTTCAGTACCCCCGGTAGTCCATTGGGAAGAAAGGGGCTCCAGTTTTCGGTATTCACATAAAATGCCCCAACAGCAATGACGAGCAACACGATGACAAGTTTTACCGCAACCATTATATTTCCTGCATTCCGGGACTCTTTCATTCCACGGTACACCAACCATGTGATGAATACAATTATTATCAGGGCTGGTATGTCCAGGACGAGATGGAGTCCCAGCAATTGCGGTGCGGTTTGCCATGCGGTATAGGCTTCCTGTAATGCGGGGTTTAGGTTATCAAAAGTTTTTCCGCCATCCATTAAGGCCTGTGCATGGTGAAACCCGTTCATTGCAGACAGAAA
>JADZBN010000067.1 GCA_020852075.1 Bacteroidia bacterium
ACAGAAGAATGCAGCGTGGGCCCGTGAAGATTAATTCACTGTATAAACAAACTTTCTGGTTACGGAATTTCCATGCTGGCTGATGGTAACAAAGTAAATTCCCTCAGCCAGTCCCAGGTTCTCCAATGGGAAACGATTCGTTCCGCGTATTAATGAAGCGTTCCATTTTTTCAATACTGATCCTGAGAGGGAAATCAGTTCCAGGGTACCGTTTCCATTTTCACCGGTAAGGACGATGAGGGTTCTGCCCGTGGAATTTGAAAGAGCAATACCGGCATCGAAGGTATCCTCATCCCTGCATGACGAAACCGTGATGGGGCCGTAACAGGTTGTTTTCCCGTCATAATCAACCTGAAGCAGCCGGTAAAATACAGTCCTGTTGAAAATATTGTGATCTGAAAAAGCATAATCCAACGGTTGCGAACTATTACCGGATCCTGTAACCTGACCTATATTTTCAAAACCGGTTCCGTCCAGGCTTCTTTCGATAACAAAATGATCATTGTTGATTTCAGTGGCTGTTGTCCAGTTCAATTTGATGACTTCACCTGAACAATGGCCGGAGAATGCAATTAAATCAACCGGCAACAGGTTATTGCTGCCAGCGAGTGTCCACCAGTCATTAGTTGCTCCGATGGCATTCGCCTGGGTTCCGGAAACCATGCTTGTCTGTGTTCCCGGTACCGGATTTGTCCAACTTTGTGGGGCAACCACCCAGCGTTGCGCCAGTGGCGCTGTGATACTGCCCAGTTCGGCAGGAGTGCAGACGAAAGTAAGGTTTGCCGTTAATGCAGAATCCTTTGTATCAACGTACCAGAACCGGTCCACCGTATTCGCGCTGTTATCTGTTCCACCGTTATTTCTCATATGGGTTACCGTGGGTGGATAAGGCAGGTTTGCCGGATCCGTATGATAGGTTCCCACATACACGTTTCCGGCATTACCGCTGCCAGCCGCGAAGGTAAAAGGAATATAGTTGGCGGAATTGTACCCGAAATGAAATACATGATTGCCAACACCCGCATTTATCTTCCATTTGATCAATCCGCTGTTGTCTTCCGTTTCGCTTCGGATGTATCCGCTGGTTCTGGAAGTGGCCGCCGCTGATGTGCTTTCAATGGTAACCATTCTACCTCCGCCGTTTGATGGATTGTGGTCATCATCGAGATTAAATTCCCCCGAAGTACTGATGAGTTCACTACGGACATAGACGGAACTGTCGTTAGGCAGATTCGTCGGATAAACAAATTCAACATCCGGTGTACCTCCGAAATTAATATCCAGCTTCCCATACTTGTGCTGGCTTAACAAGGCTATTCCTGTTCCAATACCTGTTACTATCTGGTTGTCAACCCCGTTATATTCCACGTATGATGATGAGGACAGGAAGAAATCCATGTTATCTGATCCGTTGGTCTTTACCGATCCGGTAACAGTCCCGTTATAAAATCCGTTGACATTGGCTGTACGGATTCTTCCAAGGTTTGTCAGCCCGGAATGAGGTTTTACTGCATTTGAGAAAACATGGTTTGTACGGAGATCCAGGATGCCACCGACACTGATGAGTAAAAAATCAGGAAGAGCTGAAACTGTATTGTGTGAGCACAATTGCAGATCTCCGCTTACAACATCCACCGTGGTGCCGGTTAATATATTCTGCCTGATCTGTTGAATATCATGGCTTCCTGAACGGGTAAAGGAGGTAGTTCCGGTTCTGCAGAAATTCAGGGTGCCAAAAACATTCCCTGTGCCGGGATTTGTCATGGTCATTTGTCCGGTACCGCCCAGGGTATAATTTGGGGATTTCACATTCAGTACCAAAGCCAGTGAGGGTGGTGACCCTACACAGTTGTCAAAATAAATCATTCCGCCTGTATGGGTAAAATCTCCTGAGGCATTATCGTCTGCATTCACATTTACGGTGATGGTAGCTGAAGTATTCAGGGTATCATTGACATTATTATGAAAATAGAAGTTTCCGCCGGTTTGGGAATAGCTTCCATTAATATTAAGGGTAACCGGGTTCGTTGCATCCGCACCTTTTAATGATAATGTACCATTTGAAAGACTCAGGTTTCCATTAATATTGATGGTGGCGGCCTGTGTTCTTGCAGAAAGAAATGTATTACCTCCGGTTACTATCAGATCCCCTGTCAATACCATCGTTACCATGTGACCGTTTCCAAGCGTGGAGGATTGCACCGAATTAAAACTGTTCGTGCCGCTGGAGATATTCAGGCTGAGCAGGGATATGGTTTCTGTTCCACCAGCCTGACTGGAAATAAATGTACCGTTGGCACCCTGAATGGTCATGGCTCCCGTGATGGAAAGAATCAGGTTCAGGTTATTTATATCGAATCCAACCTTACCTGAACCGATGAAAGAAAAGGAATCTGCTGCAACTCCAAAATTTATCTTGCAAACACCATTCACTGTAATGGTTCCGGTTGCGGCCGTATTGTTACAGGAATAGAATGCTGAAAAATTTCCGCCATCATAATCAATGCTTCCAACTGTAAACGACAAGCTTCCTGCATTACTGTACAGGGTGTTGTTACAGGCTTTAAATATCCCACCGTTCACATCCAGTACTCCGGCAACAGAAAAATTCAGAAGTCCGCTGCCGTTGTAAATGGCAGAAAATTGCCCGCCGTTCTGAATCAGATTGCCTGTTACATTAAATGTAAGTGGTGCTGCACTGGAATCAATGCCCATAAAACCCTGGCTGTAACCCGTTCCTGAATTCAGCAGGGTAAAGTTCCCGGTAGTACGGATAATTGTGGTTCCCTGTCCGCGGTTTCCCTTAAAGAAAGCAGATGCCGTTGCAGAGTTGAACGTAAAGGAAGATCCGAAAATTATCGAGTCCACGAGTGCATTGTTCTGGTACGCCTGTCCGGTGAGTTGCCCGTTTGTCTGATTGTAGTTTCTGGTCACACTTAGCGTAAACGGACCGTTTGAATAAGCGCAGGTGAGCACTGAATTTGTCCCGCTCATGATCATGTCCCTTCCTACTGTTATACGAACTTTTTGAACCAGTGAATCGGAAAAGGCCATGAAAGTATTGCTGGTGCCGGTTACCGAAAAATCAGTGGTTACAGTAATTGTTGCCAGTCCTTTTGCCGGATTGGTTGCTCCGGGTGTACCTTGAAAGTAGTTTGAACTGCCTCCTGAAATTACCAGATCATACGTGGAAAAGGTCAGGTTTCCACTGCCCCCTTCAATAAACCAGACCGGCCCGGTTGTATTATTTAAAGTGGTTGTTCCTGTAACAGTCAGTTGCAGTGGTGCATCCGCTTTATTAAGAAAATCAATATTTCCTCCGGTGATATTCAGGTTGCCATTCACGTTAATCCGCACATTAGCACCGTTTTGCCATGTTCCGCTGTACACCGCGTTGAAACCGTAATTAAGGGTCATGTTTCCGTTTACCGTCATGGTTAGCACCCCAAAAGATGTATCCATAACAACGGTAGGGAGGGCAGGGGCAACGCTGTTGACAGTAAAATTGTTGGTCTGCAGGGAAAGATTTCTTCCATATCCTCTTTGAAATACAATATTCCCGGTGCCGTTAATAACAACATCCTGTAAAATCAGAGAAGTGGCACCGCCTGTGCCATCATCCATAACCACTGTTCCTGCACCTACCGTGAATGCACCGCGAATCCTGTTGGTGCTGAATTTACCGTCCTGGTCCCATACGCCACCTGGAGGTACGGCACTCAGTGTTACATTACCGAACAGGGAACTGCCAACTCTTGACACATCCCCTAACGGAATGGAACCATCGTTCCATTTCTGGATAATAAGATTACTGGTAGTGGAAAAGGTCTCAGTACTGTTATAGAAAATGCTCTCATCAAGGAGCGTATTGTTTCTGGGATTATGAATATATGTGGCAGTTCCCAGCAGGGAAAACGTATTCCCAAGCGTAGTAAATTCAATACTGCCATTGTTTTCAAGCTTTGCGCCATTGTTTACCGTAATGTTTCCGGAAACCGTGAGATAGCTTGATGCGGAATTGGAAATAATAATCACTCCATTAATTGTCAGATTATTCACAACCGGTGCCAGTATATCCACTGTAAGGGTACAACCTGCTGCCACAGTAATATTATCACCCGCGACCGGTGCGGCCGGAGTCCATCCTGCTGTTGACCATGTTCCGGAAGCGTTGCATGTAACCTGGGAATACGATTCTCTTCCTGTGAGCAGGAAGACAAGCAACAACAGAAGGAAAGCCCTGCCAGGTATCATGGGAAAAATGCAATGAAAAAATGGTTTCATGGGGTAGTTAAAAACAGGCAGAAGGATGATACTACGTGATCCCTGTCTGCATGGGTAAATATACCAATAATACACATAGGCTGTATCCCTTTGTTATCAAGGGTTTTAAGCAGTTTTGCCAACACCTGATAATGGGTGGAAATATAGCCCATTCGGGAGGTCGAAATCCAGAAATCATGGTAAAATGCGTTCTTTTCTTGGTGAAAATACAATTTTCAGGCCCCGAGATCGTCCCAAAAAAACAACTGGAGGGTCAGGTCAGGGATGTACTGAAATCACAAACAGGCTTGAGTTGTTTTCAAGAATCCCGTAATCGGAAGATTCTACCAGTCCGTCGCCCGTGACATCGGATGGCTCATACCCGAAAAGAAAAAGCGATGCTGCATTTTCAATTTCACCATAATCCGATGATTCAATAAATCCATCCTGGCTGCCCGTAGTAATACCATCGCTGATATCTCCGCTGAATAATGACCAGACTCCCGGTTCAGCCTGAATCATATTATTACCATAGGCCATGGTATCGCTCGTGCTGAAATTATAACTGGTAATATGTCCGATCGTTACAGGATGGGCACTCCAGGTTTGCAGGGCATTCCGGTGAATCAGACGTATGTAATAGGCGTTGCCCGAAATGGCAGCGGTAAAAGTGCAACTGACCGTTCCGTCGGTCTGAAGAATACCATCAAAGCAATCGGCAACCGAAAGAGTAGTTGAATCTATCAGACAAACATGCAGCGTGTCACA
>JADZBN010000068.1 GCA_020852075.1 Bacteroidia bacterium
AGCGAACCATGCGAAATCATGGATCCTGTCCTGGTGGTAATGCAGGGTTTTCATTTTCCTGTCAGATGCAGGAAATGACAGGTCTTTGGAGAAGGAGGAAATGGCTTTTGTTTGTTCTGATTTCTCCTGGAGAAATTTTAATTCGGGATCTCCTGGGGGTAATTCACCTGTGGCACCTGTTACATAATTAGCCGGCAGGGTGATATACACGTCGAAGGTTCCGAATTCACCATAGTATTCTCCCCTGTCGAGATAGGAAAAATAATTCCATCCTGAAGGATCATATACCGCCGGCTTGGGATACCATTGCGTGATGAAGTAAGCCTGGCCTGAATGACCCATTCGGCTGATGGAAGCATCCGGAATTTTTACCCTGAAAGGTGTTGAAATACGGACCGATGCTCCCGGAATTAAGGCCCGGTTCAGAATCAGCCTGCAAATGTCCGTCGTATCGGGTAAAAACTGCCAACGCACCACGTCATCATCCGCCATGAAATAAAGAGAATCAATGTATCCCAGATTCTTCACGTCGGTTTCTGTCATGACCGGATTCCCGTCATGGTATAATTGCCTGCCCAGCGCCGTCCATTCATTCCGGTAGGCATTGGGCCAGAGATGAATGTAGAGTTCGCCCAGGGTATCGGGGCTGTTGTTGCGGTAAATGAATTCCTCGAAACCGTTCAGGCGGTGCAGCGTATCATCAAGCTGAACATGTATGGTATAATTTATTTCCTGTTGAAAATAATTCTTCCCCGATGCGATCAAAGATGTTTCGTGCAGGAGGAGGCCAAAAACAAGGAGTATGTTTTTGATAGTATGTAACCCGAAAAAACGAAAATGATGGTTCACAATAATTCAGCCAGAGTGTATCCTTGCGGCTGAAAATTAAGACGGATTTGGAATAATCCGGTGATTCAGCTCAGGAACTTTTCAGCAATGTTTCCTTTATTTTTTGTTCAAGATCCGCCCCACGGAGCCCCTTGGCGACGATGTTGCCCTCCCTGTCCAGTAAAACACTGAATGGGATGGCATCCACTCCATAGGTTCTTACACATTCACTGTTCCATTTTTTAAGGTCACTCACCTGTGGCCATGTTATACCGTCCTTTTTTATGGCTTCTTTCCAGGCAGTTGCGTTATCATCGAGAGATATCCCGAAAATTTCAAATCCTTCCGGATGATATTTCTTATAAAGGGATACCACAAACGGATTTTCTTTTCTGCAGGGCCCGCACCAGCTTGCCCAAAAGTCAACCAGTACCACCTTTCCGCGGAAGGAGTGAAGCGACAACATGGTGCCTTCCGGGGTTGGAAGCAGGATTTCCGGAGCCTCAGATCCCGCAGGTAATTTGTGAAGTTCCACCATCATTTTACTGAAGTCTTTCACATACAGGTTTCCGGGGTACAAAACAGTGAGACTTTTTTCCAGGCTGTCAAGCAGGTTCAGGGAAGTTTGCTGATTTAAAAACTTCATGGCGGACAGGGAAGCTATGGATTGATGGTGACTCCGTATGAACGACTGTGCAAAAGAATCCATGGTTTCCGTATAATACATCTGCAATACCAATCCTGATGAATCAGCCTCCAGCGGCTGATTCTGTCGTATATCCGAGTACACCGTATTGAGCGAGTCGGTCAGGGCGCGGTCAAATTTTTTCAGTTCCTGAATTGCCTTTGAGTCTTCGGAACCTTCGACATCATAGGTGGCGTCAAGGGCATTCGCATCTCCTGTAATTGTTACCTTTTCACCACCTTTAAGTAACAGAAACACTGTACTTCTCGGCCCGGCCCTGAAAACATAATAATCCATTTTATCCGCAGGATTATTCATGGTGAAATTACCATCCTTATCGGTTCTTGCCGAGTCCAGAACTTCTTCCTGGCTATCCGTGATGCGTTCTATGTACACAGGGATATTCGCAGCATTCAGCAGCCTTCCCGAAATGGTGTTTTCGTTTTCGCTCCCGCATCCTGCAAGGGAAAATAATGCCGCCGGTAACAGTGACAGGAAGAGAATTTTTTTCATAATGAGATTCAAATTGACAGGATTATCGAATAATACTCACCCTTGCAGTGAAATTTCCCTGTGGGCCGGAGGCGTTTAACAGGTAAGTTCCGCTTTCCAGACCCGAGGCATCAAGTGAAAATTCACCCGTGAAGTCTGCCGTCGCAGTGGAATGCAGATACTCCCTTCCCGAAAGATCAAAAAGAGAATATTCAACTTCTGCATTACGCAATGAAGCCGCCCTTCCTCTCAGGATTCCTGAAGAAGGATTTGGATACAGTGACATTCCTGCATCTTGTATGGACTGCACCCCGGTGGCTGCAGAAGCATTGAGAATGAACAGGCCAAGTTGCATGTCGGATGCCAGTATAATTCCACTTGGCAGGTCCGGATAAACGGCCCAGCATCCTGCATAGGGAGGACTTGGGTACGTCCCCGGTGGATTCTGCGGATGCGTATCAAAATATCCTGACAATACCGGTTGCGATGGTACACTGATATCATAAATATATACACCATCCTGGTAAGCCGCCAGATACAAATAGTTTCCTTTTACATAAGGATTGTGGGGTGTGTCACCCGTATGTGTGTAAAAGGTATCAATGACAACGGGATTACTGATGGTGGTTACATCCACCACCTTTACTGCAAGACCAGCAGGAACTTCATCGCACATATACAATGTGCTGTGGTCTTCCGATAAAAAGCTGCTGTGATTATATCCTTCATCCGGGTAGGTGGTCAGTGATCCGATCTGGATAAAACGGTTTTGTACTTCGTCATACCGGAATATGTATAAGCCCTGGTAGGCGCAGGACGCATACACGGTATCGTTTACCACGTACATGTCATGCACCTGGCTGATAGAAGGGTAATCCTGATCCAGTTGCCGCAGAAGGACGGGGACCTCCGGTTGTGAAATATCATACACATTCATGGAGGAGTAGTTGGAAGGATTGCTCACCGAGGCCACATATAACCTGTTTCCATCCACATAGAGGGTATGGCCGCTGTCAAATATCCCGTCATCATCATATACTACATGAACCGAATCGGGCAGGTATGAAAGATCCACGATTTGCAGCGTATTGCCGCCACCGTCTGCGATGATATAGAGGTAATTCTGATAGGATTTGTATTCATGCCATATCCTGTTATTGCTCCTTCCGGGGATATAAGCACGTTGAACCGGGTTGGACGGATCCGTTACTTCAATTACATAAGTTCCGCTCGTGGATCCGATGATTCCATATTCCCTGTGATCCGCAGGATCTTCCCATCCCCAGCAACTCTGGTAGCGGATCTGATATACGGGTTCTGCGGTGACTGAGGCATCATCAAAGGTTGCATACAAGCTTACATTCTGATGATCAAACTGGGCTTTAACAGAGGTGATGCAAATCAGAAACAGAAATACCAAAATGATTTTCATGGCTTGATGGTTTAGGATTATTTCAGGGTACGGATTAACTCACGGATAATCGCTGTCATTTTACTTTCTGCAGCCACAGCCACCTTCAGCACCTCTTCGTGGCTGACTTTCTGGACTTTTTCAAATCCTCCCAGATCCGTTACAATGGAAATGGCAAAACAGGGTGTGTTGCCATGCCTTGCCGCGATGACTTCCGGTACCGTTGACATACCAACAATATCCGCTCCAATGCTGCGGATATACCGGTATTCTGCCGGTGTTTCAAAACAAGGCCCCGAAACGGCGGCATACACACCCCTGTGGGTGCGGTATCCCAGGCTGTCTGCAATTTTAGCCGCTGTTTCGATCATTACCGGATCATAAGGCTCGCTCATATCGGGGAATCTGGGCCCCAGTTCATCATAATTTTTCCCAATGAGTGGATTGGAAGGCATCAGGTTCACATGGTCATGAATGATTACAACATCTCCGATTTGGTAGCCGGGATTCATCCCGCCGCTTGCGTTTGAGAGTATCAAACGTTTCACTCCAAGTTCCCTGAATACCCTGATGGGAAAGGTCACCTCCTGCATGGAATATCCCTCGTAATAATGAAATCGTCCCTGGAGTGCAACCACCTGCTTGCCGCCAAGGTTTCCGAATATCATTTTTCCCGAATGTCCTTTCACGGTGGACACCGGGAAATTAGGTATGTCATGATAATCCAGGCTGTCGCTTATTTCAATCTCACGAACCAGTCCGCCCAGTCCGCTGCCCAGGATGATTCCAACGTGGGGGCGGATCTTTGTCTTACCGGATATGTAAGCCGCGGTTTGTCTGATTTTTTCTAACATAATCTGTTATAATATTGTTGAATTTCTCTTCATCCTGGTGAAATGCCACCTCAATGGGAAGATAGAAAACAGGTAAGGTGTTAAGTTGTTCTGCCACTCCGGGATTTCTCATCCGCATGGCATCCTTCTCTGTGGTTACAATTATTTTACTGGAATTGGCAATATTATCGAAAGTTTCCCGTATTCGCCGGATATCCTTTCCGGAAAATTCATGGTGGTCGGGAAACAACAGCGTTTCAAGTTTGTCTGTATGCCGCCTGAGGTATTCAATGATCCCCGAAGGATTGGCAATACCTGTTACCAGGATGATGGTAAACCTTTTTTCAAGGTAATAACTGGAACTGATCAGCATACCTTCAGCCGTTCCGAATACTTTGCGGAATTCACCGTATTTCAGATACGAAAAAAAAACTTCCTGATTTTCTCCCGGGCTGAGTTCTTCAAAAATTCTTCTTTTTTCAATTGGCACAAGGATCCCGGGAGATTTGCTGATAATGATAATATCAGCACGTTTTATTCCTGATTTACCTTCCCTAAGATTGCCAGCGGGAAGCAGAAAATCGCTTCTGAAAATGGATTCATATTCCAGGAGCAGAATATTCAGTCCCGGCCTGACCTTCCGGTGCTGGTACACATCGTCCATCAATACCACCTGTGGCTTTTTTACCGCCAGCATCAGCATTTGAACGGCAAATGCCCGGTCTTCCCCGACAGCCACCTGGATATCATTATACTTGGAAAAATACTGCATGGGCTCATCACCCACCGTACGTGTGGAACTTCCTGGATTCACCATCATGTATCCCTTTGTCTGCCTGCCGTAACCTCTGCTTAATGTGGCTACGCGGAATTCCCTTTTGAGTAAACGGATCAGGTATTCAATATGTGGTGTTTTCCCGGAGCCTCCGGTGTTGAGATTCCCAAGGCCGATCACCGGAAACGGAAAGGATACGGATTGCAGATAGCCCTTGTCATAAAAGTAATTTCGCACCCACACCACTGCCCCGAACAGCAATGAAAAAGGCCAGAGTATTCTTCGCCAGACATGCATCGCGGCAAATTACAAAAAAGCCTTTCAAGACATGGCATGAGTCGGCAATCGTTTGCCGCACCCCCGTGCCTGAACCCCGAGGTTCTGCGGGTAAAATTCCTTTCAGGATACGTTTCATCCGGTTGCTCAGGGA
>JADZBN010000069.1 GCA_020852075.1 Bacteroidia bacterium
AACCTAAAATTATTTGAAGAGCCACATGGAAAATATATTCACAGCAAACATTAAAGCGAATTTGAAAAAGCACTTTGGCAAAAGTGCTGACGATGTTTTTGATAAGAGCCAACTCATTCAATACATCAACGAAAAAACTCGTTCCGCTAACAAGGGTTCAAAAGCCCGCTCAAGTTTCGCAAATCTTTACGCCATTTATGTAATCATTGAGGACTACATCGCGAACGGTTTTGACAAGAAAGGAGACTATTCAAAATACCAAGGGGCAGCGTTTGTAAAACTTTTCACACGACAAAGAGAACTTCCTTTTGGAAGCAAACTTCAAAACCATGCTTTGAACAATCGCATGAACTCTGAGTTTCAAAAGTATTTTCCGAGTTCGGAGTTCATCCCAATTCTTCGCAACCTTGAAACCAATCGTTATTGGTTCAATGAAAACCTTTTGAAAATAAAAGTTGGCTCCGCCAACTTCAATGTCGCTAAGGTTATCATTGAGATTATTGACGAGTATGCCAAGACAAAACAAGATGCTTTTCAGCGTTTTGTGAAGTCATGCGAAGAACTTCAAAAGATTGGAAAGACGACACCGAAAAAGGTTGAAGAATTTATTATCAGCTTGCTTGCTCCGAATGTTGATGCCCGACTTTTTGAAATTGTGAGTTATTCCATTCTCAAATATTTCTATCACGACCAGCAAATTATCTGGGGCTTTGAAATGGATAAACTCAATAAAGAAAATCTGAAACTATACAAGACAGGCAGAACAAATGCGAATGACGGAGGAATTGACTTTGTGATGAAACCGCTTGGCAGATTTTTTCAGGTAACAGAAACTCTGGACTTCAAAAAGTATTTCCTTGACATTGACAAAATTCAGAAGTATCCAATAACTTTTGTAATCAAGTCAGACGAGCCAACCAAAGACCTTCTGAATAAAATCAAAGTAAACGCCAGCAAAACTTATTCAATCAAAGCCATCGTTGACAAGTATATGGACTGCATTGAAGAAGTGATAAACATTCCAACGCTAAACGACAGGTTCAACGATGCAGTTAAGCAAGGTTATCGCAGCAAAATTCTTGACGAGATAGTTGTTCAAAGTAAAGTTGAGTTCAACTATGACGACAGTGACGAGGACGAAGAATAGAACGGCACATAACAACCAAGGCTTCGTTGCGTTCGCAGAACGAACCATGAAGCCCATGTTGCACGTAACCCCGCTTTCTCATCGCACCCGGCCTGTCTTATGGGGTTTGAATGGAAAGTGGCCGCTTTAATTTACAACCTTAAAATGGGAATGGCAGATGTAAATTCCAGTCATACTGAGCCACGAATTCCGGAGCATATTGAGCCAGGGATTCCGGCATATTGAGCCATTAATTTTATTGGATTTGATGCAAAAAACCGTCACTTTGAAGACAAAAACCTTCAAAGCATAGTAACCATCCGACCAAGTACATCTTGCAGGATGTCTATTCCAGCGAAGATGACCCCCATTCCGGCATGTTGATCCCGGTCTGGACCGGGAAACATTATTTTTCTATTCCGGCATACTTACCCTGTTCCCGACCCATTATTGTTTCACAAACCTGCCTGTAAGATTGCCTGCTCTGACTGTATAGATACCAGGATTATAACCGTGGGTATTCAGTAATACACCTGAACTGCCCGATGAAACTGTTTCCCGATAAACCATTTTTCCAACTGCATTGAAAACCTTTATTTCTCTGGTATCGTTCATGTCAGCAGTCCATTCCAGATGTATTATTTCCTGAGCCGGATTGGGATAAATCCGTATGGCTTTCTCTGTTACCCGTGTTTGAACACTGCTCAGGATACCGCAGGGATCGGCAACATCGCTGACCGTAAAGTTTTCGCTCCTTATAAAACCTCCGCTGCCAACAGTAGCATAAACATAATAATCACCCGTATCTGCTGCCTGAATAAGCCGGGTGGTTTGTCCGTCCGACCAGATATATGACGAGTGTCCCGGTCCTGCATCCAGATAATATGTGCCGAGGGTATCCTTACAGGTAATTTCGGGCCGGGGTAGCGCCCAGGGAAGAACCGGATAATTAAAGGTACGGTAAGTTACCAGGGTGTCCGGGAATGACACTTCAAATTTCTTGTTCCCCGTTGAATCAATTACATTGAAGACGATGTTCCGCTCCCGGAAATCACCATAGGAAATAAGGGTGTTTCCATTGGGAAGCCTTTGCACGTTACCCTGAGAATTACTATTTACGGTATCGTCCTCTGTGTAACTCCAGACCAGGGTGGCCGTCATGGCATTTTCGTCAAGTATATATTCTTTGGCCGCAGCCGGATGAAATGGATCGTTCCTTCCATTGTCCCACAAAGTGAAATGACCGTTTGGAAGCCTCCTTATGTCGTGCTGGCCTAAAAATCCGATAGAATCATTTATAAAAGTAAACTGATTGTTTTTCCCGCCCCATCGCCAGATTATTGAACTGTCCGTTCTGCTGATCTTTGTAATCTCGTTGAAGTGCCGGGATGAAATCAGGAGGTTGCCATCGGTGTCCAACTCTATGGCGTTGTAATGGGTCCAGTCGGCAAGGGTAGTGTCATTAAGAAAAAACTCGTCCACATCTTCAAAATTGTAATGATCTATGGCCCTCCATTCATACACCACATTTTTTGCGCTGTCCAGTTCCTCCACAACCCCGGCACGAATGACTCCATTCACCGCCCCCGGTGAATTATTCCCCAGAAACATGTGATAACCGCTTAAATTACGATGAATATCTTCCGTACCAAACAATAAATAATGACCATTCGGCAACACCCGGAGTTCATGGACGTCGAAAAGTATTCCGTTCCTGGGCTTGATGGAATCAATAATGGTAAAGGTACTGTCCATGATATAAAATTTATGGTTTCCGCAATAGGACATGTTACCGTTTTCCATGATCTGAAAGTCACCCGAAAATACCTGGATCAGGTCCCTGTAATATACTACCTCTCCTTTTGAATCCAGGATCATACTGCGCTGGGTACCCAGTGGAAAGTTGGGATATCCGCTGAAAGTATAGGGAGTAAAGAAGTAATATCCTGTTGAGGATGTATCGTAAGCCGTAACATTAAAGTCATGAAAGGATTGTGCGCTTGCGGCACATACAGTAAGGTTCAGCCAGAATAGGGCAACGAAATTTTTTTTCATAGCGTGTTTTAGTATTTGGTAAATGGTCTTTATTTCCTGACGACAGGTTGGGTTACAAATATGTTCGTATCTGCCGGACGAACCTCTTATCAGCGATCATGTCTCCAATTCCTGAATATCAAGAACAGATGTCGTGTCAAACAAACAAGCCGGAATCTTTACGCAGTGGAATCAGGCAGATGCCAAAAATATAAAACTCTGGATAAACTGCAAGGTGTTATAAATAAAATCCGGATGTTAACCGGCGGAAATGAAATGTGATCTTGATTTATTTTTTTTTCATCCTTTCCGATGCTTCGATACACCACAGCAATTCCCGGACAAAGGCCATCGCGCGTTTTTCCACCCTGACCTTGTCGGCAGGATACCCGGCCGCATCAAAATTTTCCTGAACCAGTGGCACCGGAAACCTGGCAGGAACCGTCCATGCCCGTATTTTCCACAGTGAAAATTGCAGGGATGTGAGTACCTGCGTCCCGCCGAAAATACCGTCACTAACCGTAGAAATGGCGACTGGCTTTCGCTGCCATTCATCATAAAGCAAGTCAACAATATTTTTCAGGGCTGCCGGATAGCCGCCGTTATATTCTGGAGTAACGATAATTATACCGTCTGCAGATTGAACTGCGGATGCAAACCGGAGAATGTCCTCCGGAGGATCCTTCATAAACCGGAGCCGTTCGTGAAATAAAGGGAAATGGTGTTTCTCCAGGTCCAGGATTTCTGCTTCCGCAAGAGCATTCTCTTCAAGAAATCTTTTGAAAAACAATGCCACCCGGTGGCTTTGCCTGCCATCTCGCACGGATGAAGATATGATCCGGATACATGGCATTTTTACGTAGCGGAAGCTGAACGGAAGCAATATATAGTAGAATGAGAAAATATTATGAACATGCAATTCAGGAATAAACCCGTTGATTTGTTGAGGGGTAAAGATATCCAAACCCTAGGAATTCAACCAAAATCCTCCAAAAACCCTGTCATTTCAGGGAAGTCCGTCTGATTCGTTGGCCATCCGTTTCAGGGGGTTGACGGAATTCTAACAGGCTTTTATCAAGTTAGGTTGGTAACGTATTTTTCAGGGTTGATTTTGCATTACTTTCGGAATAGCCCCAACCCCCGGACAGACCTAATATGTTACAACGTTTTATATTGGTTTCGGTAACCATTGCGGGATTCATGTATGCAAAACAGTGTCCCGCACAGGTAGTAATTAATGAAATCCAGCCATCCAATACAAATACCATCGCGGATGAAAACGGAGAATATCCCGATTGGATAGAATTATATAATTCCGGAAACAATCCGGCTGACCTCTCGGGCTACGGATTGTCCGATAATGCCAATCAACCTTTTTTATTCAGGTTTGAGAATACGACTATTCCTTCGCACGGATTCCTGACGGTATTTGCGTCCGATGAAAACAAATCCGACATCAATACACACTGGGAAACGGCTGTCAGGGACAATGATTCCTGGAAATACCGTGTGAATACAAGCACGCCGCCGGATACCAACTGGAGAAATAACAATTTTCAGGATGTGTCCTGGAATAGCGGAACAGGTGGGATCGGATACGGTGACGGAGACGACGGTACTACCGTACCGGCATGCATTTCTGTTTACATGCGGAAAACTTTTACCATACCGGACACCTCACAGGTTTTAGAGGCAATTTTTCAGATGGATTATGATGATGGATTTGTTGCCTATCTGAATGGTGTTGAAATCGCCCGTATAAATGTTGGTACACGGGGCATCCGCCCTGCCTGGAACCTGGCTGCCGCATCCCTCCATGAAGCGGTAATGTATCAGGGGCAACGGCCCGATTCGTTTATGCTGGATTATCAGGCATTGCATGCGATCCTGAGGAATGGGGACAATGTGCTTGCGGTGGAAACACACAATCAGACACCTTCCAATGTTGACCTCACTTCGCGTCCATTCCTGAGTTTTTCAGTACGGGATGGCAATTCCTATTTCGGCACAATACCATCCTGGTTCTATGCTCCCGTAAGTTACCTGCATGCGGAATTTAAACTGGGCAGAAACGGAGAAACGGTGTACCTGTCGGATCCTCAGGGGAATATTTCTGACTCTTATACCTATGGAGCCCTGGAGTCGGATAATTCAACAGGCAGGAATCCCGATGGCAGCAGCACCTGGTGTTTATATGATGTTCCAACTCCGGGTGTGTCCAATGGAAATATTCCCTGCGCAGGAGGATATACGACCATTCCGGTATTTTCCCTGGCGGGGGGGTACTATACAGGGAGCCAGACGCTTTCACTTTCCACCACCTTTCCAAATGGGGAGATCCGGTTTACCCTCGATGGCAGCGATGTCAGCCAGAGTTCTTCTTTGTATTCCTCTCCCATACTGCTGGATTCCAACCGAACGGTAAGGGCACGGGTATTCGCTGCGGGTTACCTCCCCGGGCAAACCATTACCAACACCTTTTTCATTAACTTCACCTCAAGGCTTCCGGTCTTCTCAATCACTACCGATCCTGACAATCTTTGGGATTATTATACAGGAATTTTTGTGGAAGGCCCCAATGCACAGAGTGGTAACCCGCACTGGGGCGCCAATTACTGGCAGGACTGGGAGAAGCCGGTGACCGTAGAATTTTACGACAGGTCGGATACTCGGGCTTTTCGCTTTAACTCGGGGATGAAAGTTACGGGCGGATGGTCAAGAGCTGCAGGACAGAAATCGCTGGAGATCATGCTTGGTGACAAGTACGGATTATCCGACCTCAATTATCCCCTTGTACCTTCTGTCAAACCCTGGCTTACCAAATGGGATGATTTTGTGTTGCATGATGCCGGAAACGACAGGAACCTTTGTAACATGAGAGATCCCGTGATGGAGCGGTTGCTGAAAGGAACCCACAATGATTTTCTGGCCTACGAACCCTGCCTGCTGTTTATTAATGGTTCGAAATGGGGAGTGTATTACATCCGGGAGAATGATGATCACCACTGGATTGAAAGTAATTACGGATACAAAAAAGATGAAATTGACCTCCTGAAAGAATCTTATTTCTATCCGACCATGGAAGTGAAAAAAGGGGATGACCTTGCATTCTGGAACATGTACAATTTCGCCACAACCACATCGGCCAATGCAACCGGTTTTTACGATACCATGGACAGCCTGATGGACCTGAAAAATATGGCCGATTATTTTATTGCGGAAACCTATTATCCGAATGATGACTGGATGGGTGGCGGTAACAATAATCTGAAAATCTGGCGGCCGAGGAAACCTGGAGGAAAATTCCGTTACCTGATTTATGACCTGGATTTTGGGCTGGGTTATTCGGGATCTCCCAATAAGAACATGCTGGCAACCGCACGGAATCCCAATCCGCATAATTACAATTCGGACATTTTCGATGCACTCACACAAAATGATCGCTTCAGACAGTATTTCATTAACCGCTATGCCGATTTGATCAATACGATTTTTCTGCCCTCATCAGTAACCGCAATGATCGATTTATTCCGGGACTCATTAAAGTATGATATGCATAACCAGTTTGAGATTTGGGGTAACGATTCAGCGGGTTGGATCAGCAATATCAACAATATGATCAACTTTGCGAGTCAGCGGCCTGCCTACGCACGCAATATTGTGCAGTCAGAATTTGGCCTGAACGGCCAGGTGACGCTGACGTTGAACGTACAACCTGCAGGGGCAGGACGTATTGAAATCAGCACCCTGGTACCCCAGGCATATCCCTGGAGTGGCGTGTATTTTAACGGAAATCCGGTGACCATCACCGCCATTCCCAATCCGGGGTACAGTTTTGATCACTGGCAGTCCAACATTGCATTTCCAACACCGGATACGGATCAGAGTGTAAGCCATAATTACACTTCCACCGATCAGATTACCTGTTACTTTAGTGGCAGCCCACAGCCTGCTACTGTTACATTTTCTGAAATCAATTATAACAGCGATACCGTTGCAGATGCAGGGGACTGGATCGAACTATGGAATTACGGAAACGCGCCGTTGGATCTGAGCGGATGGAAGTTCAGGGATGAAGCCGACAATCATACCTTTGAATTTCCGGTTTCCACCGTGCTGCCGGCAAACGGATATCTGGTACTGGCATCCGACCTGGGTAAGTTCAGGGCTGTGCATCCGTCAGTACAAAATGTAACCGGTGATTTTGGCTTTGATTTTTCCAATGGAGGAGAAATTCTCCGCTTGTTTAATTCCAGGGATTCGTTGTTTTTATCCGTTGAATATTCAGACCAGCAACCCTGGCCAATAAACGCAGACGGCCAGGGATATACCCTGGAACTGGCAGACCATAATCAATCTCTTGACCAGGGAAGCAACTGGTTTGCGGGCTGCCTGTACGGTTCTCCCGGAACGGGGTACAATGTACCTTCAGTTCAGTTACTGACGACCGGAATGTTTCAGGGCTGCATGGGAGACACCATTGTACTTTCAGGATCGGGTTCTGCCACAGCAACATTTCAATGGTTATCCGGTTCATTACCGGTTCAGGGTGCAATATCGCCTGATCTCGATGTTACAGCTACAGGATGGTATCAGCTATCCGTTACTGAAAACGGATGTACCGCAGTATCTGATTCCGTAGGTGTCGTACTGCAAACCATGAGTATTATGGATTCCACAGTATCTGCCTACCGCTGCGATTCTGGGACAGTGGTGCTACGTGCATATTCTCAGGATACCATCCGGTGGTATGATGCTCCTTCAGGAGGTCAGTTACTATACACCGGACCGGTATTTACTACTCCTGTTTTATTTCAGAGTACGGACTATTATGCTATAGCGGGAAGTGCCTGTCCTTCCGTTCCCGGGTTGGTGAATGCCTCTGTATTGCAACTGGCTTCTCCACCGGCCGCCACAGACTCAATGCGATGCGGTGCAGGGCAGGTAATGTTACATGCCTCAGATACTGCTACGGTGCGATGGTATGATGCAGTTTCAGGTGGTTCCTTACTGTGGACCGGCCAGGATTTTCTGACTCCTAACCTGAACCAGTCGGAGATCTATTATGCTGAGGCTGGCGACTGGTGCCCCGGTGCAAGGGTGCCGGTGGCGGCGATTATTCTTCCCGTACCGGCGGACCCGGTGGTACCTGATGTCGGATCCTGTGGCCCGTCCGCTCTCACATTTACAACAAATTCGCCGGATTCGGTTTCATGGTACGATTTCCCCGGTGGCAATTTGCTGGCAACGGGCAATACCTTCACAACTCCCTATATCAGCCAGAGTACTGTATATTATGTTCAGGCAGGTGTAGAATGTATGAGCGGCCTTCAGCCGGTGCATGCCGTCATCCATTCCCTGCCTCAGCCATTCCTTGGAAATGATACCATCCTGACTTCCGGTTCATCACGACTGCTGGATGCAGGAGCTGGGTATATTACCTATTTTTGGAGTTCCGGTCAGCAAACGCAAACCATTACTGCCCTTACGGGAGGTATTTACACGGTGACCGTCGTGGATACCAACGGATGTACCGGCAGTGATGAAATTGAAATCACATTTCAGACTGCAGCAGGAGAGCTGCATGAATTCAATGCTGAGGTATATCCCAATCCTGCTGTTTCGTATTGCCTGATCCGCTCCCTTTCATCCGGAGGGAATTCACGGGTTCAGTTATTGGATACCGGAGGCAGGATGCTAATGGAAAACAATTTGCCCGAAAACGGTACGGTACGGATGAATCTTGAAAAAATTTCTGCCGGAATGTATTTTATCAGAATAATCAATGAAAAGAAATCAGAAACATTCCGCCTGGAGGTAAAATAATAGGTTCATCCGAACAGTTCTGAAAATACTTCTTCCACCCTGGCCACCGGCATTACCCTGATATTTTTAAATCGTTTCTGATCAAAGCCTCTCAGGTTGTATTTACTGATCAGGATTTTTTCAAATCCCATTTTTTCTGCCTCACTGATCCTGTTTTCAATTTTTGTTACGGGCCGGATCTCACCGCTCAGTCCAACTTCCGCCGATGAGCAGATACCCGCTGAGATGGCAATGTCCTCGCTGGATGAGAGGATAGCGCAGATAACAGCAAGGTCAATGGCGGGGTCTTCCACTTTAATACCACCGGCTATATTCAGGAAAACATCTTTGGATCCGAGCCGGAAACCACAGCGTTTTTCAAGAACGGCAAGCAACATACTAAGCCGTCTGAGGTCAAAACCGGTAGAGGATCGCTGGGGTGTTCCATATACTGCAGAGCTTACAAGAGCCTGGGTTTCAATCAGCAGCGGCCTTATGCCTTCCATGGTAGCGGCAATGGCTGTCCCGCTTAAAGCCTCTTCGCGCTGGGCAATAAGGACTTCCGATGGATTGTTCACTTCCCGCAGTCCCGATCCGAGCATCTCATATATTCCGATTTCGGCTGTCGAGCCGAAACGGTTTTTTACAGAACGCAGTATCCTGTACACATGATGACGGTCGCCCTCAAATTGCAGGACAGTATCCACCATGTGTTCAAGCAATTTCGGGCCGGCAATCATTCCGTCTTTTGTAATATGACCGACAAGAATAACGGGAGTAGCGGATTCTTTGGCAAACCTGAGAAGTTCTGCTGCTGATTCTCGGATCTGGGAAACACTGCCGGGTGAGGACTCTATTTTTGAAGTGTAAAGTGTCTGAATGGAATCTGCGATGACAAGGTCGGGACGGGTTTCACCAAGGTGGTAAAAGATATTTTCAATGGCGGTTTCGGTGAGTATAAAAAAGTTGTCATTCGAAAGCCGGAGTCTTTCCGCACGCATTTTTATCTGTGATTCGCTTTCTTCCCCGCTGACATAAAGGATTCTTTTTCCATTCATCATCAGGGCGAGTTGCAGCAGAAGTGTGGATTTTCCGATGCCGGGCTCTCCTCCCAGTAATATCAGCGAGCCGGGGACGAGTCCTCCACCCAGCACCCGGTTTAGTTCCTGATCAGGCAGGATGATTCTGTGTTCATCCTGAAGGGTGATTTCCTGCAGGGCATGAGGGCGTACTTCCTGTTTTTTTGAGCCGTCAATTTTTTTCCAGGAGGTTTTTTTCTCCGGTGCCGATACCACCTCTTCAACATAGGTGTTCCAGTTTCCGCAGGCCGGGCAATGGCCTATCCATTTAGGCGACTGTGCGCCGCAAGTCTGGCAATAGTAAGTGGTTTTGACTTTTCCCATCACAAAATGGATGGTGTAAAATAAGAAGCAAAATCCTTATGTCAGGGACCGGCTGAAAAAAAATTAATAAAATATCTCTGAAATGCAGAAGGTTTCCCCGATATAACCGCTTGTTTCAAACGGACAGGGCGGAGGTGAAAAGGCGTCAGTCTTTTTTCTGAAATTCCCTTTGCATGATACCGGAAGTCCCATCGTGGTCTGTGGCAATGAACAGAATATCATTGTCCAGCGTTACAACATCCCAGGTACCGTTCAGTTCGTCCAGTACAGCTTTAAAATTCTCAATTTTAATTTTTACTGACGAGAGACCGGTTTTGACGGAATAGGTTGCCGTATCAAAGGGCACCGGGGCTGAGCCGTTGTTATTTCCTTTTTTCCTGTAAAGAGTTCCATCATTGAATATCCACTCCTCCTTCGGATCCGTTCGCGGAATCGGGATAAGACTCCATGTCCCCTGCAATTGCTTCT
>JADZBN010000070.1 GCA_020852075.1 Bacteroidia bacterium
TACATCTCTTGCATCCAGCCAGGTATTTTTATACCCTGAATCATTCAGGTACCCGCTGACAATGTATGTACTGATCATTTCGCCCTGTGACACAATCTGATCGTAGGTCTAGTTGTAATCACGTGCGGGCGGCTCTTCAAGGATCCATTCAATTTCTACAAAACAGTTGTTTACATGATGCCTTACCGGATGATCGGCAGGAAATCCGAGGTCATTTAGAATTTTGTCATGAAACATTTTTACTCCGTCCAGCGCTTCGTGACGGCCGGGATCATTTTTCATATATGCATTCACAACATTTTCCAGTGCATTGGTGGTTTTTCCCATAGCAGAAACCACAACCACAACCTGATCTTTTTTGAAAGATGACAGAATGGCTGCAACGTTTCTTACCGATTCACTGTCTTTAACAGAAGCCCCGCCGAACTTGAATACCTTCATAATGTGGTAATATGGTGTTGTTAATAAAGTGGGCGCTTAGAAAGAATTTTTCCAGTCATGGATTCCATCCTCCTGAATTTTACAGTCAATCCAGGAAGCGTCCATGGATGCCCCGCATTTTTTATAAAATGCTATGGCAGGACTGTTCCAGTCAAGAACCTGCCAGTGGACCTGCTTTGCGCCAATGCGTTTCGCTTCATCCATAAAGGCATTCAGGAGCATGCGTCCAATACCCTGTCCCCTCATTTTTTCAGTTACTATCAGGTCATCAAGAAACAGCCCCTTGCCTTTCCAGGTTGAATATTTTATGAAGTAGAGTGCAATTCCATATATTATACCATCTGCTTCTGCAACATGGAAACCAAAGACCGGTTGTAATCCAAACCCGTCCCTTTCCATATCTTCAAGTGTATTGGTCACTTCATCGGGAGCATTTTCAAACCGCGCAAGCTCCCTGATCAGTTCCAGTACACGGGGTAAATCTGCTCTTCTGCCTTTTCGGATGGTAATTTGCATTGCAGGATCAGTATAATTCACGTACCCGGATGGTATGTTTTACCCTCTTCATGGCATCAAGGGCTTTCGCTGAGGTTTTCTTATCCACGTCCAGAACGACATATCCGATCTGGTTGTTGGTTTTCAGATACTGCCCCAGAATATTGACATTAAGCCGCGACAAGGCACTGTTTATTTCTCCCAATACACCCGGTACATTCTTATGAATATGAAGAAGCCTGTGGGCTTCCTGCTGCACGGGCAGGCTTAGCGGCGGAATGGACAAGGATCCTGTACTCGATCCGGTTTCAAGAAAATTTATCAGTTTCCCCGCAACATCAACCCCGATATTTTCCTGTGCTTCCACGGTGGACCCGCCGATGTGAGGGGTCAGTATGGCATTGGGCAGGCCTTGTAACGGCGAAATGAAAGGGACGTTATTGCTTTCCGGCTCATGGGGAAACACATCCACTGCGCAGCCTGCAATATGATTATCCAGCATGGCCTCTTTCAGTGCCTTTACATCCACAACATCGCCCCTGCTGTAATTGATCAGGCAGGCACCCTTCTTCATTTTCGCCAGCGTTTTAGCATGAATCATGTTCTTTGTGGAAGGAAGCGAAGGAACATGAAGGGTGATAATGTCGGATTTTTTAAGCAATTCATCCGGAGATTTTACACTGGTAGCATTACCCAGTGCCAGTTTGGGTTCTACATCATAGTATATAACATTCATGCCCATATTCTCTGCCAGTACGGATACCTGCGAGCCGATATGACCATACCCGATGATTCCCAGTGTTTTTCCCCTTACTTCATAAGAATCGGAACTATCCTTTTGCCACTTTCCTGAATGGGCCGCATTGCTTTTTTCAAAACTTCTTCTGAGCAGATTCACGCAATGAGCTATTACCAGTTCTGCTACCGAACGGGTATTGGAAAATGGTGCATTAAATATGGCAATACCCTTTTCCGTTGCAATATTCATGTCAACCTGATTGGTGCCAATACAAAATGCACCTACTGCAAGAAGTTTTTCCGCCGCAGACAGGACTTCTCCGGTCAACTGAGTTTTACTGCGTATGCCAAGCAGGTGCGCACCGGATATCTTCTTCCGGAGTTCGCTTTCACTCATGGCTGCACTTGTAGCCGTAATATCGGTATAACCGCTTTCCCTGAAAAGGCGCAATGCAGCAGGATGAATTCCTTCAAGCATTACAATCTGTATTTTTTCTTTTGGGAAGGAAGTGATTTTTGTCATATTGTTACTTATTACAGGTAGCCCTTACCGGGGCCGCCCTGGGGATGATTCGGAAAATTACTCCGTCACCGGTTCAGTTCCCGCGAATATACTTGATTTCAATGAGCCTGAAATACAGAGTCCGCGATACGGCCGTATGGATGACGCGGGACGCGGTATTCACAAAGGATTTCTTAGATTTGCCCTTCAAAATTATACCCGATGCAGGTTACTACTCTTGGACAGTTTATCATTGAAAGACAGGGAGATTTCCCTTATGCAAAAGGCGAGTTATCCAGGTTGTTAAGGGATATTGGTATTGCTGCCAAAGTGGTTAACCGTGAAGTAAACAAGGCCGGTCTGGTTGATATTCTCGGGGAGTACGGAACCATCAACATTCAGGGAGAACGGGTTAAAAAGCTGGATGTTTACGCCAACGAACAATTTATTGCGGCACTCAGCGCAGGAGGAGAAACCTGTGCCGTTGCCTCGGAGGAAAATGAAGGATTGGTTCATATAAATTCCATAGTATCCAAAAATGCAAAATATGTGGTGTGTGTGGATCCCCTCGATGGATCTTCAAACATTGATGTAAATGTTTCTATAGGGACAATTTTCAGTATTTACCGCAGGACTTCATTCACCGGCAAGGTAGAGGAGATGGACTACCTTCAACGGGGAACCGAGCAGATTGCTGCAGGATATGTGATATATGGTTCTTCTACCATGCTGGTCTATACTACGGGTAAGGATGTAAACGGCTTTACACTGGATCCGAGCATCGGAGAATTTTGCCTGTCACATCCCAATATGAAATGCCCGCAGGAAGGAACCATTTATTCCATCAATGAAGGGAATTATGTGCACTTCCCTGACGGGGTCAAGCAATTTATAAAATATTGCCAGGTTGAAGACGGACCCACCTCCCGGCCCTATTCATCACGGTATATCGGCTCACTGGTTGCCGATTTCCACCGTAATCTTCTGAAAGGCGGAATCTTCATTTATCCCTCAACGCTTAAATCTCCTCAGGGAAAATTGCGCCTGTTGTATGAATGCAATCCTCTTGCCTTGATAATAGAACGGGCAGGCGGGAAGGCAAGTGATGGCTCAAGAAGAATTCTGGATATCCAGCCTGCATCACTGCATCAGCGTACTCCTCTTTTTATTGGCTCAACAAATCTGGTGAATCTGGCGGAAGAAATGATGCTCAAATATTCTCCCCTCGCGGCACACTAATCAGGCTCCGTTATCCAAATCTAAAGCTTGCCCTTGATGTATTCCCCTTGAGTATGCGGAGAAGGTAAATTCCTGTCCTGTTTCAGGTTTCTCATCATTTGATTAATGCATGGCAGGTTTCTCATCCATGCGAATTCTGAATGCATAGCCAATCCGGAAAAACCAGCCATCCCCGGGTGAGAGATCTGTGGTATTCTTTCTGTCTCCCGTTTTCCATCCTGTTTTCAGTGACCTTGATCCTGTATGCCCGGCCTCCAGCGACAGCACCTGGGTCTTGGTAATATAAAAGTCCATGAAGGCTTTTATCCTGTTATCATTCAGTCTGATGTATGTGTCTCCCGCAGCCCTGAAACTGCTTGTGATTGTGTACAGGCAGAGACCTGTATAGACGGAATTCTTCCATTTATATTCGAGGATAAGATTTCCGGGCAATACGCCAAACAGATTCCACCTTGAATTGATTCTCCAGTCTATACCGGCAAGCGGCATTATAAATGCACCGAAAAATTCCTGGTTGTAATAGACCCCGAATTTATATTTCAATGCATCACGTACCTTGATGGTATTCAGGATGACGAAACCGGGTTGAAAAGTATTGGAACCTGTATTGGGAGACAACACCCTGGCAACCCTTGGAATTATTCCGGCAAGGGTTTGCCACCTGGAATTTTTCCACGTATGCAGATAGGCAATGGTAGCAAAATAAGATACCAGGGAGGTGAGACTATCCCCGGGGTACCTTATTTCCTGCCTTTCATAAACAGGGCCGATAGCCAGGAGGTTTGAATCCAACCTGACAGGAATTTGGGCAGATACCCTGAAACTGGTATGTGTTATAGGATTTTTACCTGTTATTAGTGCATTGGATGGCTGACATTTATAGAAGCCGATTCCAAACAGGTCAATATATGGCTGGGCTCCGGCCCGGAGCCAGAATAGAAGAACAGGCAGGAATACAGAGAGGAGTCTCATGATATATCAGGTGAATAAAAATATTTTTTTTGATTTTTGGAAATGTCAGATGTACAGGCTATGATACGGCTGATTATGAAATTTTCGATTCAGGATTCTCTAATTGAATTTTTCTATCGATTTTTGCATCCGGGCTTTGCCCGTTGGTATGGATATTCAACAACTGCTGGGATTGTATACATCCCGGCCTTCCGTCGTTACCGTTCGTTCTGGCCTGGAGAACCCCATGCCCGGCAAATGGCATCTTAAAGGCCTTGCTGCATCCTCGGATGCACTGGTGGCTTCTGCGCTCTATTCGATAACACAACCGGTCCATGTACTGGTATTGAGTGACAGGGAATCCGCGGCATATTTTCTGAACGACCTTGAAAATATCCTTGGCGGGAATCAGGTTCTTTTCTTTCCGGCATCCTATAAAAATATCAGGAATACACAGGAACCGGATAATTCGAGTATTCTGATGCGGGCTGAGGTATTGAGCAGGATCAACCGGGGGCAGAGAACCCTTGTGGTTACTTTCCCGGAAGCCTTTGCCGAAAAAGTGGTGACAAGGCATAACCTTGAACTGAATTCAGTGGAGGTCAGGGTAGGAGAGAACCTTTCAACCGAATTCCTGAATGAATTCCTGCTGCACCATGATTTCAATAATGTTGACTTTGTTGCCCAGGCCGGAGAGTATTCTGTGAGAGGAGGTATAATTGACATTTATTCTTTTGCAAACGAGCTGCCCTACAGGATAGAATTTTCAGGGGATGCGGTAGAGAGCATCAGAACCTTTGAGCCTGAATCGCAGTTATCGGTTCAGTCCATGAACCATATTACCATTATTCCCAATGTACAAACCCGGCTGCTGGAAGAAAGCAGGACATCCTTCCTTGATTTCATCCCGGGCAGTTCGGTAATCTGGTTTAAGGACCTGGAAATGGCCTGCGACCAGATACAAGAAATTCATCAATTGGCCCATATAGGAGAGGGTGATGCATCCCCTGAAAATGAATGGTATGATCCGGTAACGTCCATCCTTGAACGACTTGAAAAATTTCATGTTGTTGAATTCGGGAACCGGAAATTTTTCAAAACAGCCGAAACCGTTGAATTCGGAATCAGTCCGCAACCTTCATTCAATAAAAATTTTGAATTGCTGATCCGGGACCTTCAAAAGAATAGTCAGGAAGGATATTCCAATATTCTTTTCTCCGATTCCGGCAAACAGATCGAACGCCTGTATGCCATCTTCGAAGACCTCGAAAAAAAGGACAAAGCAGGTAACAAAGTGGTGTTTTCAACACTGCCGGTTTCCCTGCACGGTGGATTTATTGACCGGGATATCAAACTGGCCTGTTATACAGATCACCAGATATTTGACAGATACCACCGGTACCGGCTGAAAAAAAATTACAGCCGGAGCGAGGCGCTGACTATTAAAGACCTCTCAAGCCTGAAGCCCGGTGATTTTGTGACGCATATTGATCATGGTATCGGACGGTTTGCAGGACTTGAAATGATTGACGTAAATGGAAAACCGCAGGAAGCAGTGAGGCTTATCTATAAAGACAATGATATATTGTATGTAAGCATACATTCGCTTCACAGGATTGCAAAATATTCCGGGAAAGACGGTACAGTTCCGGTACTGCATAAACTGGGCAGTAATGCATGGAGTAATCTTAAACAGAAAACCAAGAAAAAGGTAAAAGACATTGCCAAAGACCTGATTACACTTTATGCAAAAAGGAAGGCCACACAGGGTTTTGCGTTTGCACCGGACACCTACCTCCAGAATGAACTGGAGGCAAGTTTTATTTATGAAGATACACCAGACCAGGTAAAATCAACGCGGGATGTCAAGCGCGATATGGAAAAAGCCTGTCCAATGGACAGGCTGATCTGTGGCGATGTGGGATTTGGTAAAACAGAGGTGGCGATCAGAGCAGCATTTAAGGCTGTGAGCGACAGCAGGCAGGTGGCTGTACTGGTTCCAACAACCATCCTTGCACTCCAGCATTACAATACATTCAGGGAGCGTTTAAAAGGCTTTCCCTGTTCCATTGACTATATCAACAGGTTTAAAAGCGCCCGGCATCAAAAAGAAACCCTGACAAAGCTTGAGGAAGGGAAAATTGATATTATCATTGGTACGCACCGGTTGCTGGGGAAAGACGTCGTTTTTAAAAATCTTGGGCTGATAATTGTTGATGAGGAACAAAAGTTCGGAGTTGCATCCAAGGAAAAACTGAAAGCAATGCGGGTAAATGTGGATACCCTTACACTTACAGCAACACCGATACCCAGAACCCTGCAGTTCTCCCTTATGGGTGCACGGGATCTCAGTATCATTAATACCCCACCACCAAACCGGGTACCCGTCGTTACTGAGTTGCATACATTCAATGAAACCGTAATCCGGGATGCGATAAATTTTGAAGTAAGCCGTGGCGGGCAGGTGTTCTTTGTACACAACCGGATTCAGGACATTCATGAGATGGCGGCCATGATAGAAAAACTGCTGCCCGATATCCGGATTGCTGTCGGGCATGGACAGATGGATGGCGACAGGCTGGAAGAAATGCTCATAAACTTCATTGATGGTGAATATGATGTGCTCGTTGCCACAACAATTATTGAGTCAGGCCTTGATATACCGAATGCAAATACCATTATTATTAATCAGGCACAGCATTTCGGACTGAGCGACCTGCACCAGATGCGTGGAAGGGTTGGGCGTTCAAATAAAAGAGCCTTTTGCTACCTGCTGGCTCCCCCCATGACGGTACTTACCAATGAGGCCAGGCAAAGGCTGAGAGCCATTGAAGAATTTTCAGATCTGGGTTCAGGTTTCAATGTTGCGATGCGTGACCTGGATATCCGGGGTGCTGGCAATCTTCTTGGAGGCGAACAAAGCGGTTTTATCTCGGAGATCGGATTTGAGATGTACCACAAAATCCTGGATGAAGCATTGCAGGAATTAAAAGAAACCCAATTTTCCGAACTGTTCCGTGATGAAATAAAAGAACTGAAATTCGTCAGTGACTGTCAGATTGATACAGATCTTGAAATTTTGCTGCCGTCAGATTACATAAACAGCGTTACGGAAAGGCTGGCACTTTACAAGGAACTGGACAGTATTGATGAGGAAGAAAACCTGCAGAAGTTTGTAAGTAAATTGAGGGACCGCTTTGGGCCACTGCCGGTGCAGGCCCGTGAACTGATGAGTACCATCCGGCTGAGATGGCATGCAGAAAAACTTGGTTTTGAAAAAATCTTGCTGAAAAATCAACGGTTTATCGGATATTTTGTAAGTAACCCCGTCTCACCCTTCTACCAGTCTGAAGTTTTTTCGGAGATCCTGAAATTTGTTAAGTCACATCCGCATCAATGCCGGCTGAAAGAGGACAAGATGAAATTGTCCTTATCGCTTAAAGACATAAAATCAGTGGAAGATGCCAATAAAATCCTTGAAAAACTGGCGGGCCTTGAACCGGTTACGGTCAGTGAAAATTAATTATTCAGGGTAATCCGGATTTTTCCTTCCGCCAATTCGAATACAATCAATTTGCCGTCAACAATATATTTTCCTCCGCCTTCCACTGCGATGGGGGTAGAGCGTAAGGGCAACATGATGGCAAGTCCTTCCATACGTTTAGGAACATTCACATTCACAACCCTGTGCCCTCCTTCATTGGAAATATCAAGGGTGACCTCATTTCTTGCAGCCCACCAGAAGCCAAAATCTTTCATGGTTCCAAACCAGGCAACAGGTTTCATTTCATTGATAAATTTCTTTTCCACGGCGAGGCCTGTCGGGTTGGGATGAACCTGTCCGATAAAACAACCGCCATACCGTGCAATTTTCTTCGCCAGTTTGATGGCAGATTCAGCCCTGTCCAGCGTAAAGGGCGGAATTTCATCGTCATCCGTAACCGGAAATTCAAATACCTCAAGTTCGGTATCGTATTCCCTGTTATAATTCATCTGAAACGGGAAATGAGTAAGACAGGCATTTGCCGTAACCGAACTGCTGAAGCGATAGCCGCTGGCAAGAAGACTTTGAGGATAGGTAAAAGGTGTGTAGAGGAAGGAAGACCTGAAGAAAACAGTATTATTGTCCGGTATATAATGATTCAACAGAAAGCGGCTGACACGCATTTCGCCGAAAATGGTTCCGTGATACGTTTTGTCAATAGCCATTACATAGGGTTTGTAATCAGGATACACTTCTGTACCCGTACCCTGTTCAAACTGGTCAAAAAGCGGTGAACCGATAACGGAATTACTTTGAATATCCATGCCAAGGGAGTACAATTCCTTTAGCCTGGTAAAGTCTTCGGCACTACCAAAGATGGCATTGCTTCTGTCGTGGATGTATTTTGTTTCAACAAAATAGGTGGCGTGTATTCCCATGGATTTTTCCTCTCTGGCAAATGCAATGGACTGGTTAAATGCAGCTTTGAAATCAATATTATGGGTAATACAAACTGATAAATCTTTGTTATAAGGTACAGAACAAATGAATGCGGCATCACGATCACTGTCTATGTATATGTTCCGGATAAGACGCAGGATCACGTCCACGGTAGGTTCAAAATCATTGGCGGGTGACCGGTTGAAATCTTCGTGCCTGTTGTTATGCGCCTTTAGTATCAGATATCCAATGTCAAAACCAAAAGCATAGGCTTTCCCCTGCTCATACATTTTTTGTGCAATGGCCGTTGACTTGTCCTCATAGGTGGCAATGGGAGGAAGCTGGCACTTTGCATAGGAATAGGTGCCAATAGTTTCTTTAAAGCGCTCCTTGTCACCAAGAGATATTTCAATTTCCTTTGGATATTTAAATTCCCCTGTGATAGTACTGTTGGAGTCCGGATTCAGTCTGATTTCAAAATGCTGCTTGGATGGAACCGCTTCCCCGAATCCAAAAATTTCATTCAATGCGCCAAGAACCTGGATGCCGATCAGTGTGCCACCGTTTCTCGGAACTGCCGCAAGTGCCTGCAGTGCATCCGGAGAGAGAGCAGCCCCTGAAATTATAGGATAAACCATCACGACCCTGTGCTGAACAGCTTTTCTAAAGTCGGTGGTGATGATAAAAGGTACTCCGATGGATTTTAATCCGTGTGCCAGACCCAGCCAAGAGGCAGTTGAATCCGTAAGGAGAATGGCAAGGCGGTTCCCTGCGCCTTCTGAATACCTGCGCCAGGACGTAACGGCCTTTGGCGCCAATACCGATTTGTCTTCCGGCCCCCTTACCCCACGCAGATCGGTAAATTCATTTCTCCTGACATCATAGGTTTCAGGATAATTGCTGTTTTTCAGCGCTCCGATTTCATCCCCCTGCCTGTCGGAACTGCATCCTGCCCAGAGGACAACAGCCGTCAGTGTGAACAAGAGCCGGTACTTTATTTTAATGAAAGAATACATAATAAATTCGTTCGCAGTCGGTAACAGGCAAACTTATCAAAAAAATCAAAGGTTTTTGATTTTACATCCACCAAAGAATCCCCGTGTTTGTACTTTTTCAGACAAAATCCGGGGGGTCAGTTGGCCCGGATGGCATCCACCGGATCCATCTTTGAGGCCTGGAATGCAGGAACATATCCGCTGATAATTCCAATGGATGCCGATATCAGTATCCCCATAAAAATGTTCCCGGCCGTAAGACTGAGATTAAAATCCAGTGCGCTGGTGGCCACCATGGAAAGCAGCCATACAAGAACAAGTCCGAAAATCCCACCGATGATACACAGCGCAACCGCCTCTGCCAGGAACTGAAGCAGGACAAAATAGTTTTTTGCACCGAGCGACTTCTGAATGCCAATGATGTTTGTGCGTTCCTTAACCGATACAAACATAATATTAGCAATCCCAAATCCTCCGACCAGGATTGAAAAGCCTCCAATAATCCAGCCCGCAATGTTCAGTGTTCCAAACATTCTCTGAAGACTGTTGCTGAGCAGGCTGGTTTCATTCAGCGCGAAATCATCTTCCTCCCTTGGTTTGATTTTACGGATTGACCGCATCACCCCTCTAAGGTCTTCACGAAGTTCACTGGTAGGGACACCCGGTTTGGCCTTCACCATGAAATAGGGATCAATATTATCAGAGCGGAGGTTAATGAGTTTTCTGGCGAAATTTACCGGCATCAGTATGTTGTTATCGGAGGAATTTCCCACGATGCTGCTACCCTCCTTTTTTATTACTCCGACAATGGTAAACTTATACCCCCGTACACTTATCTCCTGTCCCAGTGCATCATCCTTGGGAAAGAGCGCATGGTTAATGTCAGCGCCAATCAGCACCACAGGCCTTCCACTCATGCTTTCACTTGTCGAAAAATACCGCCCCTCTGCCAGATCAAAATTCTTGATGAGATCATAGTCGTGCGAAACGCACACCAGAAGTGCATTTTCGACGGAACTGCTTTGGTATTTTACGGTTTCTCCGTCAATGGCAGCAACGTAGGCAACAGCCTCCTGGCTCATGGCTTTTTTCCGGAGTTCAGTCATTTCACGGTATCCAGGAAGTGGTCTGTTAAGGTATTTCCACCAGGGGTACTCATCTCCTCCGTCCGGAACCCATGGCCATTTCTGGATATAAATCACATTGTCTCCAAGCGATTCAACATCCGTGCGGATTTTTCGCTCAAGGGCATCTGTAACGGTGAAAACGGAAATGATTGCAAAGATCCCAATGGTAATTCCCAGAAGTGACAGCAATGACCGGAGTTTATTTACACGAAGAGCCTCAAAAGCAAAGTGAATGCTTTCTCCCAGGAGCCGTAAAAAAAATCGTAACCGGTTATACATTATACGCCGGCAAATGTAACCGGGGGCAGAATATATTTTGAGGATTTAACGGAAATTAACCGTCCCATCCCGGTAAAATCCTGATTAATCCTTTGGAAATGACCTGTTTTGCACCTTTTAGACTATTGATATCTGTCTGCGTTCTTTGTACCTTCCCTTTTTAAACTTTTATTCTGAAAATTCATGAACGAACGGCCCCTGCCCGTAAGGGCCATAAGAAGTCTGTCCCCCCGCCAACTTCTTATGTAGCCGCTATTGCCATTATCCTTTGCGCTGTGATTCTTTATGGAAAGACATTGGATTTTGGATTCACCCTGGATGATGACTTGTATTTTCTCAGGAATAAAACGGTTCAGAAGGGACTGGCAGGCACGGCAGATATCTTCAGTCATTGCAGCATGGAATTATTTAATGGCACTAACGGTCAGCAACCATACAGGCCTGCATTGCTGATGAGCTTTGCGATGGAAAAAGAAATTGCAGGGAATAATCCCAGGGTAGCTCATTTCATTAACCTTGTCTTATTTATCCTTTGCGGGCTGGTATTGTATAAGTTTTTCAGATTATTACTTCCACGCTTCCCATGGGTGATGTTACTATGTGTGACAATCCTGTTTCTTGCGCTGCCTGTTCATACGGAGGTAGTATCCAGTGTAAAAAGCAGGGACGAACTGATGGCCTTCTTTTTTGGATTTACGGCTCTTACCTTGTTGCTCAGACCTGATGCCCGGAGAATTATGCTTAACAGGATTGCGGCAGGAACATTCTTCCTGATTGCCCTGTTATCCAAGGAGAACGCACTGATGCTGCTGCCTGTATTTTTCCTGGCTCTTATAATGCTCATGGGGCGATCCCTGAAGGCCTCATTAACAGCGTGCCTGCCGCTAATAACCGTTGGCGTGTTTTGGCTGATATTGCGGTTTATCATAGTCCATGGCCCGGTAGATCAGGAGAAACTTGTTGTTTCAAATAATGTCTTGTACGGAGCCGGCGGATTTTCAGAACAATTTGGTACAAGGATGGAAATTCTCCTGCTTTATCTCAGGTTGCTGGTCATTCCTTTTCCGCTATCCTGGGATTACAGTTACAATCAGGTGCCACTGGTGACTTGGTACAATTACCTGTCACTGACTTCCCTCGTTATTCATCTTTCTCTGTTGACGGTGATGGTATATAATTTCAGGAAGAGGCCTCTGCTTTCATTCGGTATCGCCTTTTATTTTATTTCCTCCCTGATGACCAACAACCTGTTGTTCCCGATCGGGTCAACGGCTGCCGTCCGATTTTTGTTCATGCCATCCGTCGCATTTGCCCTGTTGTTGCTGGTTCTTCCCGTTGCGTGGTTTCATCCGGAAAAGAATATTCCCGGACATTCTCAGAACAAGTGGATCAGGTACTGCTTTTTACCGGTTCTCGCGTGTTATATGGTTCTTACCTTTTATCAAAGTAAAGCCTGGGCATCAAACCGGGCCTTGTTTGAAGCGGGCCTGAAAGCAGCCCCAAACAGTGTCAGAACCATGACCGCTATGGCTTCGGAATACAGAATGCAGGCGGAACGGAGTCCTGACCCGCTTGTCAGGGACAGGTGTTTCCGGGATGCTATGCGGTTGTACAGGGAAAGTCTCCGCCTGCTGCCTTCCTTTTCTGACGCCTCCTATAACCTGGGCGTAACCTATACAGCCATGA
>JADZBN010000071.1 GCA_020852075.1 Bacteroidia bacterium
GAGAAACAGGATTACCTTGTCAATATACTGTACCAGATTGGCACCGTACACTGCCGAAATCTGATAGCCAGGCATACCACCAAACATGGAATTGGTCCAGAAGGTCTGCTCGCCGGTCTTTTCCTTATAAGTCACAATCTCGTGTGACATACCCTTCCAGTTATTGATATCACCCTGTTTTAATTCTTTTCCGGAAAACAGCGGTTGAAAATACAGCCAGGTAATAACCAGGAAGGACAGGACGGCAATGATATGCGGAAGGAACTTTTTCATACAATATGGAAAGTATGACGCGAATATAAAGTAAAATACCTGGTATGAAAGACCCCCATAATGAATTATCCGGGCAGAATAATTTCTTCAGGGTATTTCCTCGTAATCCACGTACTCACCTTCGTCTTTTGAAATTTTCGGACTTTCCGGTTTCCCCTGAATGGTCACCTTGCCCTCCCTTTTTAATCTTCTCTCTTCCTCTTCCTGTTTCCGTTGAACCTCACTAGCAGCCTGCCGGAAGGTATTGTAAGCAGAAAAAAATATCCAGCGCCGGATGACACTGAAAAAAAGAATTACAAGTATGGCGATGATCAGGAATTCCTCCATGTGCGGACCGGTATTGTAAGATTATTCAGGCATGAAAATTTGTTCCTACCTTGAAAGATACAGGTTTCGTTCGGAATAAACCTGCTGAAAGTATTCATCCTGCAAGTCATCAATGAAATAGATCGCTTCACCGGTTGATTTCATTTCGGGGCCCAGTTCCTTGTTGACATCCAGGAATTTTTCGAAAGAAAATACCGGAACCTTGATGGCATATCCTTTCTTTCTCGGCCGGAACGTAAAATCACTCAGGCTGTTTTTACCCAGCATGAGTTTTGTTGCATAATTAACGTATGGCTCGTCGTATGCTTTTGCAATAAACGGAACCGTACGTGAAGCACGTGGATTCGCTTCTATAACATATACCGTCTCGTTCTTTATGGCAAACTGTACATTGATCAAACCCTTCACCTCCATAGCCCGGGCGATTTTCTGTGTAATTTTTTCTATTTGATCAATAACCCCGGGGCTTAGATCAAACGGAGGCAACACCGCATAGGAATCACCGCTGTGAATGCCGGCCGGTTCGATATGCTCCATGATACCGATTATATAAACCTCTTTTCCGTCGGAGATCGCATCCGCTTCGGCCTCAATGGCCTTTTCCAGAAAATGATCAAGAAGGATTTTATTGTCCGGAATATCCTGGAGGATCTTTACCACATGGTTTGCAAGTTCTTCCTCATTAATCACAATTTTCATACTCTGTCCGCCAAGAACATAGGAGGGTCTGACCAGCAGTGGAAATCCGAGTTCACGGCTTATGGGAATGCTTTGATCGGCATTTTCCACCACACCAAATTTGGGATAGGGAATATCCAGATCCCTGAGCAATGTTGAAAACCGGCCCCGGTCTTCGGCAAGATCCAGGGATTCGAAGGAAGTACCGATGATCCTGATACCATATTTATTCAGTTTCTCCGCAAGTTTGAGCGCCGTCTGTCCGCCGAGTTGTACAATGACCCCTTCGGGCTTTTCATGCTCAATGATTTCATAAATATGCTCCCAGAAAACCGGTTCGAAGTACAACTTGTCGGCAATATCAAAATCGGTACTGACTGTTTCCGGGTTGCAGTTAATCATGATGGTTTCATAACCACATTCTTTTGCGGCAAGAACCCCATGCACACAACTGTAATCGAATTCAATGCCCTGGCCTATCCGGTTTGGACCGGAACCCAGTATCACTACTTTCTTTTTATCCTGACTGACACTCTCATTTTCCTCATCGAAGGTACTGTAATAATAAGGAGTCTTTGCTTCAAACTCTGCAGCACAGGTATCCACCAGTTTCCATACACGCCGGATATCAAGTTCTTTGCGTCTTTTAAAGACTGCGCTTTCCAGGCAGCGCAGGAGATGTGCAATCTGCCGGTCTGCATATCCCTTCTTTTTGGCCGTCATGAGTAATTCACGTGGTATGGTATCCACGGTATATTGCTCTATCTCTTTTTCCAGTACTATCAGTTCCTCTATCTGCCGGAGAAACCAGGAGTCAATACGTGTGAGCTTTTGAATGGTACTGAAGGGAATTCCGAGTTTGAAAGCATCATAAATATGAAACAACCTGTTCCACCTCGGTCGTTCCAGGCTGTCGAGAATTTCATCCGGATCATGGATTTCCCTGCCGTCAGCGCCCAGTCCGTTACGCTTGATTTCCAACGATTGGCAGGCTTTCTGAAGTGCTTCCTGGAAACTTCTTCCAATACCCATGGCCTCGCCTACCGATTTCATCTGAAGTCCAAGGTGCCTGTCGCTACCTTTGAATTTATCAAAGTTCCAGCGTGGCACCTTTACAATCACATAGTCTAGTGTTGGTTCAAAAAATGCGGAAGTACTTCCCGTTATCTGGTTTTTTAACTCATCGAGGTTGTATCCTATCGCAAGTTTGGCAGCTATTTTGGCAATCGGATATCCCGTCGCCTTGGAGGCAAGGGCGGAAGAACGTGAAACCCGCGGGTTGATCTCAATGACGATGATTTCATCTTCATTTTCCGGATTGATACTGAACTGAATGTTACAGCCTCCTGCAAAACTGCCAATTCCATTCATACACCGGATGGCAAGGTCACGCATTTTCTGGTAGGCAGTATCCGACAGGGTCATGGCCGGGGCCACTGTAATAGAATCACCGGTATGAATGCCCATCGGATCGAAGTTCTCAATGGAACAAATGATGATTACATTCCCTGATCCATCCCGCAATAACTCCAGTTCAAATTCCTTCCATCCAAGAATGCTTTGCTCTACCAGTACCTCGTGTACGGGCGACGCATGCAGACCCCGGTTAAGAGCTGCGTCAAATTCTTCTCTCGTATGTACAAATCCGCCTCCGGTTCCACCCAGTGTAAATGAAGGCCGGATCACAAGTGGGAAACCAATTTCCTGGGCAATTTCTTTCCCTTCCAGGAAGGATGTAGCAATCCTTCCTCTGCATACAGACGCACCCAGTTCCAGCATTCGCAACCTGAATTTCTCCCGGTCTTCGGTGGTGTTAATGGCATCAATGTCCACACCGATAATTTTTACCTGGTATTTATCCCATATACCCGTCTTCTGGCATTCAATAGCAAGGTTTAATGCGGTCTGTCCTCCCATGGTTGGCAGGACGGCATCAATTTTATGCTTCTCCAGTATTTCAATGATGGATTTGCGTGTAAGCGGCTTCAGATACACATTGTCTGCTGTCACCTTGTCCGTCATGATGGTGGCAGGATTCGAATTGATTAAGGTCACCTCAATACCCTCTTCCTTCAGGGATCTTGACGCCTGCGATCCCGAATAATCAAATTCGCAGGCCTGTCCGATGATAATCGGACCTGAACCAATAATCAGTACGGATCGTATGGAATGGTCTCTGGGCATAGATTGGCGGATTTCTTCAGGTTCCTGAATAAGGGTTTATCCCATATGTAAATTATTCATTCTCAATGACTCACGCATGTTTCAAACCGGGCAAAGGTAGGGAAATCCGGCGACCGGGACGAAAATGTTTTCGACAGACTGTTGAAAAGACCGATATTTAAGCCAGATGCCTGTTTTTTCATGGAATGCATATCATCTGGAATACACGCTGTTTGGGAACGGACCGGAAATACTATTTGCATTTCACGGTTTCGATAATGATGCCGAAGACTTCAGGGTATTTGAGCAGGGTCTTGGAAAAAAGTACACACTGGTTTCCATCAATCTGTTCTTTCACGGGAAAAGCCGCTTCGACGGGCCGCCGGACCATGCGGATTTCACGGATGAGAAACTCGGGCTGCTGTTTTCCAACCTTCTCTTTGAACTGAAGGTAAAAAAATTTTCCCTGATGGGATACAGCCTGGGCGGACGGGTGGCACTTTCCCTGCTGACCCTGTTCCCTGAAAGAATCCGCTCGGTGATTCTTCTGGCTCCCGACGGCGTGAAAATTTCTCCCTGGTACAAATTCCTTACCCGGAACCGTGTCGGAATTTACCTCTTCAGGCGTGCGGTCAGAAATCCTTCAGGCCTATTTTACATTGGAAAATTTCTCCGGGCACTGAAAATCCTTGGTGAAAAACAATACAAGTTCGCCTTGTTGAATTTTGACAATGAACAGAAAAGAAAAAAGGTGTACAATGTATGGATGATTTTCCGCGAGATACTGCCGGATGAAACCACCGTGAAGTCCTTGGCGGTGAAATACGAAATTCCTCTCATACTGTTTTTCGGAAAATTCGACACCATCATTCCGCCGGTACTGGGGATGAATTTTCTGTTAGGGTACGACGGGCCGTCAGACATCACTGTACTCGATGCGGGACACCAACTGATGTCAGAAGCGGCGGCAAAAAAAATCTGTGAGTACCTGGAGAAAAATCATTCAGGGCTGCCGTCCTGAATCCACGAAACTGCAGTTCTTACATCGGTGAAATAGGCGGTTTTAATCTGTACCAGATCATATCTTTCCACAATCCGGTGGATACTCCTTTCATTGAATGACTCGTGAGTTACCACCAGCGCCTGAATCCGGAACCCGGCTGCTATCGCGCGGGGATACCAGTCCTGAACAATCCAATCCTGGTCTTCAAGTTTTATTACCTGCATTTTTCTGGCATCTGCCAGTACAATGGATGCATTTTTGAGTTTCAGGAGATCCACAATCTGATCAAGAACTTTCCGGAATTCTGCACCTGACACATATACCCCTTTCCATTCCGTCTGAACAATCCCGAGATCCCTGTTATAAAATACATCACAATAACGTCCCGAGAAAAACAAATCCCTGGAATAACTTAGTGTTGTTTTGTCTTCATTCATAAATAATAAACTTAGGGTGATATTAGAATTCGGGGATTGCTAATATATGTGTTTCCGACAGGTAAAAAAACAACAGGAAATATCGAACGGCATACCGTTGTTAATCAAAATTAAATAAATTCAGGATGCCATGCAAAAATAATCAGATGCCCTGTCAGCAAAACTTCCCGAATTTTGTATTTTAAATTGTCTCCGCAATACTCGTGTCATGAAGGATGGGGCAGAAAAAACCAGTCAGCAATATGCCGTACACCGCATCAGGCTATTCCCCTCCCAAAAGGTATCTCACGCCCTGTTAATATCGGAGCAGATTCACAGGAACACTCTTAATAAGTTTGTTAAATACGCAGAAACACGGTATTCCTTCAGGTAAAAAAAGAATCTTTATATTAGGGCAACAGAATAAAAACGCTCATGAACCGATTTATACTCTTATTTGCCATGATTGGTGCGGGATTTGCCAGTGCTGCACAGGTGGTTTCCATCTCACCTGACAGTACAAATCCCGGCCTGACGGTAAGCACTGTGATTACCCTTGCTCCCGGAATTATCAACAACGGTCACGCTCCCAACACTCCCGCTGAAGTTTTCCTGAAACAGGGTGTTGATACCATTTTCACCGATGCCTTTGATTCCACACAGATTTATCCGGGAGTCTCCGGTCATTCGGATTCATTACAAGCCGCCTTTACGATCCCGGCACTTGCCATACTTGGCTGGTATGAAGTTCATGTAATCACCTATGATGCATTATCCCTTCCCATTGACAATAAAATGTCCTACGGTTTTTTGATTTTCGACCCCAACAGTTGCCCCGTACCCTTTAATACCACGGCCAGTAATATACTTGAAACCTCCGCTCAGATAAACTGGGATCCTGCCACAACGGCCGACACCTTCAGGATACGCTATTCCGTTGTGGGAAGCGGCCAATACCAGTGGAAAGATATTAACGGCAGCGGCAATCCCATTTCAGGAATCCTTACCGGCCTGCAACCCGGCACGGATTACACCTTTGAGGTAAGCACGATTTGCCTGGGATATCACAGTGCATATTCCATCATTGATACATTTACAACCGTCGCCAACCCGGTGAGTTGTATCCGGCCTTTCAACCTGAACAATACAGCCGTGACCTATACCACGGCGGATATATCATGGTCTCCGCTTGTAACCGCAGACACTTTCAGGATCCGGTATTCAGTGGACGGTACTTCCAATTACCTGTGGAAGAATGTTAACGGCGGTCTTGGTTTCAGCACAACCCTCAGTGGCCTTGCCCCTGCAACTGCCTACCAGTTCCAGGTCAGTTCCATCTGTACCGGCGTCAGCAGCGGCTACAGCCCGTCTTATATTTTCATTACCGACGGAAACTGTGTGGTACCCATTGGAGTCACTGCCTCTCAGATCACCGCGAGCAGTGCTGTAATTAAATGGTCACCAAATGTTCTGGCGGACACCTTCAGGCTGCGCTACCGTCAGACAGGAGCCCCTTCATGGAATTACAAAAATCTTAATGGCAGCCTGCTGATTGACTCACTGGGGTTAAACAACCTTGTTCCCAATACCAATTACGAGTGCCAGGTCAGTTCTGTATGCAATGGAACAGGGAACGGATACAGCAGCCTCGTGACATTCACAACATCCAATTCGGTCGCTAATTGCATTGTACCATTCGGCATATCTTCCTCAAATGTTACGAATACCACCGCAGATATCAACTGGAGCGCCCAGGTTAACGCAGATACCTTCCGGATCCGTTATGCGGAACAGGGAACACCCAATTATATGTATGTGGATTCCCCCGGGACTTCTGGTTCCCTGGCCACCATTGGCAATATGCTTCCGTCCACTACCTATGACTTCCAGGTTAGTTCGGTTTGCCTTGGCGTGAGTTCAGGGTATTCTCCTGTATTCAGTTTCACCACCGGAAGTAGCCCTGCTTCCTGCATCACGCCCTATGGTACTTCAGAAAGTAATATTACCGGAACCACTGCGGATATCAATTGGACGGCCTTTGTTACCGCCGACAGTTTTATGGTGCGTTATTCGGTGTATCCGACCTCCAGTTATGTCTGGAAAAAAATAAGCGGTACCGGAGGTGTAACCAGCACTACACTCAGTGGGTTGACAACAAGCACCAAATACCAATGGCAGGTGCGTTCCATATGCAGTGGAGTTCCCGTATCCATTTACTCCGTATCCGATACCTTTACAACAGCACCTTTCAGAATGGCAAATCCCGCTTTGACATCCATGGATCCAGGTGTCATTTCCGTGTATCCAAACCCCTCATCGGGAAAAGTTTCCGTTTCCATGAATGCCGACCGGCAGATGAATGTTCACCTGGTACTTACTGATGCATCAGGACGCTTCATCCGGGTTTGGAATAAAACCCTTACAAGGGGAAGCAACACCATTGAACTGGATGCTACCGGGGTCGCAACCGGTGTTTACACACTCGGAATTCAGGCCGCTTCCTTCAATGACCGGGTCCGGCTTGTGATTTCAGGGCAATAAAAAAAGAGGAAGCATCGGGTGATTTCAACATAAATGCAAATCCTGTCAGCTATTATTTGACCAGGTTAACATGCCCGATGTACCTGTGCTTCTTTTGGTTGAAGTCGTGCACTTCAATGATGTATTCATATACATCATTCTGACAAATCGTATTATTGCCATAATAGGATCCATCCCAGGGCTGATCCATACTCTCTGAATGAAAAATCTTCCGTCCCCAGCGGTCCATAATCCACATATCATACCGGCTGATGCCATGGCCGTATGCAATGAAGCCGTCATTTATACCATCTCCGTTGGGTGTGAAGGTATTTGGTATGTACAGGGTGAAAACCTCCTCAACATGAACCGTGGCGTAGGTTGTATCCATACACCCGCCTTCTCCTGAAACGATCAGCCGGATGGTATAGTATCCGCTATCCTGATACTGGTGTGTAATTGCGGTTACTCCGGTATCTGTAGTTCCGTCACCGAGATCCCAAAACCATGAATGGGCTCCGGAACTGTAGTCGGTGAATGTAATGGTCGGGTTAAAGACGGTTACATTATTGTCGGATACCAGAAAATCCGCATCAGGATATCCATAAACAGTTACGGCATCCTGGACAAGCAGGCTGGATGTACATCCTTCAGGACTGGCGACAGTCAATGAAATGTCATAGGTTCCGGGCCTCGTATAGGTATGGGACGGGCTACTGTCATTGGAAAGCGTATTGTCGTCCAGGTTCCATGCCCAGGAAGAGCCGGCGGGAGTCACCGTGTAATTTGCAAAATTCACTTCAACAGGAGTACATCCTGAAATTTCATGAGGCAGAAAATCCACAATGGGTGACGGCAATACAAGAATCTGCACGGCACCGGAGACAGGAGGACTGCAACCGTCGGAAACCGTTGCAATGAATGTTGTATCACTCCACGGTGTCACCGAGGCGCTGCTGCCTGTGATCGCGCTGTCATTCCATGTAAAATAATAGGGGCCGCCGTTCCCTCCTGAAGCTGAGGCGGCAATCTGGGTTGGCGTTCCCGCACACAATTGAGTACTGCCTGTGGTGATAATCTGAAGAGGAGGAAAAATTGCTACGGTCAGGGAATCCGGCGACGTGGTGCAATGATTGGCATCCATAACATATACCGAATAGACTGTTGTGTTGAAAGGATTCACGGTTATCAGGGAGTCGGATAATCCATTGTTCCAGAAATACTGGAAAGGTGCAGTGCCTCCCGTAATACCAACAAGCAAAGATGCCGGTTGCCCGGTGCAGACCGTATCGGGTCCTGAAACGGTAAGATTAATGGGCGCTGCATTATTCACCGTCACGGAAGAACTGGTACTGCACCCCTGATGATCTGTAATGGTAACGGTATATGTACCATACGCAAGTGAATTGATCTGTGCCGTAACCGCACCACCGGGTGACCAGTTGTAAGAATAACCGGGTGTACCACCGCTGACGGTTACCCCCGCCTGACCGTCACTGAGTCCGTAACAGGAAACTCCTGTGGCGGTCATGATGGGTTGAAGTTCATCCTGCTGATCCACATAAACAGAATCCGCACGGTGGCATCCAAGGGTATCCGTGACGGTTAGTTGATACCAACCGGAAAATAATCCTGAGGCTACCGTCTGGTTACCGCCCGAAGGACTCCATTGGTATGAATAACCGGGAACTCCGCCCGATCCCAGAGCCGCAGCGGTACCGTCATTAAGGCCGAAACAGGATGCAGGAACTGATTGAAGCTGCATCTGAATGGCAGGTGGTGATCCAACAGTGACTGAAGACAAGCGTGTGCAGCCATGTGAATCCGTAATAGTAACGGAATAGGTTCCGGATGCCAGGTTCTGCAGCGAAAAAGAACTGCCCGGTACCGGATTCCACGAATAGGTATAAGGCGCAATACCACCGCCGGCCGTTACACTGGCCGATCCGTTGCTGAAACCAAAACAGGAAACAGGATTTGCCGACATAACCGTTGTCAGGACGGAGGGTTGTGTAATGGTAACCGTGTTCACATCAGTACATCCGTTGACATCAGCAACGGTAACAGAATAGGTTCCTGCAGCCAGGCCGGATGCAGTCAATGCACTACCACCTGAGGGCGACCAGTTTACGGTGAATGGCCCCGCACCGGAATTTATGGCAACACTGGCCGATCCGTCTGAACCACCATAACAGGAAACATTTCCTGTTACGGCTGCAGTGGAAGAAGGACCGTTGGTGGATGGTACACTCAGGTACAAGGTATCCTGGCATCCGTTGGCATCCGTGACAAGTACATGATACTGTCCGGTTCCCAGACCGCCCGCAACAGGATTATTGCCGCCCGAAGGTTGCCATTGGTAGGAATATCCCGGCGTTCCTCCACCGGCGACTACCGTAGCGGTTCCGTCCGTAAGGCCGCAGGTCGCAGCGGTGGTACTGCCCGAAAGGCTGAGTGCGGGTGGCTGATTTACCATGGTTCCGGCCGATGTAGTACACCCGTTTGCATCCGTAACCAGTACGGAATAATTGCCCGTTGCCAGTCCGGTTGCTGATGCACTGGTATTTCCGGTTGGTGACCACAGGTAGGAAAATGAAGGAGTACCTCCGGATACCGAAACCGTTGCCACACCATCACTGCTCCCGAAACATAATGTGGCTGTGGAGGAAGTCTGAAGCTGAATGGCTGCAGGCTGGGTCACTGTAACATTTCCCTGCCGTGAACAACCCTGCTGATCCGTAACGGTAACAGTATAATTTCCTGCGGAAAGATTGCCTGCTGCGGAGAGAATTCCTCCCGAGGGCGACCATAAATACGTATAACCTGGAATTCCGCCACCTGCAGAAACGGATGCAGTGCCATTTTGGTCACCGTAACACAATGCAGGTGTAGTAGCGGTATTCAGAATAATATCATCGGGTTGGTCAATGGTGACGGATGAGGTACCGGTACATCCGTACGAATCTGTAACCGTGACGGTATATGTTCCGGCCGAAAGACCCGTGGGAGTTGCGGATTGAAAGCCTCCCGGTAGCCACGACCAGGTGTATCCCGGTACCCCTCCGGCTGCCGAGGCTGTCGCAGAACCTGTGGCAGTATTGTAACAGGAAGCCGAATCTGATGTTGTGCTAAGAATCATTGCGGGTGGTTCATATATCGTTGTCGTACCCGAAATACTGCATCCGTTTGCATCCGTTACGGTAACAGAATAGGTTCCTGCCATCAGGTTTGCCGCCACGGAATTGGTATTTCCTCCGGGAGACCAGAGGTAGGAATAGCCGTTCGTTCCACCAGTGACCATTGCAGTTGCAGTGCCTGAAGCATCTCCCTGACACCTTGCAGAATCGGTTGTGACTGAAATTGACAACCCTGCCGGTTCAAGAATTGTGATCGAGGCATTGGTTGTGCATCCGTTCAGATCTGTAATATCCACCGTATAGGTTCCCGCAGGAAGACCCGATAATATACTGTCATTTCCGGAGACCGGAGACCACACAAAATTGTAGGCAGGAGTTCCCCCGTTGACGGTTACGCTGGCTATACCTGAAGTTCCGCCATTACACAGTACATCCGTGGCAGAAATTCCAGCCTGGAGCAGAAGTGGTTCCGGTACCGCAACGGTCGAAGAAGCAGAACAGCCGTTGGCATCCGTTACCGTTACGGTGTAATTTCCCGCTGCAAGATTGGATGCAACAGCTCCCGTTCCGCCGGCAGGACTCCATGTATAGGAATATCCAGCTGTACCGCCGGAGGCATTTACCGTAGCGGAACCGGTTGAAGTGCCAAAACAGGACGCCGAATCGGCGGTGGCAATAAGGGCAATTGCACCCGGACCGGTAACTGTTGCCAGGCCGGTTCCGGTACAACCATTCGCATCTGTGACCGTTACTGTATAGGTTCCCGCACTCAGTCCGGTAGCTGTGGCGCCGTTTCCGCCGAATGGCGCCCATGAATAGGAATATGCCGGCTGTCCTCCGCCGGCTGTTACAGTTGCCGTACCATCATTGCCACCACCACAGGATGCCGGTGTTACGGAGGAAGAAATATTCATGGGCGGAGGCTCATTGATAGTTGCAGAGGCTGTTGCGGAACAACCTGTCGCATCCGTCACGGTGACCGTATAATTCCCCGTGCTTAATCCCGTTGCTGTAGCGGCATTCCCTCCCCCGGGTAACCAGGAATAGGTATAGGGACTGTTGCCACCGGATGGTGAAACGGTGGCGCTTCCGTCAGAACCACCATTACACATCACGTCCTGCGTACTGATTGGGGTATTGGGTGGCGGCGTGATGGTAACCAGTGCCACATCGGTAGCCGTGCATCCGTTGGCATCGGTTACTGTCACGGTGTACGATGTTGTGGAAGTTGGCGTAACCGTCAGGGCAGCACCGGTACCTCCTCCCGGGCTCCAGGAATAGGTTCCTCCCCCACTTGCATTCAATGTGGCGGTTTGCCCGAGGCAGGCACTGCGGTCAGGTCCGGCATTGGCTGTTGCACCGGTCACGGTGATGCAGTAAGAAAAAATCTGTGTTCCGATATAAGGGCAATTGTCATCATTTACCGAAACGGTGAAGCAATGTGGATTGGGTGAAATATCCGATTGAGAGGGAGTCCAGCAGAAAACGGCGCTTTCACGCTGTCCCGGCTGGATGGTAAAGGTGGCGCCGGGAATGGAATAATCCCAGTTAATGGTGGTGTTTTGTGCCGCATCAGGATCTGTAGAAAATAATGTAAAACAGGTAGGCGCGTCGGCACATACCGTCTGAGAAAAATTACTGGTTCCGTCAATGCCCGTAACGGACGGCAACTGGTTATTGCAATTTATTACTGTTACCTGAATATCTCTTTCCACCTGTCCTATTAGTACGCCATTTCTGTATTCACTCACCAGTACAGCCATTACGGTAACTTCAAGGTTGGTGGGTGTCATACAAATATCACCGGTTTGCGGATCAAAGGAAATGGGAGGACTGGATGACAATACCTGAACAGGATTGAAAGGCGCCACATAACTTACCGGCAGACCGGGGCTGTCAAAAGGTGTGTACATGGCAAACGCCAGGGAATCCCCGTCCGGGTCATACGCGCCGTGATTGAAGCAAAACTGCTGCCCCAGGCAGGCAAAAGGAACAGGCCTGTTGGAGAAAACCGGTGAGTTATTGCATGGGGTAATGGTATTATTCAGTACGGCAAATACGTACATCATGGTACCGGCCGGATTGCTGATATTTGTAATGGCAGCATTCCTGCAACACAGGTTATAGCTGAATGTCCAGTCTGCACAGGGTCCCGGAAGCGTAATGACTCCCCGGTAAATGTATTCCTGAATGCCCGTAAAAGTTCCTCCGTTGCAGGTAGAAACATCACCCGGACACACCGGACTGATTTCCGTACCCGTCCCCGGAACCTGATCTATGATGGCATAATAGTTTCCGTAGCAGGTCGAAGTGATATCCATGTACGCCTGGGCGTCGGCAGGAACGCCGGCACAATCACGGTAAAAGGAGAGGGTTATTTCATAGGTAAGTCCACCCAGGCAACGATAGGTAATATCACTGCCCATTGAATGACTCGCATCTACCTTCAGGGAATGAAATGAAAATAAACAAGCACTGAAAAAAAATGCGTAGCAGTATCGTTTCATTCTCATGGTTTAGTCTTCAGCGAAAATTCCCCCCTGCTCAAATACTAAACGTTAGGAAAATTTATGGTAATTAATAAAATATTATCCAAATAATCCAATGAATTTTTGGAAATTATCGTAAAGGATTTATCATAATATTTTTCATCTTCCGAAACCCTTACTGGTAGCGGGTTTCATTTTTTGATACCCGGTTTTCCAGGCGGCTGCACGATATGAAATTTGGCGAATGTTTTACGCCGCACACTACGTCATGGGGATCCGGGTAGGTATTTCCAAAAAATGCGAAGAAGTCCATAAAACTTCTTTTTCACTTCCTTTTAAAAAATGCTGTTCTGATTCTCCTGGAGAATTATTCAGTCTGTAAAACCTGAATGGATTCAGAATGGATCAAAATATAGATAGCGAACCGTTGTGGAAAGAAATAAATTCATTTTTATGGAAAAATATTGGTTTTTATGAAAAGATATTAATTATTTGAAAATAAAGAATACATTCATGCCATATCTAAAACCCCACAATTATGAAAACAATTAAAACTCTTGCAGTACTAATTGTGTCTGCAATTTTTTCTGCAGCAGCACAGAACGCAGAAACAAAAACGGCAGTAATTACGGAAACCCAGTACATGCTGCCCAAGCGGGGCTCAGAGGAAGCCTTTGAAGCCGCTGTCAAAGCACACGACAAAAAGTTTCATCCCGACGGAAAATACAAAGCAGGCTTGAGAAAGGTGGAATATGGTAAAAAAGCGGGCTGGTATGTTTGGGTAATGGGGCCAACCGGTTACGATGCGATTGATACACGTCCGGCAAAAGATGGCGGTCATGATGCCGACTGGCAAAAAACCGTTGATCCTCTTATTGACCAGTACGGGGATGTGGAAATCTGGGAGACCCAGCCCGACCTTTCTTCAGGTATTGCCAATTTCTCAAAGGCAAAGCATTATGAAAGCTGGGCGGTAGATCTGAAAAAGGGCCAGTATTACAGATTCAAAGCGTTGATTGAAAAGATCAAAAAGGTATATGATTCCAAGAATGACCGTACCTTCCTGGTCTTCCGCAATCCGATTCATCAGGCAGGTGGCGCAGATGTTGCCTTGCTATGGACTTTTGATACTTATGGCAGTTGGGGAAATGACAACAGTACCAAAACGGAGTATGAAAAGATGTATGGCGATGGAAGCTGGGCAAACCTGTTGAGTGAATGGAATGATATCGTCAAAGATTATAATTCTGAGATACGACAGATACTTCCAAACTGATTTTTTTAATAAAGCCGGAGGTTTCCGGCTTTATTATTTAGCAGGA
>JADZBN010000072.1 GCA_020852075.1 Bacteroidia bacterium
AAAGGCAAGGGAAGAGGCCGACAAACTTAAGTCTGAAACTGAAAAGAGGCTGAACGAAGAAAAATCCAGGGCAGCAGCCGAAGCGGACCGGATTAAAAAAGAAGCGGAAGCCCGTGCCAAAGCACAGGCTGACAGTGCGAAAAAAGCTGCCGAACAAAAGGCAAAAGATGCCCTGAAGAATATGAATCCTTTTAAGAAGTAAATCATCGGGATGAGGCTAAAGAGTTGGACAGGATCGGGTATTTGCTTCCTGACGTTTCTGTGGTTTTCATGCCTGGATGCTTCCGCACAGCAGTCTGCCTGTCCGCCTTCAACCGGCAAAAAAGCCATGAAATATTTCGGGGATGCGAGCTCCTTGTACAAATCCAGGAAGTATGAGGAGGCCATGAAGGCTGTGGCAAATGCGATTGAGGAGGATCCGGAATTCGCTGATGCATACCTTCTTCAGGGTACCATTGCCCGGAAACGAAAAGATTATGAAACCATGGAACAATCCTTCGGAAAAGTCGCGGAATTGTGTCCTGATGCCGATCCCGGAATTTATTTCGAACTGGGATCCTATTATTATTACCTGCGCAAGTGGAAAGAAGCGGAAAATAATTTCGGGAAATTCCTGTCCTATGACAGGATAGACGAAGGCAATGCATCGAAGGCAGAATTATGGCTTGCCCGTGCGAAGTTGTATTCACATCCGGTACCCTTCAACCCCGTGCCAGTACTGAAAATTTCGACACCGGATCCGGAATACCTTCCCTACATTTCTCCCGACAACGAACTTGCCTTTTTCACCAGGCGCTTTGACGTTAAAGACAAAAACATGCTTACGCCGCAGAGTGTGGAAAAGTTCATGGTGGCACATTTGCAGAAAGACCGTACCTATGATGCGGGCGAACCCATGCCGGCACCGTTTAACAGATCAGGCAGTAACAACGAAGGCGGTGCCACTATCACCATTGATGACAAGCACCTGTATTTTACGGTGAATGTCAGGGGCAATTTCGATATCTGTACTTCCGATTATGCGGATGGAAACTGGTCGGAAATCCGAAACCTCGGCCCTCATGTAAATGATCCACTGCAATGGGATTCACAGCCTACCATTTCATCCGACGGTAAAACACTTTACTTTTCATCGGCCAGGGACAGTATTACAGGGCTTGACATTTACAAAACCACAAAAAGCACTTCAGGAGAATGGACCCGTGCCGTAAAACTGGGCTCCGGTGTTAATACCAACGGTAATGAAAAGTCTCCCTTCCTGCACAGTGACAGCAAGACACTGTACTTTTCCAGTGACAGTTTGCCAGGCTTGGGAGGATATGATATTTTCATGTGTAAAATGGATGAAAATGGAAACTGGGGAAAGCCGGTGAACCTGGGATATCCCATCAATACCGAAGCGGATGAGGTGGGATTCTTTGTCAGCACCGACGGCAGGACAGGATATTTTGCGAGTAATAAGCTGAATGTTGGCGCAGGCGGATATGATATTTATGCCTTTGACCTGCATCCGGATGTTCGTCCGAATAAGGTATATTTCCAGAAGGGTGATATGAATGGAATGACCAATTCAGAACCCGTACAGGCCACCATTGAGATCCGGGATGCTGTTACCAGTAAACTGACCAAGATAGATGTGGATTCGGTGAGCGGAGAATATGCCTTTGTTGTTGATTTCGATCACGACCTGCTGGTAAGTGTCAAAAAGGAAGGATATGCTTTTGAGTCAAGGTATGTTTCGGTAAAAGATACCACCAATGATGAACCCGTTCACCGGGATATTAGCCTGCAAAGGCTCGTACTTGGCGGACAATACACCATAAATGATATTCTGTTTGCGACCAATTCTATTGACCTGAATGATACGATCAAGACCGTCCTGAATGATTTTGCGGAATACCTGAAAATTAACCCGCGGCTGCACGTTGCATTGCAGGGTTATACCGACAACATCGGCAGTCCGGCAGACAATATGTTGCTGAGCGAAAACAGGGCCCAGGCGGTATTTAACTATCTTCAATCGCGGGGAATTACCGCCGAAAGGATGAGTCATAAAGGATTTGGCGAAACCCATCCCATTGCCAGTAATTCAACCGAAGAAGGTCGTTCCCGGAACAGAAGAACGGTTTTTGTGGTGACCGCAAACCGTTAAAGCCATGAAGAAGGCTTGTAACGGGGATATTTCATGTCCGCCGGATTCCTTTCAGTACTTGCTTCCAAGGGGCTTTTTTCCGTTTTTTGTTGAAGCTTCTATCCCTTGAAAACTCTTAGTATTTCCCTTTTTTCCGGCTGCATCCTTTGCATTCTTCTTCTGTACCCTTTTTACGAAGCCCGGGGTCAGTGTACGGTTCCGATTACCACTTTTCCTTATGCCGAAGATTTTGAAATGGGTTCAAATGGATGGTTTTCGGGTGGTGTAAATAATGACTGGGCCATGGGGAGTCCCGTGAAACCGGTAATCAGCAGCGCGGGCAGCGGTGCGATATGCTGGATTTCAGGTGGTCTGAATAATTCTTTTTACAATTACGGCGAACGTTCCTGGGTACAAAGTCCCTGCTTTGACATCAGCGCATTGCAACATCCCGTTGTAAAAGTTCTCGTCTTTTGGGATACCGAATACCAGTATGACGGCGGCGGCATTCAATATTCCAATGATGGTGGATTGAGCTGGAAGAACCTGGGTAGCAGCCAGAGCACAGGAAGCTGCTACAATCAGAACTGGTTTAATTATTACAACATCACAAATCTTAACGGACTTTCCTCCCCCGGATCGGGATGGTCAGGCACCATTCGTCCCGGCTCGGGTCCCTGCAGGGGAGGCAACGGAAGCGGTCAGTGGATGGAGGCAAGGTATTGCCTGGAAGGAATTCCACAACTTCAGCAAATTATTTTCCGCTTTACTTTTGGTGCAGGAACCACCTGCAACGACTACGACGGCTTAGCCTTTGATAATTTCCGGATTGAAGAGGCGCAGGCTGTTGCATCTGATTTTAATTGGGTTTGTACCGGTCCGTCAACAGTTCTTTTCAATGACCTTCAGCCCGGTTGTCATGCCACATGGACATGGGATTTTGGCGATCCGGCCTCGCCTTCCAATTCTTCCACCGTACCTGATCCTGAACATGTTTTTTCCGCTCCTGGAACGTACAATATTACACTCACAGCGGAAGGTGCCTGTACTCCCGGTTTGCCCGTCAGTAAACAGGTACGTATTGCCGGTTTGAATCTTTCAACAACGGACGTTACCTGTACGGGAGGCAATGACGGTACGGCCACGGCTGCCGTAAGCGGAGCAATTCCGCCGGTAACGTATGCCTGGAATACTATTCCCGTTCAGGCCATGGCCACTGCAACAGGCTTACAGGAAGGTACATATACTGTTACCGTTAGTTCATCCGGCGCCTGTGATGTTTCAGGAGTTGTTGGAGTTACGACAAATCCTGCAGGCCACCCCGTTATTTCACTTGGGAAAGACACCACACTATGTCCCGGTTCGGAACTCTTCCTGGCTCCGGGGAAGTTCGCTGCCTATGTATGGCAGGATGCCAGTACGGATTCGGTTTTCCCTGTAACGGAAGACGGGAAATACTGGGTCACCGTGACTAATACATTAGGTTGTGAAGCATCGGACACCATCAGGGTTACCGAAGATTGCCTGGGTGACATCATGTTTCCGGATGCATTCACTCCAAATGGAGATGGTAAAAATGACATATTCCTGCCGTCAGGAAGTCATGCAGAGGAGTATTCCCTGGCTATCTTTAACAGATGGGGAGTGAAAATATTTGAAAGCAATCATCAGGAAACCGGCTGGGACGGGACTTTCAGAAATTCCGCTGTCCCGGAGGGAATTTATGTTTACCTCACACGGTATTCCATTGGGGGGAGGATCGGAATATCGAAGAAAGGCAGTATCCTGATCATACGATGAATTCCCCCGGCTCATGAAGAAGAAACTTTCCGGTATCCTTTTTATCTTTTGCTTTCCGGTCGTGCAATCTGTATTTGCAGGGACAGAAATTCCTGGGCTATTGACAGAATACCCGGAGGTTCATTCGGAGATACCGGATACGTTTAACGGATATTTCCAGCCATCCCAGACTTTTAGCAGATCCCGTACCTGGATTGTTGCGGGAACAACACTGGGACTATATCCATTGAGTATGGCATGGCTTTACACTCAATGGTACCGTGACTATCCACAAACAACATTTCATTTTTTTAATGATAATAATGAATGGGAACAAATGGATAAGGTGGGCCACATGTGGGATGCATATAATATTGCCAAACCGCTGGGGAAGTCATTCCGATGGTCGGGGCATGATGGCAAAAAATCTGCATTGTACGGTGCAGGAATTGCTTTTCTGTACCAGACAACCATTGAAGTACTGGATGCTTTTTCGGCGGAGTGGGGCTTTTCGACCGGTGATTTGATTTGCAATACCTCGGGAGTCGGATTGTATCTTTTTCAGGAACTTGGGTGGAAAGAACAACGAATGGTTCTCAAGTATTCTTTTCACAGAACCCAATATGCTGATTACAGACCCGACCTGCTGGGGAAGTCGCTTCCTGAAAATATTCTGAAGGATTACAACGGACTAACCTACTGGTTGTGTATTAATCCCAGATCCTTTTTATCCAACAGTTCAACATTCCCAGCCTGGCTGAGTATCGGATTGGGGTATGGAGCCCAGGGAATGACCGGAGGTATTTCAAATCCCTCCGTGGTGAACGGCAAGCCTATCCCTGATTTTGAACGTTACCGTCAGTTTTATCTGTCATTGGACCTTGACCTTTCCAGGGTGCATTTCAAATCACGCTTCCTGACTTCGGTAGCAAGGGTTATCAATATTATACACCTGCCCGCACCGACTGTTGAATTTTCCCGGGGAAGAAAGACGGTCTTTCATCCGCTCTATTTTTAATATCCTCCTTAAAGAGAATGATTTAAAAATACATTTCAAGAATTCGGAGATGAAACGCTTTTTCAAAAAAATATACATAGAATTCCAATTGTTTATTCCCCGGTGTGTGGTCCCGGTAAAAAAAGCATGAAGCCAGTTGTTATTAAAATAACTTTTAGTAAAGTGTGATGGAAGGATCCACCTCGCGTGCATACGCCAGTATGCCACCCTTCAGATTGTAAATATTTGTAAAACCAAAATTTTTTTCGAGCGCACTCACGATAACCGAACTTCGCCCCCCCGATTTGCAATGGATGACAACCGTCCTGGATCTGGATATCTTATCTGTTTCCAGTAAAATATTTCCCATCGGAATTAATTCGCCATTCAGATTGCATATTTCAAATTCGAATTCTTCCCGGATATCAATCAGTTGAAAATCTTCACCGGAGTCCATCTTTTGTTTCAGTTCACGCGGGGTAATTTCTTTCATTTCATGAAGTGTTTGGGTTTTGAAAAATATGGAAAAATCTGATTACGGCCGCGGCAGGCGTCCTGTCCGAGCCCCTGCAGCCCTCATTTTCATGGAATTATCCACTGTTAGGGTGCCGTATTGGAAATAACAAAGGGGTTCATTATTTTAGTTTATTCAAAACCGTTGCCATGAAAAAATCAGTACTGCTGCTGCTTGCCATCTTCTCCTTCAATACCTTGCTATTTGCCGGTTCGGGAGGCCCCGATGCATTCGGATATGTCTGGAGGGACAACCTGGATCCGCAGGGTCCCGTGTTTAACTGGATAGACCTTACAGCCAAACCGAATCACCTGCTTGTTGAAAATCTTTCTGACGATAATACACACGGGCCTTTTAACCTGAACTTTGACTTTCATTATTACTGGTATGATGTCCATGAATTCTGGGTGGGTAGTAACGGATATATCTGTTTTCAAAACGGACAGCTTTCGGCACCGTTCCCGGCCATACCATCTGTAGCGCAGCCGCAGGATATTATTGCCCCCATGGCATCTGACCTGATGTTCGGCGGAACGGGCAATCCGGGACAATGTATCTATTGGCAAAGCCCAACCGGAGATTCCCTGATCGTTTCCTGGATTGACGTACCCTTCTGGGATCCTGCCCTCCCAAACTTTCAGGGTCAGAATTCCTTTCAGATCATTCTCTCCAAACCAGACAGTTCAATTACCTTCCAGTATCTCGCACAGTCCGGGGTGTATAACGGAGGAACTACCATTTATCTGAGCGCAGGCATTGAGAATATATCGGGCGGCGTAGGCCTTCAAACCATGCTGAATCCGGTTTCCACCGGAACATCTTATTTTACCACTCCCTATGCCGTTAAATTTTATTACCCGGCCTCAACAACGTATCAGGCCCTGGATGCATCGGTTGCATATAACAATAATGAAACAAATAGCGGAAGGTTTATCAGTAACAGTACACCGGCACCCTGGGTCATGTCATCCCGTGTGAAGAATACGGGTAACGTGAACCTGAATCCCTTCAACGTATATTCGTATGTTGCCCGCTCCAACGCAGGTGCTGCAGGACAGATCATGGCCAGTGACACGGTAACGTCACCCGGGCTTGCACCACAGGCAACCTCCGATGTAGTGATGTCGAATACCTTCAGTCCCTCTCTTCCCGGAACCTACATTCAGGTGACTCGTACCTTGTATCCTGGCGATATCGTTCCGACGAATGACAGTGCTACCATGGAACTGGTATCGGTGGATACCACCTCGGGGCCTGTTGTTCTGACCTTTGATGGAGGCAGTGCGCAGGGTGTTGGAATAAACTGGCAGGGTGGAACTGGAGGAACCGGAATGTATTTTCAGCCTCCTTTTTATCCCTGTAAAATCACCCGGGTGCATGCTTATATACAGGCTAATCCCAACCTTGTAGGATTTTACATGGAGGTGTTTGATGACAATGGCGCATTTGGATCTGCCGGTACACGGCTGGACTCCATATATGTTCCTTCCAGTCAGTTTACCGCTCCGATATGGGTAGATGTGACCCTTAACCAGCCCATAATTATTAACAGCGGAGGATTTTATGTTAGCTGGAATATGGATGGCGACGGAGTTACACTCGGCCAGGATCTTACCGGTCCCTTCAGTAATAATACCTTTGAAGTTCTCAGCGGTAACTGGGCCATTTACCGTTCCAGGGAAACGGAAGATTTACTCATTAATGCCACAATTGATACGGTCAATCTTCCCCTGACAGTGCCTGGTCTTAAAGCTGAAAGCCGGGTGGGAAATTTTTATCCGAATCCGGCAGGGAATATTGTTTCAATTCATATTGACGGAACAGGACTTTCTGGCGGAAACCTTAAGATCGAATTGTACTCTACAGACGGCAGGCTTGCTGCCAGGACCCGACTTATCCTGGAAGGATATTCAGGGGCAGACATCTCCCTTCCGGTTGAATCGTTGCCGGCCGGACTGTATTCGGCCAGGATCTTACTGAAGGATCAGCAGTATTTCCGTAAACTCCAGGTGATCCGGTAATCATGACAGGTTCTCCTTTAGCGGCAATCCAGGTCGAAATTATTCCATATCATCCTTCCCTTGCCGTCCATTTCAAGTCCCTGAATGAGGAATGGTTGAACCGGTATTTCAGCGTTACCAAGGAGGATCTTGAAATGCTTGAGCATCCGGACAAGATCATAGAACAGGGCGGCTGCATTCTGTTTGCCAAGGCAGGTAATGCAATCGCAGGCACATGTGCACTGGTTCGTGATGAAGACCATTCCTTTGAGCTTGTTAAAATGGGTGTAACTGCCCGCTATCAGGGCCTGGGATTTGGGAAAAAATTACTTGAAGCAGCCATTCGGGAAGGTGCTGACAGAGGTGCCA
>JADZBN010000073.1 GCA_020852075.1 Bacteroidia bacterium
CGCCCGGCTTGAGCCTTGACACGGGTAGCTCGGCGGACTACCTTCGCTTAATGGGCGATCAGGTCAGTGCAAAAGATTACACTAATTTAAATGAAAAAACTGTCCAACTTATTGGGGGCTGAACCACTTGCCAATAGGCGACTCAATCTTAATTTATTCGTGTGATAAACCTCAGCCAGGTTTTTCTGTAAGCGGGTTTAATAATTGGGATTTTAGTACTCTTGCTTATGACCCAAATCCAACGCCAATGAAAATTTTATTACCCTCTAATACCCCTTATGCTGCAGATTTTCCTACAGCGGATATGTGCGAACGTTATGATTATCCTGTGGGTTCAGGAGGGACTTCGTATGTCTATTACAAGCAGAATAGTGATAGCTTATTTTCCTTTGGTTACCGTTACGTGTCATACCCTTCATTAAATGCAGATTGGATTAATCCGTCTGTTTATTATCAATTCCCTTTTGTTTTAAATCAATCTTTTGTTGATGATTATCTGGATAATACCGGATTTCAGGATTCTATTATGTACCGGTATGTTGGATGGGGGAGTATAAAGACTCCGTTAGGCAATACGTATACAGACGTGTTTTTGTATGAAAATAATGTATTTAATAGTAGTTCTAACACCTGGACCGTCTTAGGTTACCAATGGGTTTCAGTAGCAAGATTACAAGCTATCTTCAATTTATTTTACCCAAATCCTTCTGCAGAATTTCATGAAAAAGTAGGCTTTACTTCGGGTATTACCCAGCAGGAGTTGGACGCAAAATATCAGGTTTCCGTCTATCCCAATCCTTCAATTGGACAAAGCTTTATTGATATTAACATACCGGGAAAAGCCAATGTCAGTATTGAGTTAATTTCTGTTAACGGGAAAACAAACACTAAACTGGTCTCGGATGGTATGATGGCGGGCAAATGTCATATTCCTGTTAATACCGCAAACGTTGCTGAGGGTACTTATTTTGTACGGATTGTTATAGACAATATGGCAACAGTAAAAACTATTGAGGTGGCCAGATAATTTATTTTCATTCTCTCATACGGAAGTAAAAGGAAAGATTATTTAAAAGCCTGTACGTGGCTTGGTTTTTCGACAGTTTGTAAGTATAGTTTAATTAATTGAATTTTGTTTTGAACTGAAACGGAAGCAAGCTCTGCTGAAGTGCAACTTGCCAGGGATAAGTTCGACCGACGAAATGCCGGATCAGAAGCGGTTACTTGATTTGTAATCGCTTTTGATATTTTAGAGGGTTTTGTAAACTTCCCTTTTTTTCAGGTGTAAATACCCCCGAAATCCGGACAGTTTAAAAGTAGAGAAAAACCCTGATTTTAGATTGTCGTTATGAAAAAATCAAGTACGCCGAACCACAGATTTTCGCCACGCTCAAGGAGGATGAGAACGGTAAGCGTGTAGCAGACAGTTGCCGGGAGAACGGCATCCACCAGACGACTTTCTTCAACCGGAAGGGATAGCCTGTGAACCGGAATTCAGTATATTTGATATATGAGTTTTTGCAACCCTGAGTAATTTTAGGAAGAATCGGTTTTTTTACCGCGTAAATACTGCAGATCGCCTATTTGGGCTTGGTTGCATATAAAAATGTAGTTAAGTTTAATGAAATTCTGTTCTGAAAAAACATCTTCACCGGATGTTCCATTTGAGAATCTGCAACAGGGATTATTAATTTCGATGAGTTTCGAACGAATTCCTTATGGAAGCGTATAAATTCTCAATGTACGTTCCATTGTTTGACAAGAGTAAAAACTGCGTAGTAAAACCTTCTATGAAACGACTCCTTACCCTTCCTCTTGCCCTTTCCCTGTTTCTGTTCACTGGGATCACTTACGGTAAAGAAAAACCCTCAAAAAAACGTTCAGGTGTTATCATTTGTTCGGAATTTCACATAACGCCTCCTTTGTCTGAAATTGTCCGTGAGCATCCTGTGGATGAAAACATGGTTTACCAAAATGAAGAGTCTGAAGACCGGGAAGGCCGGAAACCACAAAAATTCCGGTTCAGCCCGGCAGATGGTTACCGGTTTGCCAACGACACGAATTCCATGCAAACAAGGATGGGAGATGTTGCAGGCCGTGCTCCCATTACAAACTGGCCCGGACAAAGTGCGACGGGCTTTCGGCCCATGGACCCTAACGGGGCGGCGAATGCAATCTATTACCTGCAGATGATCAATTCAACAACCTTCAGAATCTATAATAAAACCACGGGTGCTATTGTCCTGACATCAACCCTGGGGAACCTATGGTCACCGGCGACCCCCAACAGCGGCGATCCTGTTGTATTATATGACAAGCCGGCGGACCGCTGGCTCCTGGCACAGTTTGGTACTTCCGGTAATAAAATTTATATCGCGGTTTCTGTTACCAATGACCCTACCGGATCGTACTACACTTATACATTTACATCCCCGCAGTTTCCCGATTACCTGAAGTTCTCCGTATGGCCCGATGGATATTATATGACCTCCAACCAGTCAAGTCAAAAAGTGTTTGCCTTTGACCGTACAGCAATGCTGGCGGGCAATCCATCTTCCCGTGCGGTGTATGCGGGCTTTTCACCACCCGACGGATCGGGATTTTTTGCACCGCTTCCGGGGGATGCATCAGACGGCATCCTCCCCCCTTATGGAACGCCCTGCCCGATATTTTCCTATTCGGACAATGGATGGGGAAGCGGTTTCTCCGATGCCGTAAATATTTACCAGATGGCCGTTGACTGGGTTCCTGCAACCCCTACTGCAACGATCACACTGGCTGCAAATGTTCCAACGGCAGCATTTGATGCTACCTACAATGCAAGCTGGAACGATTGTGTACAACCGGGTACCACTCAGAAACTTGATGGAATCGGTGGTATATGTATGTTCCGTGCCCAGTTTAAGCCCTGGAGCGGATACAATTCAGTTGTATTGAATTGGGCGGTCCAGATCAGTTCCAGCCAGCGCAGCATAAAATGGTGTGAATTGAGGCAAAGCCAGTCAACCGGTGTATGGAGCATGTACCAGGAAGGAATTTATGTTCCCGATGCATCTACACGCTGGATGGGAAGTATTGCTATGGATAACAACGGTTCCATAGCCCTTGCGTATATGAAATCTGATGCTGTTTCTATTTATCCGGGTCTTTATTATACCGGCAGGAGGGTTTGCGACCCACTGGGAACCCTGCCGGTTACCGAAGAATTAGGAATTGCGGGCGGCGGGTATCAGACCGGAACCAACCGCGATGGAGATTATTCGGATCTCGTCCTCGATCCCGATGGAGTTACGTACTGGTTCACCAGCGAATACATGGCAGGCCCTTCAGGAGGGACTGCCGCCAAGACACAGATTTTTTCCTTTCAATTACCTTCCTGCGGGACAAATGCCTGGGTAAATATTTCTCAGACCTCTGGTACCAATCCCTCCTGTACCGGATCATCTGTAACATTTACTGCAACACCTGTCAATGGCGGATCCGCTCCTTCTTATCAATGGAAAGTGGATGGGATAAATGCCGGATCCAATAGTTCTGCATTTACTACGAGTTCCCTGTCCAACGGACAAGTGGTGACTTGTGTAATGACATCCAACCTTCCCGGTGTTACGGGGAATCCTGCCACTTCAAATGCCATCACCATGTTGATAAATCCTCCTGTAGTACCGTCTGTTACGGTTGCGGTTACGGGAGGGTCAAATCCATCCTGTGCAGGACAAAACATAACCTTTACAGCGACTCCGGTTAATGGCGGAACGTCTCCTTCCTTTCAATGGAAAGTGAATGGAAATAATGCCGGAACCAACAGCAACACCTTTTCTTCCGGTTTACTTACCCATGGACAGGTGGTAACCTGCGTCCTTACTTCTTCTGATATCTGTGCCAGTCCCGCATCGGTTACCTCAAACGGAATTACCATCAGCATAAATCCCGTTTCAAATCCTGTTGTTACAATAACACAGAGTTCGGGCAGCAACCCCCAATGCAACGGCTCAGGAGTCAGCTTTACAGCCTCTTATACACAGGGGAGTAATCCTTCTTATCAATGGAAAGTGGATGGATCCGATGTGGGAACGAACAGCCCGACCTACACCACTTCTTCCCTGACCAACAACCAGGTAATCCGTTGCGATGTAACGCTCGAGCCGTCATGTCCTGCAATAATAACCGGAACACTGGGATCGGGAACAGGAACCAATTCCACCACCTCAGATCAGGGAGCAGCCTATCCGACCTATTATGGGAACGGCAGGCAGCAATATCTTATTCTTGCCACCGAACTTGCCGGGATGGGCTTATCCGCCGGCCCTATTAATTCCATTGCATTTGATGTGGCCGGAAATACAGGCAATCCGGCTACCCTCAATGGTTACACAATTAATCTGGCCCATACTACAGCGACATCCATTACGGGTGGCTTTCTGACAGGTACCTTTACGACTGTGTGGGGGCCACAGAATTATACGCCGGTTGTAAATTCACTGAACAGTCACAATTTTACCACTCCTTTTATATGGGATGGCAGTTCCAACATGGTCGTTGATATATGTTTCTCAAACCAGGTAGTAGGTTATTCCTCGTACCAGACCTACCAGACCACTACCGGTTTTACATCATCGGTGTATTATCAAAGAGACGGCACAAGCGGAGCGGGTGCGTGTACAAGTACTACCTATTCCGCAAGGGTCGCAGTCAGGCCCAATATGATATTTACCAGTGGATCGGGTATTTCAACGGTTTCTTCTAATTCAATTGTAATGGGTGTTGTAAATCCTCCCGTGATCAACACGATCGCACCCACATCGGGACCTGCAGGAACCAGTGTAACAATTAACGGAACCGGATTTGCCGGAGTAAACGCGGTTTTGTTTAACGGGATTCCTTCCGTTTCCTATACCGTAAACAACAGTACCCAGATCACCGCACAGGTTCCGTCCACAACGACCGGACCGGTGTCGGTCCAAACAACAGCATGTGGCCCGGTAAACGGGCCGGTGTTCACCATTACAGGTGCGGGAGTTACGTTGAATCTGCGGGCATTCATTCAGGGATATTATCTCGGAAGCAGTACAATGGCCGGCGTCCTGACATCGTCTGTATGTGATACACTCGATGTGGAAATTGCTTCTCCAACGCCTCCCAATACGATCCTCGATTCCGACATTTCGACGATTTCAACAAGTGGTTATGGAAATTTTGTTTTTAACAACCTTCCTCCCGGGACCAATGGATATATAGTCCTCAAACACAGGAACGCACTGGAAACCTGGAGTGCAAATCCGGTGTTATTCAATACTTCCTCTATAAGCTATGATTTCTCTACTGCTGCTTCCCAGGCTTTCGGGAGTAATATGAAAAACATGGGTGATGGAAAATTCGCGCTTTACAGTGGTGATGTAAATAAGGACGGTATCATTGAATCGAATGATTTCAGTGATATCGAAAACAGTTCGCAGTTATTTGTTTTCGGATATGTTGTTGATGACCTCACCGGTGATAATATCGTGGAGTCATCAGACTACTCCCTGATTGAAAACAATGCACAATTATTCCTGTTTGTAGCAAGACCCTGATTTGCATCTGTGAATTTCCCAATGCATAGCTTCAGACAGGAAATTGCAGGGTAATTGAAGATACTTAATGAGAATCAAAAATATCTGTTGTTGAGATCTGCTTCTGATAACAGATTCCGATTATTTGTTCTCGCCGCTTTCATACCGGAGGTTTCAGAAATATAGTAACGGTATCTGTATCTATTATCGCTGTCAGAGGAACACTTTTTATTCCGATGCAGGCATACCATTGAAGGCTATCTGAAACCCCGGGGATAATTATTCAGGAATTTTGCAGGACTTCCTGTTCAATCCACTGGCCGTTCCGCCGGATCAGATCCACGAGGGCATCTACGGCATCCCGCTCATTTATATTCCGCTGAACGATTTCATGACCTTTGTAAAGGGTGATTTTTCCGGTTCCCGTACCGACATATCCGTAATCGGCATCCGCCATCTCACCGGGGCCGTTTACAATGCAGCCCATGATGCCGATCTTAACACCCTTCAAATGGTGCGTTCTGGCCCGGATTCTGGCGGTGGTTTCCTGAAGGTCAAACTGGGTTCTGCCGCAACTGGGGCAACTGATATACTCTGTCTTTGAAATCCGCGTACGGGTTGCCTGGAGAATTCCGAATGATACGGAGTTCAGGATGTTTTCAGAAATATCCATCGGGCCTTCCAGCCATACACCATCTCCCATGCCGTCCAGCAGCAGCCCGCCTGCATCCGTAGAAGCAAATAATGTGAATGGCTCCTTCAATTTCTCAGCATATTGAAAACGAAGAATCACCGGATGTTGCATGTTTCTTCGCATCAGTTCCATAATAAATGCACGCACATTCCGGAGAGGATGTTCTTCTGAGGTTGAAAGTACAATTACCGTCCTGTCACCCGCTCGGGAAAGTATTTTTGGAAATCCGTTTTTTTGAACCTCGGGCATGTCCACCTGGACAAAATGCAGGCAGGGTATTTCTTCTGTCAGCGCTGCATACTCCTGAAGTAACAGCAGCGGATAGTGACGTTCCCTTTCCCTGATACGTTGCCAGTGGATGTAATCGGTAATAATTCCCAGCGAACCGGGAATCGCAAAACCGGGTGAAGAGGAACCTGTATAAATATAATCGCAGGCCATATCACCCATGGTCCATTTATCGTTTGAAACGGAATACCGGTATCCCGATGCAAAAAGGTGGGACGGGTGTAACTCAGGCCTCCGGCTGTAATCGGCGATTACTACCGGAAAATGACTTCCCCCGATGTTCTGAACGGCTTGGGTAATTCTTCTCCGGTATTCAAAAGGATTGTAAGGAAGATCATCAGTTGTTTCAACCTGCAGCGATGGGAGCACAGAAATATTCCCGCATCGGTTGACAAGGTAACGGGCAACCGGAATTTCAAATTCAGGTTCCTCGGTGAGGGAAACCCTAATAGTGTCTCCCAGGCCGTCTTCCAGCAGGGTTCCGATACCCGCAGAGGATTTGATCCGGCCGTCCTCCCCGTCACCTGCTTCGGTCACACCCAGGTGCAGCGGATAATGAATGCCGTCCTGTATCATCCTGGAAACAAGCATCCGGTACGCCTGCACCATGACCTGCGGATTGCTGGCTTTCATGGACAACACGATTTCGTAAAATCCTTCATCCTCACAAATCCTGACAAACTCCAGCGCGCTTTCCACCATTCCAAGAGGGGTATCGCCATAGCGGCTGAGTATGCGGTCGCTGAGGGAACCGTGGTTGGTTCCGATCCGCAGTGCGGTGCCGTACTCCTTGCAGATTTTTACCAGCGGCAAAAACCTCAGACGGATGCGTTCCAGTTCTTCCGCATACCCTCTGTCGGAATAGTCATGAGTTTCAAACTTTTTCTTATCGGCGTAATTGCCCGGATTCACCCGGACCTTTTCCACAATTCTGGCAGCCCACTCTGCAGCATTGGGCGTAAAGTGAATGTCTGCCACCAGGGGTGTATGGTATCCGCGGCGGCGGAGTGTATCCCGGATTGCTTCGAGATTTTTGGCATCGTTCAGTGTGGGCGCGGTGATGCGCACCAATTCGCACCCCGCCTCAATCATCCGGATGCTTTGGGCAACGGTGGCTTCAGTGTCCATAGTATCCGTGGTGGTCATGGACTGGATCCGGATGGGATTCGTTCCACCGATGCCGAGATCACCCACCATGACTTCACGGGTTTTAAAGCGCGCATAATGAATGAGGCTGTTGCAGTAGGGTTTCACGGTTAATACATAAGGAATAATTCCGGATGCAAAGATAGCGGAATAGGAATTGTCCCCTTTCCCGGAAATTCGGGGTACAAAAAACCCTCCCCGGTCCGGGGAGGATTTACCGAAGGTGGAGAATGATGAAGGGGCGGAATTAATATTTGATCAGCTTGCGCATCAGCTTTTTACCATCATGAAAAGTGGCCTCGATGAAATACAATCCCGGTTCCCAGTCTTTCAGGTACAGCAATCCGTCTGTACGGGAGGACCGGAAAACCAATTGCCCTGATATATCATAAATTCTTACCTGTTTAAGGCTTGATTTTCCTTCGCTCCTGAAGCCCAGGTATTGCGATGCGGGGTTTGGGTACACCTCAAAGGCCGTAGCAGGACTGTCACCGGTACCCAGGAAGGTGATAAAGTATATTTCTCCGGTGAGGGTATCATTCATCGTGCCTGGAGGAGCAAACCTTGCCTGTGGCCAGACCACAATGATGTTGTCGCCGCCGTCGAAATGGGTGGTGGTAAATACATAGGGCTGGGACCGGAAGCTAATGCTGACTCCCGGGGCATAGGTAGCCGTGCCATTGCTGTCGAGCAGCAGAGTGTCAGTGATTCCGGGGTTCGCCTGGATCAGGATATCCATTTCGCCTGTGAAAGACTGGCTCCCCGTATTGGTAATGGTTACCAGAATACTGTCGTAAACCGTCCCTTCGTAGGCGGTATCGGCAGGAAGCCATGGAAATCCCTGGATTGCGGTTATGGTAAACCGTGCCTGAGAAAAACCTATGACAGGAAGCAGGAACACCAGCAGGGGAAGGAGGCAATGCGGTAAGCGTTTCATAGTACAGATCATTTCATAATTAAAAGTAGGGTATTCCTTGCAGGAAACGAATAAAAATTCTATTTTTCTTACCTGTTCAAAATTAATATTATGGATGTTCTGAATTCAGTTGTTGCCGGTATGGGCAAGGAGGAAGTGCGGTATTTTAAACTCTTTCAACAGCGAAGCAACCGCCACAGGGACCGCATGGACAGCAGCCTGTTTGACTATATGCGAAAATCAGGCGCGGACTATGAGGAGGAGAAAATCATGCGGAAACTTTACCGGGGCAGGGACAAGAATGCCTTTTACCGCCTGAGAAACCGTCTTCTCAGTGACCTGAAGAAAAGCCTGTTGCTTCAGCACTTCGAAGAGGATGAAGCCATTCATGCCCTGCATTTGCTGGCACTCAGTAAATTCTTTTTTAACCGGAATAACATTCCGGTAGCACACTATTTTTTGCGGAAAGCACAAACCGAAGCGGTGCATTCCGAAAACCACGAATTACTTGACATCATTTACAGTGATTTTATCCGGATTTCAAATGAACTTCTGGTCATTGATCCGGGTGAATACATTGACCTGCGACGGAAAAACAGGGAAGAGATCAATCACCTCAGGGAAATTGATGATGTACTTGCCATGGTGAGCTACAGGATGAAAGTCACCCAGAATTTCGATGAGAATGAAAATCCCATATTGCCCCTGCTTCAGAAAACGGTGTCTGAATTTACCACTGACCCGGTGTTGATGAAAAGTCCCCGGCTGCGGTTCAGAATTTATCATGCGGTATCCCAGATACTCCTTCAGAAGCGCGACTACCCATCGCTGGAGATTTACCTGATGAACACATTCCAAGAATTCAATACAGAAAAACTTTTTGGAAAAGCCAACCACGATACCCGGTTGCAAATGCTGGTTTTTATCATCAACACCCTATTCAAAAATAACAAACTGGAAGCATCCCTGGAATATACCCGGAGCCTGAAACGGGGAATGGAAGAGTACCAGCGGATGCACTATGACAAATACCTGTTTTACTATTACAATTCGCTGGTGATCAATTACAGCAAACTGAATAAACGTAAGGCCATTGACATTCTCAACGAAATGAAGGAGAACCCCAAAATCCGGAGTAATGCATTTCATACGATGTTTGTGTACCTGAATCTTGCCGTCAGTTACTTTGATTTGCATGATTACCATGCCTCCATCCGGAACCTGAACCGCCTGTACCTGCTCGATGCTTACGGCAGCACAGATATTTTCCTGAAGTTCAAAATTGCCATTGCAGAACTTATGATCCGTTATGAATTAAAAGACTTTGATGTACTCGAGCAAAAAATACGCCTGATACGGAAGAACTTCAGGGAGGTATTCAACAAACGCGGCAGTCAGAGAGAGGTAATCATGGTGGAAGTACTGGAAAAACTCATTACCCGGGATAATCTGAAAAAGGAAAAGAGTCTGATGAGCCGGGTGAAGTCCTCTGTTTTCCGGGATACGGAAACGGATGCCGCCGATTCGGAAATACTGAATTACAAAAACTGGCTGAACGAAAAGTTGTAATCCTTCAGTCGAAAGTCAGGCCCTTACAACTGTCTTTCTTGTATTTGTTTTTGAGTTTATACGCTTTGAACAGGGCCGTGGTAAAATAATAGGTGACATTCACATTTGTATAAACGTACCAGTCCTGGTTGGAAGGATCACCCCGCTTGCTGAACGACGGCCTCCCGCCGGGGACCTCCGGATCGTTGGACGGATCCGAGAGATACAGCGCCACAGGCCCCTGGGCATTAAGCAAGTCCTGCTTGTCAGGATAGATGTGGGAGGCATCATCCAGGTAGTCGGTGAAGGTTTTCCGGAAGCCGGTTTCAACACCTACATCCACGTGGTTGCTGATCTTCAGCAGAAAACCGGCGCCAAACGGAACCGACCACTGGGATAATTTATAGGGCTTTTCATAAGGGCCTGAAAGATACTGTCCCTCCGTTCCTATTTTCTGGAGTTCGTACACTTCCCCGTTCAGTTCCCTTTTAGGGTTGAAGGTATAGAAGGCAATGCCCGCAAAGAAGTATGGAGATAAAAAATTCCGCTTACTGAATCCCCGCTTCCGGTTTTGCAACCGGTACATCATCTGCACACCTGCTTCATTAATGTCGCTGTAAAAGCTCAGGTTGCGGTACTTGTTCCCTGCAAAACTTCCCTGTGCATCGCTGGCCGTAATTCTTCCGTGGTATCCGGTGATCCGGAGATAGAATTGTGAGAAAAACAGAAACGTTGCATGGGCACCAAAGCCGGGCCGCGTAAATACCAGGGTAAAATTGTCATCAATTTCTCCTTCGTAATTGCTTGCACCGGCTGAAATACCCGCTCCGATCATGCCCCGTTGCTCCTGTGCAAATACACCCGGTGACCATGAAGCCATGGTGAACGCAACCACCCATGCTATTTTTCCGGACCGGATCATCGTTGGTTTCAGACAAATTTAGGAAAATGCAGAAACTGGATATACCTCAGGAATCACAGGACGAAAATTTTCCGGTGGCCTCAATCGCGCTGCATTACCTGCTGGATTCAATCTCCGAAACCATGAGGAATGTAACCTGACGGACAATCAACCAAAGGATGGAATGGATTTGAAAACATATCCCTGCCGTGAAAAGTGTCCGAGTACCAGGGGAAGGGCAGACCTGAGCCGCGCTTCAGCCTTAAGGCTGTCATGAAATACAACAATGGATCCGGGCCTTGCCGACCGGATTACATGCTGTGCACATTGCTCCCCTGTGAGTGAAGGCAGATAATCCCGGCTCAGTACATCCCACATAATGATCCGGTAGGAACCGGAAAGTTTCCTTGCCTGAGACAACCGGATTTTCCCGTAGGGAGGCCGGAACAGCCGTGAATTTACCCGAGCGGAACAGGCGGCTACGCTTGCGAAATATTCCCGGTTGGAGGTTAACCAACCATTCAGGTGGTGTTGTGTATGATTTCCGGTGCTGTGTCCTTTTGCAAGCACCTGTTTGTACAATTCCGGATACCGCGCCACATTTTCTCCCACACAGAAAAAGGTTCCCTTTGCCTGATATTTTTCAAGGAGTTCAAGGACAAAAGGAGTCACTCCCGGAACCGGACCGTCATCGAAGGTCAGGTACAGGATGTTAGACCGTGAAGGAATTCTCCAGGTGAGGTCGCGAAAGAGATACTGGATGAAACCGGGTGTGTGCATGGTTAAATGAAAAAAGTCATCGCGTGATGACTTTTTTCATGAGAGAATGAAGTATGAAATCAGTAACCTGCCTTTTGTGCAATGGACGTAAACTGTTTTTCAATTTTATCAGCAAGTTCTTTCTGATTGGTTTGGTGCAGGGTGGAGGATAGCGCCTGCATGATATACAGCGCCTGATTCATATCTGTGTCAACCAGTTTGTAATATTTGGTTCCTTTCAATGAAAGGTAATAGTTCAGGTTGTCGGAATAGATGTCCGCAATCCGTTGGGAGATGGCATTCCCTTTAGCAATCAGTTCCTTTTTGATACCTGAATCCAGCGTGTCGGTCCTAAGTGTGTCGGTCTGATGGACTACGCCTGCTGCCCTGTAATACAATTCGGCAATTTTGGTCATGAAATAATTGTAGGGTACAGTCCTGTCGGGCATGACCTCCACACATTTATCAAGAACCTTAATGGCTGAGTCACGCTTATTTTCATTCAGCAGTTCCTCAGCAAGCCGGGAAAAATTGATTCTGAAATTGGTGGTCATGCGGAGGTTGTTTTCGTCCAGGTACACCCTGTCATCATTCATATTTCCCCAGCGGAATTTATTCATGACGTTGTTATACATCACGGTGGTTGCCACCCTGCCGGGAACAATTTCGGTCTTTGCATCGGTTCGGATCGGAACGATCCGGTAGGTAAGTCCTTCCAGTTGGAAATAGGGTTCCAGGTTCAGGTAGTTTTCAGAACCAACCGTCGTGGCAAAATATATGGGCCGCTTCCAGTTATTATTGGCAAGAATGTTCAGGATCATCAGGTCATTCTTCATCAGGTAATTCCCGTCAATGGACCAGGTCATTTCACCGACGATTTTATCTGCATTTTCAGGAGACACCACGCCATTGTCAAGAACCTGTTGTTTGTTCACGGTCAGTTTCAGACTTTTGGTAGGGAAGTAGTTGATCTTTTCCCCTGAATTCATGGTAGCCATGTATTGAGGATCGTCATTACCCATGAAATCCACAAGTTCTTTTAATTCAACAGGTGCTTTCAGGCCACGGTCGTAGAAGGGAATGTAATCCCTTTTGCCCAACATATATTTGTCCTCGCTCCAACTGATATTGATGGCATCGGAATCATAGTATTTTCTTTTCAACTGGTTTACGTACCAGTCGGTATTCAGCAGGCTCAGGTTGACCACCCGGACATCGGTGCGGATGCCTTCCACCTCCTGTACATACCAGAGGGGGAAGGTGTCGTTGTCGCCGTTGGTAAACAGGATGGCATTCTTTTCACAGGAGTTCAGGTAATCCGTGGCAAAATCCCTTGAGGTGTACCGGTGTGAACGGTCGTGATCGTTCCATTCGGCTTTAGCCATCACAGCGGGTACGAGCAGCGTACAGGCCAGGGTTGTGCCGAGGGCAGCAACAGTTCCCGGAATCTTTTTCTTTAGTGCTTCATACAGTGACAGTACACCCAGCCCGATCCAAATGGCGAAAGCATAAAAGGATCCGGCGTAGGCATAGTCCCGTTCTCGCGGCTGCAGCGGGGTTCCGTTCAGGTATATCACAATGGCCACACCTGTAAAGAAAAACAGCAGCATCACGACCCATGCATCTTTTTTATCTCTTGAATAATGATAGATCAGCCCGATAATGCCGAGGATAAAGGGAAGAAAATACATGGTATTCCGTGCCTTGTTATTCAGCAGGCTCTGGGGCAGTTTGTCCTGCGGGCCAAGCCGCATTTCATCAATAAATTTGATACCGCTGATCCAGTTCCCCCTGGTAATACCTCCGGGCCCCTGCATATCATTCTGCCTACCCACGAAATTCCACATGAAATACCGCCAGTACATTTCGCCAAGCTGATATACAAAGAAGAATTTCAGGTTTTCACCAAAGGTAGGTGTGCGGTCTGATTTAATACCCGTCCATTTCTTGTATTCCGCAATGTGATTTTGCTGATTGCTCCACATCCTGGGGAAAATGGTTTCCTTATTGGGCTCATACACCGCTTCAATTTTTCTTCCCGCCTCGACGTATTTTTTATTGCCTTTCACCACGGCATAATTCATCGCACCTTCCTTCTGGTCAATGACCTTTGCATTGTAATACTGCCCGTACAACAAAGGCCGTTCGCCATACTGTTCCCGTTTCAGGTATGAAATGAAATTGAAAACATTTTCCGGATTGTTTTCATCCAGCGGTGGATTGGCCGCCGACCGGATGGGGATCTGAGCAAATGAAGAATACCCGATAATTATGAAAGTGGTACAAAGTAATGCAGTATTCCAGATGGGCGTATTTTTCTTTTTCGTGTAACGCAGTCCCAGAATGATTCCGGTGATAATCAGCAATACATAGAATACAATCCCGGAGCCGAAAGGCAGGCCGAATGTATTTACAAAGAGCAGGTCGAAAGATCCGGCAAGGGATATTGCGTCCTGAATAATCCCGTATTGAATGAACCCGAGTATCAGGATCCCGAGGATGGCGGTATAAATGATTCCATTGCGTGTTACTTTGTATTTTCTGAAATAATACACGAATGCCAGCGCAGGAATCGTCAGCAGGTTCAGCAGGTGGACGCCGATACTCAACCCCATGAGGTAGGCAATCAGTATCAGCCATCTGAGGTTATGAGGCTCATCGGCAGCATTCTCCCATTTGAATATAGCCCAGAAAACAATAGCGGTGAAGAACGATGAACTTGCGTACACTTCTCCTTCCACCGCAGAAAACCAGAATGAATCTGTGAAAGTATAGGCCATGGCGCCCACAAAGCCTGCGCCGATCACCGCCCAGATTTTATCCGTTGTCGGTTCACCGTTACGCAGGAGAATTTTCCGGCCCAGGGCGGTAATGGTCCAGAACAGGAACAGGATGGTAAAGGCGCTCATCAGCGCCGAAAGTATATTCACCATTATGGGATGTATGGTAACGTCCTTTCCTCCCAACAGGATAAAAACTCTCGCCAGCATCAGAAACAGGGGAGCACCGGGAGGATGGCCCACTTCGAGCTTGTCGGCAGTGGCAATAAATTCCCCGCAGTCCCAGAAACTTCCCGTTGGTTCTATAGTGGATATGAAAACAAAGGCGGCTATCAGAAAGACCAGCCAGCCTACCAGATTATTCAGGCGTTGATACCTCATAGTACCCAAAATTTTGAATGCCTGCGAAGGTATGAAATAATTGAAACGGCGGTTTATCGCAGAATTTCCTTTGTCAAGGCCCGGCTACCAAGCCGGCACATAAAGACATGAAGCGGGAATTTTTATTGCACCCTGTCGTTTCCTGCTTCATTGCCCGATCCTGTGCATTGAAAAAAGAAGCAGGGATCACAGGAATTCTGCAAGGCATGTTGCAAACCGGAAGAACCGTACTTTTTTGAAATACAACCATGTATGAAATCGTCACGAATTCCATGACCGTGAAAATTGCAGGGAATCACAGGTAATATGGACTGAAAATGAAGAAATGATTCGTTTAACTGTAAGACAATCATGCAATTAACTTTCCATTATATTTGCGCCGCCATATTTTGCGATCGAACCTTCTTGTCTGAGGGGATTCAGATTGTTTGAACGCAAAATCATTATACCATGGGAAACACCCTACGAAAAATTTTCAGTACCGGGCTGCTGGCAGCAGCCATGACTTGTTTTACCACCGCCTCGATGGCGGTGAATGCTACCGTGATGGGAAACATTCCCTCAGCGGTGAACGAATGTTCCGGAATGGATTACACCGGCGGAGCCAGTTTCTGGATCCATAATGACGGCTGGGGCGACAACCATCTTTACAAGGTCAATAACAGCGGCAACCTCAGCAGAACCGTAACGGTTCTGGGCGCCACCAATAATGACTGGGAAGATGTATGCCACGATGCGGGGAGGGTGCATTTGTTTATTGGCGATATCGGGAATAACGATTGTGACCGGACTAACCTGGTCATCTACAGGGTTCCTTATCCTTCCTTTGTATCAGGAACCGAGGTAACGGCTGAGGCCATTCATTTTTCCTATCCCGATCAGCAACAGTTTCCTTCTCCCTGGATGAATTATGACTGCGAGGCGTTTACCCACTTCAACGGTAACCTGTATCTGTTTACCAAAGCCGATGGCGATGCGGTGGGTTATACTAAAATGTACCGTGTTCCGGATGTTCCGGGAAATTACGTAGCCACCCTGGTGGACAGTTTTTATACCAATGACAGGACCACTTCGGCCGATATCAGCCCGGATGGCAGTACACTGATCCTGATAGCCAACAGCAGGATCCACCTGTTCCGGAACTTCCAGGGGAATAATTTTTTCAATGGGCAGCACACCCTTATCAGTATCAGCGGAGGCTGGACACAGAAAGAAGGCGTTGCATTCTGGACCAATAACGAAATTTACCTGTCTGACGAAGACAACGGTAACGGCAACCACCTCTATTATATTGATATGAGTCCATGGATTCCGTCCACCTCCACTACAGGCATTTCACAAACCGCAGATGAGGATATATCTGCAGGCCCCAATCCTTCCATTTCCTTTTTCGGAATTCAGGGCAGCAGTGTATCCACCGGTGCGGAACTGCAACTGTTTGACATTACCGGAAAAATGATCAGGTCTGTAAACTCAGGTGCAGGCCGTATATCGTTGGTAATGGAAACAGCCGATATTCCTGCGGGAGTCTATTTCTATAAACTGATTGCCGACAACCGGGAACTTCGAACTTCTCGGCTGATTGTTTCCCATTAAGGGCTTATACTGCGACATCCCACCTCAGCCCCGTTTCTTATGAAGCGGGGCTTTTTGTTGAAGAATGGAATTCAGCCTGTGTTCTGTTTACCGGAAACAGGGCGGTATGTCCGTCGGGCGTTTGTCATTGATTATATTTGCGCAATGAGTACACACGAACGCGCACACCAGGATGAGGCCAACAACGTAACCTATCAGCGATGCCAGTTTGCATACGAATTTGCACGTCCCCGCATTAAAGGGAAAACGGTGCTGGACGTTGGCTGTGGCAATGCATACGGAACGGTGTTGATGGCGGAGGATGCTGCAGAAATAAACGGCCTGGATTATGATTCCGGAACGATATCTTCAAACCGAGAACGGTACAAGGATAAGACCAACCTCCGTTTCCATCAGGCAGAGATTCCACCGTTGCCCTTTGGGGATGCTTCATTTGACGTGGTTACCGCTTTTCAGTTTATCGAACACATCCACCGGCGTAAAGAGTTTATTGCCGAATGCCTGAGGGTATTAAAACCGGGCGGGGAGGTGATTATTACCACTCCGAACGCCACGAAGTCCCTGGCCCGAAATCCGTTTCACGTTCACGAATATACCTTTGCAGAAATGAAGGAGGAGGTGGGTTCGCTCACCCCTGATTTTGAATTGAAAGGACTGAACGGAAATGAGAAGGTGAATGGGTATTACCGGGAAAACGGGAAGTTTGTCCGGATGATACTAAGGTGGGATGTGCTGGGCCTTCACAGGCGGTTGCCTTCGTCATGGCTGACGGTACCCTACAATGCGGTCACCAGTATTATGCGGAAGAAGCTGAAAGACTCGGTATCTCAGACCACCGGAATCACTACGGCGGATTTTTACCTTCAGTCAGATCACCTGGAGGAGTGCTGGGATATTTATCTGATAGCCGTCAAACCGGAATAATGGAGCGGGTTTTGCCTATTCTTTTTCCTTTTCCTACTTTTGCCCACCCCAAAACTGACCGATGGTGTAACTGGCAACACGTCTGATTTTGGTTCAGAAGAGTCTAGGTTCGAGCCCTAGTCGGTCAACTATTTCCTTGCCAAGCTTGTAAATTTGAAATTTTTCGCTGTTTTCAATCCAATAAACAAGTATTAAAACGCGGAGATTTTAAAATCCCGCCACCAATACGCCACCACTTCGACCAATTCACGTCCCCACGTCCCCAACTTGCCTCCCAGCCCGCGGCATTAAAGAAAAAACGGCAGCCTGGTATTTACAGGGCGCCACTCCACGTCAAATAAACGCATTGCGTTTATTTGCAAAAAGCCGGCATTTTAAACTAATTTCAAGGCTATTTTACAATAAACGGCAACCGGAGTTGCGTATATTTGGGTGTTATTCAAAATCGTACCTGTAAATAGCAATGGTTAACAGTTTGATGGTTTTCATCCGATGAGATAAAGCGGCGCCCGGGAGATAGTTAAAATACGATGTTGAAATCAAAGACTAAACTATCAACCTGTATTGAATGAGAATGAAGCTTGTTTCAATGAATCATTCAATACAGGTTGATAAAGTTCGGTGATATTCTTTACATTCATAACCGCATATAATAAGTAAAAGCTCTAAATAATTCTATTAGATTAAAATTAAACTAACCCCGGGCGTCACTATTCCATCGGCTGACATAAAAAGTGACAACGCAAACACCTGTATTTGCATTATCACTTTTTATTAAAACCAGATATCTGGAGACCTGTGTAAACATGACCCGGTACGACTTCGAATAACAAGGTATTTGCAAAAGCACGGCATAGGGAAGTCATTGACCATTTGAGCAATTATCAACTATTGTGCATATACCTGGCTGACGGATTTAAAGTGCCGTGCCTTCGCAAATACCCAATTCGTTGGCGGTAATTCTAAAATGACGGTGCTTCATTGAAAGGACTACAAAACGGACGACAATTTTAATTACATTTGAGAGATGAATTTAAAGGATAAAAACAAGTATAAATCGGACTTCAAAAAGGAGCTTGACAAGTTTGCGGACAAGCTCGAAAAATACGTTTCCACAGACAATGGCGACTGGACTGTAAAGGGTTTTATTGACGTTTACAAAAACATCTATACGATTTCTTCTGACACCAAAATCGTTTCAAAAATTCTTGAAATACACATCTTTCCGCAAATCTTGCAGTTTGCAGACAGCA
>JADZBN010000074.1 GCA_020852075.1 Bacteroidia bacterium
CGGGGATCGCTACCCGGGAAGTTAATCTGACCCGTTATGCTCAATATCCCGTCTGGCTTGCTCCCTTTGATACGGTCGTTTGTGCGGTTCCGGGTTTTATGGGGTACAGGACCCTGGAGGCGGTGATACGGGCAGGTAAAGACGCGGTGGATATATCCTTTTTCCCCGAAAACAGTTTGCAGCTTGACAGCCTTGCAAGGTCTGAAAATGTTACGGTCATTACGGATTGCGGAGTGGCGCCGGGTATGAGTAATTTTATCCTGGGCCGCTATAATGAGGAGCTGAAGGCCGATACGTTTGAATGTTATGTGGGAGGGTTGCCACTCCATCCCAAACCGCCCTATTTTTACAAAGCCCCCTTTTCGCCCATAGATGTTATCGAAGAATATACAAGGCCTGCCCGGTACAAAGAACATGGAAAGATTATCACCAAACCGGCGCTGACCGACAGGGAAATAATGGACTTTGGCAATGCGGGCCGTCTTGAATCATTTAATACAGACGGGTTGCGGTCATTGCTCTTTACGATGCCACACGTTGACAATATGAAGGAGAAGACCCTGCGCTATCCCGGGCATATTGATCTCATCATTACATTGAAAGATTTGGGATTTTTTAATGACACGCCAACATCCATCCGCGGAATGATGGTATCGCCGCTTGAGGTTACGACGGCGATGTTGATCAACGAATGGAACCTGCAGCCCGACGAACCGGAATTTACGGTCATGAAGGTGATTGTAAAAGGGGGAGGAAGGATGGTCGAATATAATCTCTACGATGAATATGACCCGGCAACCCGGACTTCATCCATGTCGCGTACAACAGGATATACCTGCAATGCTGCCGTCGGGCTTATAGCAGGCGCTTTATTTACCAGGAAAGGCGTATTCCCTCCGGAACTGGTTGGGTCCGATAAAGCATGTTTTGATTATGTTATTAATTACCTTAAAGCAAGGAACGTGATTTGGGAGTGTACCATACGTCCCGTGTAAACCGTATCTGACAGGATGTGCAACCGGCTCCGGGAATTCCGGCTCCTCAATAAACCTTCCCGGTCAGCATCCCGTCTCCTGAAGAAGTTTCAACCGTTTGAAAATGGCAGAAGGGCCGGTGTATGTACCCATCATTTCCTGGAGAACAATCTTTCATTCCGGAACATTGTCCAACCGGAAATGTTTCTCCGATCCCCTGGCTTTCTTATATTCTGGCCGGTGTCAACGGCAAATGAGTTCTATGTTAATTTCAATATATTTTTTTTAAACATCCATACAGCCATCAGGTTTAATATACCTCCGATTAATACAAGGACTAAAATCCTTGATAAAAAGGCGGGACTTGTAATGGACAGGTTTCTCCAGAAGATATCATAAAAGCCCTGAATACTCCAGTAATTCACAGAAATAACGGCCAGCTTTTGCATAATGGCAGGCATAAAAAACAGGGGTATCATACTACCTCCCACTGCACTCATCACAAGAATGATCAGGGTTGAGAGGCCCTGAACCTGTTGACGGTTTTTGGCAAAAGACGCTAACAAAACACCAAAGGCTGAACAGGCAAAAGCGGTTGCTGCAATGGTGATAAGCAAGCCCGGAATGTGCGATGTAATGTCCAGACCAAAAACCAAACCTGCAAACACAAACATTACAAGCAGTTGTAAAATTGAAATAACATTGGCAGAAATCATTTTACCAAACAATATATGCAGAGCATTCACCGGGCTGTAAAGCAGCCGTTTTAGTGTCCCTTCCTGCTTTTCCTCCAATAGGCCCATCCCAATACCGACAACGGAAAAAAGCAGCATCATTACGGCGGTTCCGGCAACAGCCTGTAACAATCCCAGTTGATGGTCATTGGTTGACTTAATTAATTTTGTCATTTTAATATCACCCCCCATAAACCCGGATGCAGGATTTGATTTTTTATTCGACGGATTTGCAGCAACACCTTCGGAAATGGCATTGAAAAGACTGTCTGACTGTGACCGGATGGCGTGTTGGGCTTGAGGGTTTGTTACCCCGGCCATTTTTACCATTCTGTTACCCAGTATTTCTTTTTTGTCGCCTAAGTTAAAAGGCATCATCGCAATGGTGGGGATAAGAGATTGCTGCAGGAGTCCTGTTTCAATTCCTTTTGCTTCATCATATTTTAATTCAAGGGGAAGTTCACCGCCGGTCAGGAGAGAATCCGAGAATCCCTTATGGATGACCAGTACACAACTCTCGTCTCCCTTTTTTATGGATTTTTCAGCGTCCTCTAATGCCATAGGTATTATTTCGAGGGACTTCAGGGAGTCAAATTGCTTAACCGCTTCCCGGGATGCTGGTGTACTGTCCAAGTCGCTTATTAATAAAGATATTTTTGTCTCAGTATTACCCTTGCCCGCCCCTCCGTATGCAAATGAAAACAAGGTGATCAGTGCGATGGGAATGGCAAAGGCCAATAACATGGACCTTTTGTCTTTAAAAAAAAGCCGGAGGTCCTTAATGGCAATTCGTATCATAACATTAATCTCTTAATTGCTTGCCTGTTAAATTCAGGAATATGGTTTCAAGATTGGTTTTTAATATTTCGATATTTGAAATTTCCAAACCAGACTGATTGCATTGTAAAACCAACTTTGCCAAATCGGATTTTATATCTGTTGAATAGAAATGAATGGTTTTTCCTGTCCTATTGAAGTCTTTCCAGTATGAAAATAATTCACGGATTTTATTTTCATCACCTTCTGTAAATGTAATAGATATTGTTTCTTTAATGGCGCTGTTTTTTTTCAATTCATCCAACGTTCCTTCTGCAATAATTTGCCCATTATCAATAATACCAATACGGTCACACAGTCTTTCCGCTTCTTCCATATAGTGTGTGGTGTAAATAATTGTCATCCCCTCTTTATGTAATTTCTCTACTACTTCAAAAATCAGGTTCCTGCTTTGGGGGTCAATGCCAACGGTCGGTTCGTCCATAAACAATACGTTGGGGTGGTGCAATAAAGAAGACGCAATGTTAATTCTGCGTTTCATACCGCCCGAATAATTTTTAACCTTTTCATGCTTCCTGTCATACAGACCTATTAGTTGCAACAGGCCATTCGCGGTATTCGACAATTCTTTTGCAGGGACACCATACATACTACCCCAAAACATCAGGTTTTCAATGGCAGAAAGCTCATTGTACAACGCAATTTCCTGGGGTACAACGCCGATGAGTTTCTTTATCTTATTGAGGCCGGAATGTACGTTGCATCCCCCGATAGTAACTTCACCTGAATCAGCCGGTACGATTGTACTCAGAATGGAAATCGTTGTTGTTTTTCCTGCTCCGTTGGGCCCTAACAAACCGTATAACTCCCCGTCTTTTATGGAAACGTTTATACCTTTCAGGGCTGTTCTGTCCCCGAAGGATTTCTTTAGGTCTTTTACTTCTATCATATAGATGGATTGGTGGTTTGGTTCAAAGACAACGGCTGTCTTTTAGTCCTGCCCACAACTCTCCCCGATCTCATCAAAAATAGAAAATGTGCTGCTGTTCGTTCAAGGTACAACTGTTTGAAGTTCGCACTAATGTCTGTCCAAAGCGATTTACATTCAAAGCTATGTCGTGTCAAGTTTGTATCCATGTAATAAATATTCACTAATTTAAGTTAGCTGCGCCTGCTTGGTAATTATCTAGGTAA
>JADZBN010000075.1 GCA_020852075.1 Bacteroidia bacterium
CCCGCGAACAAATCAGGGTATCCAAAAAGTCTGTCAGACTCCAAAAACAGCGTTAAAACAAATTATATGCATAATAATTCATTGATTTTTTCAGTTAATGCGGCTACGGAATTGCATTTTCATGGTGCTTCTTTACAAAATCCTCAATCCGCCTAATGGTTCTGTACGCCCCAAAACCGTTTTAATAATTTGAACTGAACTTTCCGAATTTAGAAATTATCCGGATTTATTTTAATTTAAAAATACACTATTCCGGCCGTTACATCTGATGTGCCACCTGCCGGAGCACAGCCATCCAGTTTTCTTTTTGCCGGCTGGTTCCCAGTCTCACAATGATCAGGTTTTTTGACGGATACACATAGATGTACTGACCCAGATGCCCGACTGCCGAATAGTCTCCTTCGTTTGCAGCGCCTACCCACCACTGGTGGTTGTAAAACGGGGCTCCTCCGGGTTCGGAATTGACAGTGGTGCTTTTCTTCACCCAGTCTTCGGGAACAATCTGCTTCCCCTGCCAGTTCCCGTCATGCAGATACAGCCTGCCGAATTTGGCAAAATCCCTTGCTCTTGCATTGATACAGCAAAAGGCTTTTTCAATACCGTTGTTTTTCCTGTCAATACTCCAACTGGCATCATATTCCATGTGTAAAGGTTTCCAGATCTTTTCATCCAGATAAGCCGTCAGGGTCATGCCCGTTGCCCTTTCAATAACCAGTCCCAGCAATTCGGAATTTACACTCTTGTAATCAAAGCCGGACATAGGCGGTTTTTCTGTTTTCAGGTGTGCAATGGAACGCCGCAGGGTTCGTCCGTAATAGTAGGAGGCCGCTCCGGAAAAAGGCGTATAATAACCTTCGGAAAATCGCACCCCGGATGACATCTGCAGCAAATCATGCAGCGTTACCTTGTCCCATCCGCTTCTCCCCTTCAGTTCGGTTACATACCGGGTAACGGGATCATTCTCACTGGTGATTTGTCCATCCGCGATGGCAATCCCGATCAGTGCGGAAACGAATGACTTGGCCATACTGAAAGAAGCGACGATGGAGGAAGTGTCATAATTATCCAGATACCTTTCGTATAAAAGACTGTCGTTCCTGATGATCAGGAAAGCGACCGTAGAGGATTTTTCAAGGAACTCTGAAAACCCCAGTGTGTCTCCTGAATGATTGATAATATGAATCCGCTGTTCCAGCGCTTTGTTGTGCTGTGCATCAATAAACCGGAATGGCTGATCCGAACCATGAAGCGGACGGCTGGGGAAAATCTTATAGTCGGTGATATCTGAAAAGTTATACCAGAAAAACCTGCCGACTTTGCAACCGGGAAGAATCAACAAGACTGACAGGAAGAGGAATAACCATAACGAAACATTTTTTTTCATGGTATATAAATTATTTTTTATTCGTATCCGGGCATACGATTCAAAGCCATCAGGGTTTCCAGTTCAGTTCTATATCCCAGTTAGCACGTACCTGAACTGCATCCGGATAATATTTCACTGTTTCGGGTTCGATGCCTTCAAAATAGTTGCCTGTGTCCCATTTCCCGTTCCGGTTTTCATCAAAGATCAGCTTCAGCCGGAATGTCCCGGGAAGCAGATGCGCAATAGTCAGTGTGGTATCCCCGGTGAAAGGAAGTTCCCGGATTACCTCCCCGCCATCATTCACCAGTTGCAGAATTTTATCTGTTCCCTTTGAGGTGTCCAAAACAGCAAGGGCAATGGATCCGTAATCCCGTTCCTTCCGTACCTTAAACGGAATTACGATACTGTCGTTTGAAAGTCCGAAAATATCATGAAATACACCGGCGGGGAAATACAACGAACAGGAATTTTCCTCTTTCCATGGGGCACGCAGTTCCCATATCATCCCGGTTGAATCTTTCCGGGTAAATGAAACCGGAGGCTGCACGACAGAATCCAGGGTAAGGATAATTTTACCGGTATCCTGAACCAAAACGGGATGATTAAACTGAATGACAAAAGGGTTGTACAGATCCTGAAGTCCTCCCGGAACGGAGACGGGCATTACCTGGAGGAAGAATTTTCTCCTCGATGGTTTGCCGGGATCATAGGTAAACAACCGGGTGAAGAGGGTATCGCGCAATGATTTTCCTTTGAAAATTACCTGCATGCTGTCTGCCCTGATGTTTTTGTACCAGAGGATGAGGGAGTCTCCCTGTTCTGAAAAAACCGTTTTGAATATCTCCAGGGAATCATCGTCAGGAACTAGAAACGGAATACTGTCTGCTCCGGTATTGAATACCACCACCGCCTTCCCGGGCTCTTCCGAATAGAACCGCAATACCACCGGTTGAGGCCTTTGCGTAAACAGACGCAGCAGGACGGGGTTGGGAGAAGGATGTACGGGCATCAATGAAAAGGCAATCATTTCGGTGGGATCATCATAGAGATAATCCGCATTTTCTTCCTTCAGGGCGAAAATAGAATAGTTCCCCTCCGCAATATTCTGAATCCGGAATCCGCCGTTATCTTTTGTTTTGGCAAAATACCGGGGCAGTTCTTTTAACGGAAGTGAATCGTTGCCTGTCGGATACAGCATAACCAGTACCCCTCCGGGTGTTTTCAGGTTGAATGCCTCCTCCACCTTTCCGTTAATGCTCAGGGTATCTATTACAGGGCCGGTTGAAAATACATATTGCAGGTCTTCAAGCACGTTTCCCTCATTAAGATCCCGGACAATACTCCCGAAATTCATGGTATAGGTGGTATTCTCCATCAGTGTATCATCCAGGCTGATTAACATGGAATGTTTCTGAAGCCGGACTTCCGGTTTATATTTTAATGGAGGTGAAACGACAAGTTGTGTATTGACATCCTTCAACTGAACAAACTCGTCAAAAGTGAATGTAATATTGTGGCCGGAAAATTCCGTCGTATAATTTTCAGGAGAAACAGAAAGCACCTTGGGCGGATGAACGTCCTTATCCCCTCCCGACGGCGGCACCTGAATGGCACAGCCGGTGATTCCGGCAAGTGCAATGATCATGAGCAGTGTATCCCGGCGGATTCTCATAGAATTTCTTCCACCAGTTCTGAAATTTTCTGAAGCCATTCTATATCGGTTTCCGAAAAATCGCCAGGGAGATGGCTGTCAATATCAAGGACCGCAACGACAGCTCCGTTTTTCAGGATGGGAACTACAATTTCAGATCTCGCCGCCGTATTACATGCAATATGACCGGGGAATTTTTCCACATCCGGCACCAGCATTATTTGCTTTTGTTTCCAGGCGGCACCGCATACTCCTTTTCCAAAAGCAATCCGCGTACAGGCTACAGGCCCCTGAAAGGGACCAAGGACCAGTTCTTCTGCTGAATCAGATTTTTTTACCAAATAAAATCCGATCCATAAAAATCCCAGCGCTTCCTTCAAGGCTGCCGTAAGATTGGAAAGATTTGCAATGCAATCCTTTTCACCGGCAATCAATGCAGCCAATTGGGGGAACAAAGCCTCATATTTTTCTTTCCTTGAAGCCTGTGCAGGAATGGCAATGGATTCCACGAAAATAATTTTCCGTAAAGATGGGAAAAATGTCTGATTTGCAGTGTATTCATGCAGACGCAAGCGCCCCGATGCTCACCCTGGTTCCCGGCAATTTCAGCAGGGCTTCAGCGCAGGCCGTCAATGTAGCCCCTGTGGTAACGACATCATCCACCAGGAAAATATGTTTGTGCATCAGCATTGCCGGCTTATTCACCCGGAATACATTTTCCACATTCATGTGTCTGTCAAACCGGTGCTTCCGGGTTTGTGTTTCTGTCGCACTGGTTCGCTCCAGCCCGTCTGTTACGCAACGAATTCCCATGGATGCTGCAATCCCTTCAGCAAATGAATCGCATTGATTATATCCCCGTTTGATCAGCCGGCTTTTATGCAATGGTACCGGTATCACCAGGTCGAGGGTATTATAGGGCGACGTATTCATCAGATCGTATCCGAATATTTCGCCTGCGAGCAATCCAGCATCGGTTCTTCCCGAATATTTTAGCTGGTGTATGAGCCGCTGAACCTTTTCGCCCTTGCTGAAATAAAAACAGGAAGCAGCAGCCTCAATCTTTACCTTACCCCAAAAGTGCCTGGCTACCGGATTGTCTGCCTGCTGATGATAGCGGGTTCTGGGCATGCGGAGCCTGCAGGAAGTACAGAGGCAGGATTCGCCGGCATTGAGCGCACCGGAACAGGCAACACATAATTCAGGATAGAATATCCAGACTACATCAGAAATTACATGCCGGACCTCCCGGATCCATTGTTTCATTTGCCCAAAGTACAGGGAAGGAAACGGACTGTCAACCCATTCAATAAGGATAATTTATTATGCTGCCCGTGATTTTGTTTTTCTCCCTGTCATATCCGGAAGCAATAAAATGGTACGGATCATGGACTGGAACCGGGATCAGGAATAATCTTTACACCAGGTAATGGAACCTCTGTGATCCCTGTAGAATGAATGTAGCCAATGCTATGAATTACAGCCAGTGGATAATTTTATTTCCTTTTCAGCCGGTGTAAATGAATCTTATAGGGCTGATCACGAAATACAATCTCTGAGGTGGCAGAAACCAGGGTGAAGCTGTCCAGTTCAGGGCCGGCAAGAAAATCCTTTGAGAATGCCCGGTTAGGCTCAGTGATAAAGATTTCAGAACCCGGCCGTGTAAGCTCCGTAAACATTTTTCTCAATGCACTGAATGATTTCCGCTCATAGGCCACATCCGAGGCCAGACTGATATCAAAAGGAGGAAACGAAGGGCGCATACGCCAATCCAGTTTTTCGAATACACCAGAGAACTCCCCGTTCCTTTCAAAATTTTTTCTGGCAAATACAAGGGGCTCATCCATGTAGTCGGTCATGGTAATTCTGGCCCCTGATTTGGCTGCAATTAGTCCCGGCAAGCCGAGGCCACAGCCGATCTCAAGGACCCTTTTCCCTCTGAGATTGTCCCGGATGGTTGCCAGGTGTTCCGCCAGGATAATGGCGGAAGGCCAAAGGTCGGCCCAGTAAGGTATCCTCTCGTCCTTCACATCCGGATCCTCCCGGTCTCCGGACAAGAGTTCATTGAAAAGTTCGTCAAGGTTATCCACCACAGAAAGAGACAGGTGCCAGTCACCTATTCTGACATCTGCCTGTCTTACCTTATGTTTTTCATTTCCCTTCACTCCGGTGGAATAATAATCACAAGAATACTGTTTTCTGTCCGGATCAAACAGTCTTTGCTTACGATAGCGGCTGAAAGGCAGGCTTCGCTTTCGGAATAACCCATTCCTCAAAGGGAAAATTAGTTACTGCACCTAAAGGAAGCCATCCGAA
>JADZBN010000076.1 GCA_020852075.1 Bacteroidia bacterium
AGCCTTCCCGCCGGCAGCAGTCCGTTCCGCAGCGTAACAATTCCTGGCAGGGCACCAGTCCCTCACCCTCCAATAATTACAACCAGAATCAGGCAATGCCTTCCCGCAACAACCCTGACAACCGTCAGCAGATGCAGGAGCCATCCGTGCAACCCCACAGGGATACACAAATGAAACAGGAAAAAAACCGGAAAAATGATGTAAACCTGAATATGCGTGAGAGTCAGCCAAACAAGGAAAGGAGAAATTCGTTCTTCGATTTCTCCGGTCCGAGAAACGACAGCCGTTCAGAGCCAATTGTTCAGCCCAGAAATGAACCACGCCAGTTCAGGAATGAAAGCAGCCCTGCCCCTCAGCGTATGGAGTCTTTTCCCCAACGATCCAATAGCGGAAGCGAACGAAAAACCGGCAGACCCAGATAACGGAACCTTAGTGTTTCTTTCAAACCAGTGATTCTTTCAATACCAACGCCCGCATGAATTCTGACAACCACCGGAGTGCCTGCGGGCTTTTTCAACCTGTTTATGGTTTAGCCGTTATATTCCCTGGTTATTCATTGTACATAACAAAAAACAGTACCCGGTCACAGGTTATTTACGACCGGTAGTAAACATGATTCAGCTATGAAACACCTGCATATATACATCAGCGTCCTTGCAGTCACCCTTTCGGTGAATGCCCTGGCGCAAACCGACCTGGATGCATTCCGGTATTCGCAGAACTCAATTACAGGTACGGCACGATACACTGCCATGGGCGGAGCCTTTGGAGCCCTGGGAGGCGATTTCTCTACCCTTGCAACAAACCCGGGTGGTATCGGTATTTACCGGACTTCCGAGATCTCCTTCAGCCCTTCCTTTTATTCCGGAAATACCACATCCAATTTCATTGGCAGTAAGAGTTCGGACAGCCGGTTCAATTTCAACTTTGGTAATGCCGGACTCATTTATACCGACCGGCTGACAAATAATGAGGAATCCTCCGGATGGAAAAACTGGAATTTCGGGATCGGATACAACAGGTTGAATAATTTTCATAACAGGAGCTACTATGAAAGCCTGAATCCCGATAACAGCATGACGGAATATTTTGCCCAAAATGCCCAGGGCAAGGATTATTCCGAACTGGATTCCTACTATGAATACCTTGCCTATTACACCTACCTGATCAATCCGGATTCTTCAAACTTTTATAGTGCTGCGGCGCCTGCAGGAAATATTGTACAGAGGAGGTCTTCCGAAACCCGTGGCTCCATGGGAGAAGTGGATATTACTTTTGGCGGGAACTACAGCAACAAACTGTATATCGGCGGTTCCATGGGCTTTGGTACCATCCGGTATATCGAAGAAAGTACCTATGAAGAACTGGACCAGGAAAACACCATTGATTCCCTCGACCGGTTTGAATTTGACCAGTACCTGAATACCCATGGCTATGGCTTCAATTTCAAATTTGGTATGATCTACCGTCCGAATGATCTTGTCAGACTTGGCATGGCGGTTCATACTCCGACATGGTATAGTATGCACGATGAATATTCCAATACCATGCGGTCGCGCTTTGACGGTGGTTACACCGGATACAGCGAATCTCCCTACGGCGTTTATGATTATTCGCTGACCACCCCATTTAAAGCCATTGGCAGCCTGGCATTCATTTTTCATCAGGCAGGACTCCTGAGTGTGGACTATGAATATTCTGATTACTCACAGTCCAGACTGGATGCTGACGGATACAACTTTACCGATGTAAATAATATCATCAGGAAAAAATATACGGCCGTTCACACCATCCGGGCCGGTGCTGAAGCCCGTTACGGCGATTTCAGTTTCCGGGCTGGTGGATCCATGAGTACATCTCCCCTCAATTCCCAATATGCTGCGGGCGGGGCCGATTATAAAAAGTGGAGTGCCGGAGGTGGAATTGGAATGAGGGATAAGAATTTCTTCCTCGACCTTGCCTATCTCTATTCTCACAGCAATGAATTTTTTCAGCCCTATACCCTGGAAAATCAGGATGTCCCGGGAGTAAAAAATTCAGTCAGTTCCCATAACATCGTGATTACATTGGGAGCAAAATTTTAATGACGGTTTAGCGATATTTCTTCAGGGAATACCCCCGCAGGCCGTATTCTATTTTTCTCCTGAAATTACCGCAGAGGCCTTCAGCCTGTCAAGCCCCGCCCTGGCTTTCTGATCAATGCTGTTCTGGTACTCGTGGTCCTCCATAGACAGGCATTTTTTATAGTATTCTTCCGCCCTGTAGGAATTGCCTTCTTCTTCGTACATGCTTCCAAGCAGGAGAGCGCTGTTTGCCGCAAAATAAAAACGGCTGCTGCTACCGTTTTTCAGTGTCTGTTCGTAGTATTCCATGGCCTTATTTTTCCGGCCTGTTTTTTCCATGATTCTTGCCAGACGATAGGTGACTTCAAGCTGATCGCGGTAGCGTGGAAAATCGGCAATGGGTTTTCCGGAAATCTCCGCAAGCGCTTCCTGATAATATCCTCCGTCAAACAAAAGCCTGGCTCTCAGGAGAGGTACGTTTGGAGGCTGTGGAGAAACGGACTCTGTCATCGCATCTTTATCCTCATCCACCCATGCCGTACCTGAGTCCCTGCACATTTCCATATAATCATGATAGCCGCGTATATCACCCTGCAGAAGTGCTGACCAGGCCAGCTTCTGGTAAGCGGACTTGATATAATTCATACCCCGGAATTCATGGACAAACCGCAGGAAATCCTGATCAGCAGCCCGGTCCAGTTTACGAAGCGACGCAAGGCCGCATTTGTAATCCAGCAGCGGGAATGCCGGTGAAAGAATATGATCGAAAGGGATCCGGAGTATTCGAAGTGCGTCATCATTTTTCCCCTCTTTCATTGCCAGATTACAATAACTGTAGCGTATCAACGGGGAGTTCATGGTATAAGGCAGCATCCAGTTTTGCAACTGTACGCTGAAAGGTTCGTGCGCAGAAAAAGAGTTCATAATGGTTGACAGATAAAAAAGTATCTCTTCCCGGTAACATGCGTATCCGGTTCCTTCCAGGGATTTATACAAGGTGGAAAGTTCTTCCAATCCCTGTGGAATCGTGCCCTCCATACCCGCAATGTCCACAAGCCATTGGTACTCCCGCGGGACGGCACCCACCAGAACATGAAGAAACCCGTACAGCTTACTGTTTAACGGAAAAGTCGGAAACAGGACGGAGTTTCGCTCAATCAGTTTATAGGCTTTCCTTACGTTGGTCGCCGCGGATACATTTTCCCTGAACTTGACTTTCACCATAGCCTCCTGAAGAAGTATTTCTGCCAATGCATACAGGTGAAACGGGGAATTCTCTTCCGCATTCATTCTGCTGATTTGCCTGTATCGTTCAGCACTGCGCTTTTTCAGGAATTCGAAATCATTTTTCTGTTCAGATAAAAACGCATTCAGAAAATCAGAATAATTTCTGAAAAGAATCGCAAGTTGGTTTTCAGGATGGGCCATTTCCTCCCGGCTGATCAGGGCCAAAGCACTGTCCTGATGAAGGTGCATCAGCAGGGTGTAGGCATTTTTCAGGTTGGTGCTTAATTGATACGTGGCCCTGCTTTGAAAGCCAACCGCCAAAAAAAAGCATACGGTAAAAAGTTTTTTCATGGATGCACCATAAAAAAGGGACTCCATCAGCCGGAGTCCCTGTACTTCATTTTAATTTTATTCTCATGCGGTTTCTTCCTCGGCTATTTTGGAATCCACCAGGATTCGGCCGCAATGTTCGCAGACTATAATTTTTTTATGTTGCCGGATATCGAGTTGCCGCTGGGGTGGGATCTTGTTAAAACAACCGCCGCATGCATCCCGTTGTATAGCCACAACACCAAGACCATTACGTGCATTCCCGCGAACGCGTGTATAAGCACCCAGCAGTCTTTCATCAATTATTGTCTGGGTTTTTGAAGAAATCTTGTGGAGTTGTTCCTCTTCTTTCTGGGTTTCAGCCACAATACTTTCCAGTTCGGCTTTTTTCAGTTTTAATACTGCATTTTTTTCATCGAGGATGGACTGGGTTTCATCCCGTACTGCCGCCTTGGATATCACATCCGCAGCAAATTCCTTAGATCTTTTTTCGGCAAGCTGTATTTCAAGATTCTGAAATTCTATTTCCTTGTTCAGGCTGTCAAATTCCCGGTTATTCTTAACCTTATTCTGCTGTGATTCGTACTTTTTAATGGATTCCTTCGCGTCCTTTATGGTTTGTTTCTTTTTGGTAATTTGTTCTTCAAGGTTGCTCACTTCCGAATTAAAGTGGTCAAGCCTTGTGGTTAATCCTGCAATTTCATCTTCCAGGTCGCTCACTTCCATCGGAAGTTCGCCACGTATGGTTCTGATTTTATCAATGTTGGAATCAATTTCCTGAAGCATATACAGTGCCTTCAGTTTTTCTTCCACTGTAAACTCGGAATGGTTTAATGCCATGATCTCGCCGAGCTTTTTCTCCAGCCGGTTTACATCAATGATTTTTTCAATTTTCCGTGGCTTGAATATGATTTGTTCTTTGGGTTTGATTTTGGCTTTTGCTAATTTGGATAAGCTCACGTCGCTGTTGGTTTTAGTTGGGGTTTTTGTTTCCCGTACAGAAGAGGATTTTACTGCAGCCGCTTTCCTGGTGCCGGCATTTTTGGAATCCTTTTTGCCAGCCGTTTTCTTCGGCGGTTTGGATACAGATGTTGCTTTTTTTACCGACATACGTCTATATTTTCTCAATACCGGCTGCTGTGGGAAGACCGGAAAATCAGGTATAAAATACCGGGTTTGTCCTTACTCCGGTTAAATGGACGGCAAAGTTAGGAAAATTTTTCAAAATCAGGTCCCTGAGCAGGTCAATTGTAAACTGTTCCGATTCAAAATGGCCTATATCCGCAATGAGAATCCTGCCATCAGCGTCAAAAAACTGATGGTACTTGAAATCCGCACTTACAAAAACGTCTGCCCCCCGTTTGATGGCCTTTTCCAGGAGAAAACTCCCGGCACCCCCGCAAAGTGCGATATTTTGTATGTTCCTGTCAATCAATTTGGTATGCCGAATGACGCCCGTTTTAAAACATTGTTTTGCAAAAGAAAGAAATTCCCGGGGGGGCAAGGCCTCAGGCAGACGGCCGATTAATCCCGAACCCGTCAGATTCAACACATTGTCCAATGGAAAAATATCATAGGCAATCTCTTCATAGGTATGAGCCTGTCTCAATGCCCTGAGAATGGCTTCTTCCTTCCACTTTTCATAGATTACCTCAATCCGCTCTTCGTGTTCCTTATGATATTCTCCGGCTACTCCCCGGTCGGGATGAGATTGTTGATTTCCACGGTATGTACCCATACCCGGAGAACTAAAACTGCAGGAATCATAATTTCCGATATTTCCGGCACCCGACCGGAACAGGTGTTGCCTGATCTGTTCTGATATGTCCGGTGGTGCGTAGGTAACCAGTTTCCTGAGGATTCCGGTTGAGGGTTGCAGGATTTCAACCTGCTGCAGGCCCAGGGTCTCAGCCATCCTGCCGTTTACACCTCCGCGGACGTTGTCAAGGTTGGTATGGGATGCATACAATTCCACATTATTTTGTATGGCTTTAATTACCGTGCGTTCCACATAATTTTTCCCATTCAGCTTTTTGATCCCTGAAAAAACAATGGGATGATGAGCAACAACCATGTTGCAATTCTTATGTATCGCTTCATCCAGGACCTCTTCCGTACTGTCAAGGCAGACCATCACTCCGGTCACCTCCAGGTCGGGTTTTCCGGTAATCAAACCTGCATTATCGTAGGACTCCTGCAGGGAAAGC
>JADZBN010000077.1 GCA_020852075.1 Bacteroidia bacterium
GGTAAAAATTTTCCACCATCTTTTTCTTTTCGTGTCTTTCATGGTACGCCTCAGTTCCTTGCCGGAAATGGCGGTGTTGCCTTCGAAATCAATCTGGCGGATGCGAACTTTCTTTTTCCGGTCCACGATTATTTCAAGGATCTCGCGGTTCTGGAAGGTGGTATCGTTTATTTCACGAATGCTTACTCCCGCATCCAGAAAACCTTTGTCCTTGTAGAAGGCGGTAACGGTATTTTTTGTGGTCGTGAGCACATTTTCAGTGACTACTTTATCCCTTTCGAGATTTATTTTCTCACGGATTTTATCAGCCTCCCCCTTGGAGACCCCCTGGAAGGTAAATTTGGAAAGCCGCGGACGTTCCTGCAGGCGCAACTCCAGAAAAATGAGTTGACCCTGGGTCCGGCTGGCGATGATTTTAATATCGGAAAAGAGCCCCTGTTTCCAGAGATTTTGAACTGCATTTGTAATTTTCTCACCGGGCACCTCAATGGTATCGCCTACCACCAGTCCGGAGATATTGATGAGTACTCCCGGGTCGAGGTATTTGGTACCGGTTACCACCACACCGCCAATGGCATATTCTTTCGGATTCCCGTAATCAATCACCAGACTGTCACCTCCCAGTTGCACCTGGGCCAGTGTTTCATGGAATGAAAATGCAATAGAAAGAAAAATGAGGACTCTTTTCATTTATGATTTGGAAATTTGCCCGCTGGTCTGGCCGAAGCGGCGTTCCCTGTTCTGGTAATTAATCAGGGCTTCGTAGAAATCCTCTCTGGTAAACTCGGGCCATAGTTTTTCGCTGAAGTAGAGCTCGGCATACGCAATCTGCCAGAGCAGGAAATTACTTACGCGGTATTCTCCGGAGGTACGAATAAGCAATTCAGGATCCGGAATGCCGGCCGTGGTGAGATAACTGCTGATGAGTTTTTCATTAATGTCCTCCGCATCCAGTTTTCCCGTACACACATTGTTGCTAATCCGTTTGATGGCTTCACAAATTTCCCACTTGGCGCTGTAGCTGAGGGCGAGAATGAGAGACATGCGGTCGTTCCCGGATGTTTCCTGTATGGCTTCATTCAGTTCCTTCCGGCATTTCTCCGGCAGGGACATAAGGTCACCGATAGCAAGCAGGCGGATGTTGTTTTTGTTCAGTGTTTCCTTTTCAACGTGGATGGTATGAATCAACAATTCCATCAGGGCATTGACCTCAGCTCTGGGACGGTTCCAGTTTTCCGTGGAAAAAGCATACAGGGTCAGGAACTTCACACCGGTTTCCGCCGCTGCTTCTGTAACCTCCCTGACGGATTTTACGCCATTCTGATGACCGAAGGTCCGGATTTCCCCCTGCTGGCTGGCCCAGCGCCCGTTTCCGTCCATGATTATCGCTACGTGCAGGGGCAGTTTTTCAGTGATTATTTTGCTTTTCAGGCTCATTCAGGGCATTTCCGAGGCGGCGCAAGTTAATAAAATAGGCTTGGATCAGGGGATTCCCGACGCAGAGAAATGTCATAAAAACTGTTAAAAAACGCGAATCTGAGAAGCTTTTCCTGTCAATGGTATCGCCTGAATTTGAAAGGCCTGCAAATATCCTTCAGGATGCTTGAGAGGCGGAAATAGATGGTGACTCCACCGAAAAGGTACCAGTCTTTGTTTTTTTCCTGACCGCGTTGTTTTCCGGTAAAATCCGAAAAAGCCAGGGAGGTATCGCGCCTGGAATAAGACCGGTCGGAAAGTAATACTGCCGCTGCTCCGCGAGCAGCCAGTAATTGTGCCATATCCGGATACGTGGTACTGACATCGTCCAGGTAATCTGTGTAAGCTCTTCTTGCGCCTACCTCAAGTCCGATGCCCATGGACCTGCTTACAGAAACTTTCAGACCGCCGCCTATAACAAGGGCGAATTGTGTGCGTTTATAAAACGGTTTCCCATTGAAACCCTGGCCTTCAGTACCGAGGGGCTGCAGATCGAAAACAGTACCTCCCAGTTCCGCCTTGGGATTGAAATGAAACAGGGAAATTCCGGAAAATATATAGGGAGAAACAGTATAGTCCGCGCGGCCTGTTTCATAGGGGAAGAAATTGAATTCAATTTGTGGCGACACTTCAAGAATATCGGAATAGAAGGAAAGATTCCTGTCCAGTTCAAACCCTGTTGTTGCTTTCGCATCATCACCTGAGATCCTGCCGTAGTTGACTTCCAGTTTCCAGCTCCAGTGGCGATTCCAGTTATGCCGGTAAAAACCGCCACCGGCAAAATGAAGAAAGTCCGTATTGAACAGGTGTGGAGACAATTCACCCTTGTAATTGCTGCTGCCCAGCATGATTCCCATTTCATTGTATTGTGCAAGGGTATGTGCCTGGGGAAATGTCAGCAGCAGGCATAGAAAAATCAGCAATCTTTTGGGAGAAACCGGCATATAAGGGATTCGGGAACAGGGAAACACATGGAAACGGGCTGATTCCCGAAAAATTGTATGGTATGATCAGAACCTTGGAAGGTTATTCCGCCCGGTTTTGAGTTTATAATTGATACTGAAGATGGCAAACATGTAGGAATCTTTATCCCGCGGATCGCCGCGTTGCGCTCCTGGCCTGGTGATATCCGGATCACTGTGGTTGGAGCGGTCGGCCAGCAGCGGGGCCTCCCGGTTTGCTTCAGGATAATTCTGAAAATCAAAATAGGTTGTACTCACATCATCAATATAGTCGGTAAATGTCTTGCGAATACCCAATTCAAGGCCGACACCCCATGACCTGTCAATGGTGTATTTGAATCCGATTCCCACGGGAATACA
>JADZBN010000078.1 GCA_020852075.1 Bacteroidia bacterium
GCAACAGGTAACCTGTCCTGAATGCCATGGTACCCGGCTGAAGAAAGACTCCCTGTATTTCAGGATTGCGGGCAAGAACATTTCAGAACTGGCAGGTATGGACATGCTCCAGTTGCATACCTGGTTTGAGTCCCTCGAATCAAGGCTGTCATCGCGTCAGAAAAAAATCGGGATGGAGGTAATCAAAGAAATCAGGAAAAGGATTGTGTTCATGCTGGATGTAGGACTGGATTACCTCACCCTCAACAGAAGTTCCAGGACGCTCAGTGGCGGTGAATCGCAGCGCATACGGCTTGCCACCCAGATCGGTTCCCAACTGGTCGGGGTTCTGTATATCCTTGACGAACCCAGTATCGGCCTTCATCAACGGGATAATGTCCGCCTGATTCAATCCCTTCAGCAGTTGCGGGATGCCGGAAACACGGTCATCGTGGTGGAACACGACCGGGAAACCATCCTTGCCGCGGATTATGTTGTTGACCTGGGACCCGGTGCCGGAAATCACGGCGGTGAGGTGGTGGCGCAGGGAAAGCCTGAAGAAATCCTCCATGGCAACAGCCTTACCACCCGGTACCTGAATGGCACGCTTAAAATTCATCCGTCGCACGGGCTGCGAAAAGGAAGTGGAAAATATATTGAACTAAAAGGCGCCAGAGGGCATAACCTGAAAAATGTTACCGTGAAAATCCCGCTGGGAAAATTTGTATGTGTTACCGGAGTTTCAGGAAGCGGTAAAAGTTCATTGATAAATAAAACCCTGTACCCCATTCTGAACCAGTATTTCTATAATGCCCATCAGAAACCCCTGCCCTATAAATCGGTACATGGCATTGAGAATATTGACAAGGTCATTGAAATTGACCAGAGTCCGATCGGCAGAACACCGCGGTCGAACCCGGCAACCTATACAGGTGTATTCACCGATATCAGGACTTTGTTTTCCCAATTACCCGAGGCACAAATCCGGGGTTACCAGCCGGGAAGGTTTTCTTTCAATGTAAAAGGCGGCAGGTGCGAAACCTGCCAGGGAGGCGGTATGCGGGTGATTGAAATGAACTTTCTCCCCGATGTATTTGTGGAATGTGAAACCTGCCGGGGGAAAAGGTACAACCGTGAAACCCTGGAGATAAGATACCGAGTTAAATCCATCAGTGATGTGCTGGATATGAGTATTGAGAAAGCTGTGGAATTTTTTGAAAATATGCCTCACATCCTTCATAAAATCCAAACCCTTTGTGATGTGGGATTGGGATATATTACACTGGGACAACAAAGCACCACTCTGTCCGGAGGGGAGGCCCAGCGCGTAAAACTGGCAACGGAACTTTCCAAACGGGATACCGGCAATACTTTTTATATTCTTGACGAACCCACCACCGGCCTGCACTTTGAAGACGTGAGGTTTCTGCTGGATGTACTCAACCGGCTTGTGGATAAGGGAAATACCGTGCTGGTGATTGAACACAATATGGATGTAATAAAAACAGCCGACTACATAATTGACCTGGGGCCTGAAGGCGGTGAAAGAGGAGGAAACATTGTGTGTGAAGGTCCTCCCGCAGAGGTCGCAAAAAACAAAAACAGCATAACAGCAGAATTTTTACAAAAAGAGTTACAGGAAAACCTGAATAGCCGGAACCTTCAGATGAATCGGGCGTAATATCTTTGTATTACCAACCCTGTTCCCCCGGAAATGAGGGTATTTTCAAAATTGTTTTTCAATGAATTTCGACGAACTAAAGATCAGGAAAGCATTTTCTGACAAAGACTGGCAGGAGATAAAGGCCCACGATACCTGGCAGATATTTAAAATTATGGCCGAATTTGTGGACGGTTTCGAAAAACTCAGTAAGATCGGCCCCTGTGTTTCTATTTTCGGATCCGCAAGGACGAAACCCGATAATCCCTACTACCACCTGGCCGAAGAAATTGCATTTAAACTCACCAAGGAAGGTTACGGAATCATCACGGGTGGTGGTCCGGGTATCATGGAAGCAGCGAACAAAGGAGCAAGGTCAGCCGGCGGTAAATCCGTCGGTTTAAACATTGAACTCCCTTTTGAGCAGACCAGCAATGCCTATATTGACAGTGATAAACTCATCACCTTTGACTATTTCTTTGTGCGGAAACTCATGTTTATCAAGTATGCACAGGGTTTCGTTGTATTGCCCGGCGGTTTCGGAACCATGGACGAACTCTTTGAAGCGCTTACGCTGATACAGACAAAAAAAATCGGGAAGTTCCCCATTGTACTCGCCGGTAAAGAGTACTGGGCAGGGTTAATTGACTGGATCAAGGGTACACTTATCCATGAGAGGACCATTGATCCTGCCGACCTGGATCTGATTCTCCTTGCAGGTGATTCCGATCATGCAGTCAACCACATCAATGAGTTTTATGCAAGGTACCTGCTGAAGCCCAATTTCTGATTGGTGTATCCGGTAATTAACACTGCATGTTGTAAAGTTTCATTCATACTGCACAGGTTTTGATTGGATTTTATTCAGGATTTTCCAATCATTGCCCGAAGTATGATCAAACTGTTTATTTCTTTTATTACCGCAATTTTCCTGAGCCTGATGGCGTATTTCACAGGCGATAATGTTCACGTTGAATCCGGATTCCCGACTGTCGTTACCCCTGGCAATGAATACATTGTGGATATCCTGGTGCGTAAGGGTGACATTACGGGCTTTTCCCGGCTTCAGTATTTCCTGCCTCCCGGATTCAGTGCAGAGGCCGTAGAAACAGCGGGTGGTCAGTTTATTGACGAAGAGTCCAGTGTGAAATTCATCTGGATCCAGTTACCGGCGGATGACACCTTTCGCGTGAGCATGAAGATTAAAGTATCCGGAGACGTGAAAGGACTGCAGGCAGTGAATGGCTTATTCACTTTCATCCTTGACAATAAAACCCGGAAAATGGCCATACCTGTGGTGGAGATCCCGGTGGGAGAGCCACAGGCAAAAACGCCACCCTCCATCTCCAGGAAGCTGATCGCCATTCGTCCGGAAGCCGGCGAATACAAGGTTGAACTTGAATTTCATCCATCCGGAAATCCTTTCCCTGCACGTTTCATTGATAATATTCCCACCGGCTTTACTGCATCAGCCATTGAGTCGCACGGTGCGGAATTTTCTTTTGAAAACGGAAAAGCAGTATTCCGCTGGGATAAGCTGCCGGAGGACAGCGCTTTTACCATTTCCTATATGGTAAACTCCACGATTGACCGGACCGCGCCGGCAATTGACGGGATGCTGGTTTATGGGGATGAGCCGGAAGATGACCTGAAACCAGGGGGGTATATTGACGATTCTGCGGCGGGTACTACGGATCCTATGGCTGCTGTTGCATCTGAAAATAAAAACAATCCGGAGGATGCAACTGCCTCCCAACTCCCATCGGAATCCGGTATGTCCGGGATGGTTGCTCAATTGCCCGCACCGCAATCAGGAATTTATTATAAAGTACAGATTTGCGCCACCATCAGAAGCAGCGTAAAAAACACTCAATGGTTTCACCACAGGTATCACATCGCTGACAGTGTGGATCTCACCTATCATGAGGGATGGAAGAAATACCTGATCGGCACATTCACCAATGTAAAAGAAGCCACTGCCTGCCGAAAAAAAACCAACGCCCTGGTGCCGGATGCATTCGTCGTTGCGTATGATAACGGTCAGCGGATTTCCGTTAGTGAGGCCGTTAAGAAAAAACCATTGAATCAGTAAGGTCCGGTACAAAATTCCCATAACGTTCCCCGGAGTATCCTGTATGTTGACTGAAACCGCCTGACACGTTTTCAAAAAATGTTTTCCGGATTTTGGCATAGAATTTTTCATTTTCTTCCGGCATCAGCAATCATCCTGGTGGCAACGGTGATCCCTGCTCATGCCCAGGAAGACAGTAGTGAATCGCGTACATCATGGCTGCCGGTAATCGGAGCCGGTGCGGGGAAGTTGAATTTTATCGGGGATGCAGGGTACTCCCGCCTGAACCAACCTCTTCAGTCAAATGCGGGATTTCAGGTTGAGATTCAGGCTCACAGCGACTCACGTATTTCCCTGTCTGCTTTCCTTCTCAGCGGAACTGTAGAAGGCGAAGACCGGTCTGCAAACCGCAACGTAAATTTTCATGCATCTCTCCTGAATCAGGGCCTGATGCTGAGGCTGAACCTGTACCGTAATGACAATGCGGGAAAATTTCTACGTCCGTTTATCACCGGCGGCATTGGTTACCTTTTTTTCAAAAATAAAACGGACCTGAAAGATAAAAACGGGAACTATTATTACTACTGGAACGATGGAACGATCAGGAACCTTGACCAGACGGATCCGAATGCCTCATCAGCCGTTCTCCTGTACAGGGATTATGTTTATGAAACGGACCTGCGGGATGCCAACCTTGACGGTTATGGAAAATTCAGCCAAAGCTGCCTGGATATCCCCGCCGGTGCAGGTGTTAATTTCAGGATTTCAGGACGGTGTTCCATGGATCTCAGTGCTGTCTGTCATTTTCTGTCCAGTGATTATGTAGATGGGATAACCGGCTCAGGCGAAGGAGGCAGGACAGGAAACGCAAAAAATGACCGGTATGTATATACCTCCTTTTCATTCAGGTATGATCTTGCAGCGGCCGGTGCATCGGGCCGGGGCCATTCGTCATTCATAAGCAGGGATGAAGTAAAAAATATTGATTTGAACGCTCTGGTATATGAAGATTCCGACCAGGACGGAATACCTGACCTGGACGATGATTCCTCCGCGACCCCTGCAAACAACAAGGTGTATAAAAACGGCAAACCCCTTGATACGGATAATGACGGAATCCCCGATTACAGGGATCTTGAGCCCAATTCAGCTCCTGATGCGGTGGTCACAGAAGAAGGGAAAACCATCACCGAGGAAATGATTGAAGAAAAATTCCGGAGGGATTCCCTGGCCGCATTGCCCGCGATTATAGAATATGTAAGACGTTACGACAGGTTGACGCAGAGAAATCCCGGTGTGGAATTACGGGCAACGCAGGAAATGGCTTCCAGACAGGACAAAGTCCCCATTCCTCCCATTTACCGCCGGTTGGATACGGACCAGAACGGTGTGATTACGCCCAGGGAAATCAGTGTTGCCATTGACGAATACATGGAAAAGCGGACACCCTATACCGTTCAACAGTTTTTTGATCTGATAGATTTCTTTTTCAGTCAGCATTAAAATTTTCCCGTATTTCTGAATGCCGGATTGTAAGGTTTGACCTTTCTTTTCACAACATCCCCGGCCTAATCCGGTAAAAAAATCCGGAATATAATGGAAGGATACTGCCTTCCGAAAAAATCAACTATGGCTGATCAGATGTTACAAATCCTCGTTGTTGAGGATGACGAACTGGACCGGATGATTATGCGCAGGGCGCTGAAAGCATCCGGCATCCGGCATGAATTACATTTTGCAGAAGACCATGAATCGGGTAAGGAAGCTGCGGGGCAAATGGAATACGATTGTATTTTCCTGGATTACAACCTGCCCGGTGGAACCGGCCTTGAGTTGCTGAAGCAAATCCGTACAGCGGGTAACAACTCCCCCATCATTATTGTCACCAGCCAGGGAGACGAAAAGATTGCCGTTGAGGCCATGAAGAACGGCGCCAATGACTATATCCCAAAAAGCCTGCTTTCCGCTGACGGGATTGCTCAAAGCGTCCGGTTTATGGTTACCCTGAAACAGAAGGAAAAGGAAAAATCCCTGCTTGAAAGCCAACTGGTACAAACTCAGAAAAAACTTCAGACCGTTGTTGCCAATTCTCCAATTATCCTGTTTGCCCTGGACGAAGACGAAAAATTCACGCTGTTCGAGGGCAAAGGACTGGAGGAAATGAAAATCAATAAACAGGATTTTATTGGCGTAAAGCTCCAGGATGCTGCTGTACTCCCCATCCACTCCAACGATTATCAGACGGCATTAGACGGAAAGGAAGTAACCAGTGTTGTAGAAATCGGGAAGCAGTATTTTGAGGTGTTTTATTCACCCATGTTCCCGGATGAAACCGGAACCGGCAAACCCCATGGTGTAATCGGAGTAGCAACTGATGTCACGGCCCATAAACGTGCAGAAGAAGAACTCACCAGGGCTAAACAGGTCGCCGAAGAAACCGCAAAAATCAAAGAACAGTTCCTTGCTAATATGAGTCATGAGATCCGTACCCCCATGAACGGTATCATCGGGCTCACCAGGATCCTCCTGGAGACCAGGGTGGATGAGGAACAGCAAAGGTATCTTGAATCCATCCGCAGTTGCTCAGACAACCTGCTGGTAATCATCAACGATATCCTGGATTTTTCCAAAATTGAGGCCGGGAAAATGAGTTTTGAGAGTGTTCCCCTCAGCCTGGCCCGGATTTCCCGCCTGACAGCCGAGTTGTTTCAGTCGAAGGCGGATGAAAAAGGAATTGGATTAATTACAGACATGGATGATGCCATTCCCGCTGCGTTGATGGGCGACTCCACGCGTCTCAGTCAGATACTGAATAACCTGGTTAGCAATGCCATCAAATTCACGAATAAGGGAGAGGTGGTAATTCAGGCGCGCCTCAGGGAGAAATCCGAAACCCATGCTACCGTTGATTTTTCCGTAAAGGACAGCGGTATAGGAATTCCCGAAAAAAGCCTTTCTTCCATATTTGAAAGTTTTACCCAGGCAAGCAGCGATACCACAAGAAAATTCGGCGGCACAGGCCTTGGTCTTACCATCGTAAAACAACTCATCGGGTTGCAGGGAGGAAACATCCATGTTACAAGTCAGGAAGGCGCAGGGACGACCTTTCATTTCCATCTGACATTCCCCGTTGCTGACGAATCCACACTGAAAAAGGTGAATGATATCCCCGAAGATAAACTGGATACATCTCACCTCAGCATCCTGGTTGCCGAGGACAATCCCGTAAATCAGTTGGTGGTAAAAAATCTTCTGAAAAAATGGAATACCCCGTTTGAAATAGCAAATAATGGTCAGGAAGCTGTTGACTGGGTTCAGAAAAAACGGTTTGATGTGGTTTTGATGGATATACAGATGCCGGTTATGGATGGATTTACTGCGACCAAAACCATCCGGGGCCTTCAGGCGCCCTTGTGTACCCTGCCCATCATGGCAATGACAGCCCATGCCACTGCCAATGAGAAGCAAAAATGTTTCGACAATTCAATGGATGATTATATCTGCAAGCCTTTTCAGCCTTCAGAACTGAAAAAGAAGCTGCTGGAGCTAACCAAATCAGGGTCACAGCCGTTAAACGGTATTCCGGTTGCGCAAACCTCAGCCGTTAATACCATTACTGAAATGCCCGTTGGCCCTGCCCCAGAAGGAAACCATCAGCCTGAGAAAAAGGCTTCCCTACTGACAAAGAACCTGGTTATAGATACGCCCCCTGTGAAGCGGGAGCCTGTTGAAACCGGAGGTAAAATTGACCTGAAGTATCTCAGAGAATTGTCGGATGGCAATGATGCATTTGTCATTGAGATGATAGAAATGTTTTTGAATAAAACACCGGTTGCGCTCGAAGAAATGCAAGCCTGTTTTGAGCAGCAAAAATGGGAAGAACTGCGGCAAATCGCGCATCGGATTAAGCCTTCCTTCGGGTATATCGGACTTCCCGCCACACAGCAATCGCTGGGTGAAATAGAACGGTTGAGCGAAGAGACCGGGCAGTCACCAAAACTGGCGCAACTGATGGTTCTTGTTGAATCCGTCAGCCGGTCGGCATTTAACCAACTTGAAAAGGAACTGGTTTCGCTGCGATAAGTTTCCCGTTTCCTACTGGCAGACTGTCAGCCTCCTGAAAAGGAAATTCTCATTTTTTGAGTCTAAAATTGTACCTTGCGGCCTTTTCAGTAAAACATTATGAAGGTCCTTGTCTGCGAAGACGATGAAATGGTATTGAAGATGGTCGAGTTCCGCCTGCAAAAGGAAGGATACGAAGTCCATCTGGCCAACGACGGGAAGGAGGCGATCCGGCAAATAACTTCGATTAAGCCGGATATCATCATTACAGATATTATGATGCCATACCTTACGGGCCTGGAAATCATCCATCAGGTCCGGAAGGATCTTCACCTGAACGTACCCATAATCATTGTTTCTTCTATAGGCCTTGAAAAAACAGTTTTGGAAGCCTTTCAACTGGGAGCTGATGACTTCATAACCAAGCCTTTCAGTCCGAATGAACTTTCTGTACGGGTGAAAAAATTGTTGATGAAATCCCCCTGATTTTCAAACCAAACCCCCTTTTTCCCGTAAAATATTCAATAATTTCCAACCCTCTATGCTGTCTCAGGCGAAGTAACGCACCCCTTCACTTTTGACGGGATTCATTGGTATGACATCTCAACAACGTCATTTCTTTTTTATTGTTATTGGATTCCTGATGCTGACGGGGCGCGGAGAATTATTGGCACAAACCAAAAACAGTCCGGATACGAATATCGTAGTTACAGATACCACGAACCTCGATGCCTTGTTCAGTCGTGCGCGGGAACTGAGCTATGCCGGTAACAATACCCTTGCGCGTAAGATCTGTCAGAAGATACTTGAGAAAAAACCGAATTATTATGACGTCCGGACGTTTATAGGCCGTACCTGGTCCTGGGAAAAGCAATACGACAATGCCCGCACGGAACTCAGCCGTGTACTGATTGAGAAGGAATCGGACTATGAAGCGCTCAACGCCCTTATTGATGTGGAACTCTGGACAAAGAGTCTGATCGTTGCGGGGGATTATCTTAAAATTGCCCTGGGATATTATCCGACTTCTGAAGACCTCCTGCTGAAAAAAGCCAGGCTGCAGGTTATGCGGGAAGATAAAGAGGATGCGGCTATTACGCTGCAGCGCATTCTTGAACTGAATCCGGGTAACAAGGAAGCCCTGGATATGCTAAATGGCATGTCGGATTCAAGGCTCAATAACAGGTTCCAGATGAATTTCTCGGCGGACTACTATCCGGAGGATCAGGTACCGCAGACATTTGTAAGCGGTGAACTCGGCAGGGCATTTAATTTCGGATCCATCATCTACAGGGCAAGTGTTGCCAAAAGATACAACCGGACAGGGTTCCAGCAGGAACTTGATTCCTACGCCCGGTTTATGAAAGGAAATTATTTTTATTTTAATGTCGGCTTCGGGGACACCACCAAGGTATTTCCGAAATTCAAGGCCGGAGCAGAAATGTTTCAGAAACTACCTGCCGGTTTCGAACTTTCCGGTGGCTGGCGGTATCTGCTTTATACAAATCCGGGAGTGAACATATACACGGGAAGCCTTGGCAATTATTTCCGGAATTACTGGATAAACCTCCGGGTGTATATGACGCCAAAGAAAAATCTTCCCACGTCAGATATTCTGAAATCGTCATCCCAGACTTATATCCTGGAGTTCAGGAATTATTTCGGCGATGCAGAAAATTACATCTCATTCAGGGCAGGTAACGGTCAGGCGCCGGATGACCGGAAAGTGCTGACCGCACAGGATATCATCCGCTTAAAAACAATTTCCGGTGCAGTGGAATATCAGAAACGGGCCTTCGGCAGATGGATCGCTCAATTTGAGATGAACTATTATTATGTAGAAGTGAGAAAGGATGTATTCCAGCAGCATATAGTGGTTGGCATACAAATGAAAACCATATTTTAACCAATGCATACAATCATGATCCGCATAATTTACCTTCCGGCAATTCTGACCGTCTGCATGCTTTTCCAATCGCAACACTCTGCGGGGCAATCCACCCGTGGCAGCGGGCAAAAAATTTCAGATAACGGAAAGGCTTTCTGGGAAAAGGACACGATTCATGTAATCAGAATTCATTTTAGCCAGTGCAACTACTGGGATTCACTGGGATATTATAAAAAAATCCAGGACTCTCTGGCAATTTCCCAGTATATGGAAGCCACAGTAACAATTGACGGCGATGTAAAAAGAACCTGTGGCCTCCGGTTCAAGGGAGAATCTTCGTATGATTTTTATCCGGGCAAGAAAAAACCGTTCAGGATAAAATTTGACAAGTTCAGGAAGAAACAGGATTACCTGGGTATCGAAGAGATGAACCTGAATAATAATTTCAAGGATCCGACCATGATCCGGGAAAAGATATACCTGGATATTCTCAATAAATACAACCTTCCTGCTCCGCGCGGCGCCTTTGTAAAACTTTACGTCAATGATAAATACTGGGGATTATACCTGGCTACCGAGAGTATTGACAAGCATTTCCTTGAATCCCGGTTCGGTGACAGGAGTGGCAACCTGTTTCAGGGGGAACCGCTTGCCAACTTTGTATATTTTGGGAATGACCAGGATAAATATTACAACAAATACGTACTGAAGAGTAATACCCAGAAAAACGACTGGTCAGACCTGGTAAAATTCATTAAGCTGCTTAATGACACATTGATCAGTGAAGACGAATTTCTCCGCCGGCTGGATGTAGCCTTTGATCTGGAAAAATGCCTGCGTGCCTGGGCAGTCAATAATCTGATTGGAAATATTGATGCCTTCAATATGTTTTATCCGCACAATTTTTATTTTTATCACGATAGCCTGACGGGAAAATGGTCCTGGATTTCACTGGACGGGAACTATTCCTTTGCCGCATGGAATCCGATTATGAACCTTCCCAGGCTGCACCGGATGAATGTACTCATTCCCGATTCCGTTCCATACCAGGGAGCCCGCCCCCTGCTCGACCGCACACTGGGAAAAAATCCTACCGTTCAGAAAAGGTACCTTGAGATAGTTCGCGACCTGATTGAAAATGATTTTAACCCGGATAAAATGGATCAGTTAATTGACAGTTTATCGCTCCGGATAAGGGTTTCGGTATACGCAGATACCAACAAGATGTATTCCAATACGGATTTTGATACCGGCCTGTCTGATCCTATCGGAGATCCTCTGGATCCAGGAAACTTTATTCCCGGGTTAAAGAGTTTTAATGCCGAAAGGATAAAATTTGTAAAAGAACAAATTCAGGAACTTCAAAACAGGTTGTATTGAAGTCTCATTTTTTACGCTACGCTTCAGCAGGATGAATCACATACTTCAAATAGACTGGTCGGAATTACAGTACGCTGTTGATGATTTCAACAGAACCCTGTACTCTTTTCCCGTTCACATCCGGATTCTGATTGGAATAACCGTAGCATTTCTGCTGATTGTTCTATTTCTGCTGATAGTAATTTTAAGCAGCAGGATATACAAGACGAGGAGGTCCGTAACGTCGAATTACCTGCGGAAAAAATACCAGCCGGTTTTCACCAAACTGCTTTTCGAGGACGATTCAGGGATTGCAGCGGGGCCAAAAGCAGCGGTTATTGATCCCGGGGATTTAAAAACAAAATTCAACAGGGAAATCCTCCTGAGCGAAATCATTCATCTTCATGAGAATTTCAGCGGGGAAACTGCCGTAAGACTGGAGCAATTATACACCGACCACTCCTTTCATCTTGATTCACTGGAAAAGATGAAGAACAAGCGATGGTACATCGTTGCAAAAGGAATGAGGGAACTGGCACTCATGAATGTCAGAACGTGTTATGATGACCTTTCAAAGTTCCTGAATCATAAAAACGAGATTCTGAGAATGGAGGCAAGAATTGCCATGATGAAACTCAGCAGCAGCGATCCGCTGGCTTTTCTTTCACGCATTAATGAGCCTCTTTCTGATTATGACATGGCAAATATTCATTCCATGCTGTCAAAGATGCCGGAACAATCCATTCCCGATTTCAGCGCCTGGTTTAATTCCCACAATAAATCCGTTGTCCTCTTCAGTATTATGATGACAGGCAGGTTCCGGCAGCAGGATTCCACGGAGATCCTGCTACGAATGCTGGATACGGGTGATGAGAACGTCAAGGCGGGGGTTATCCGTGCACTCAAGGAACTCAATACCGCTGTTGCTGAAGACAAACTTGTTACCATGTATTCTCTTGAGAGTACGGATATTCAGAAGGAAATTCTAAGTACACTGGAGGTCATCGGAAAAGTGAAAACGGCCGAACTTATGGAAAAAATCCTGAAACAACCGGTGACGGACTATGCCCTGTCCATCCAGGCAGTACGCACGCTGCTTGCTTCTGCCGGTGATGCGGGACAGAGGATTATTCAACTGGTTACAGGTTCACATCCTGAGCTTGGACTGATCATTCAGCACGCCAAAGACAGGAGACTCTGATATATGGGCCTGGTATTTTATTACTTCACAAAATTTGCCGATCACTTTATCCTGATCTACAGCCTGCTGCTGTTTTGTACCTATTTCCTGTTATCGGTGTTTTCAGCACTGGATATAATCAATTATATGCGCAGGAACAGCTTTATTGATTACAGGGACCTGCTCACCTCCCCTTCCACTCCTGATATCTCAGTGATTGCCCCTGCCTATAATGAAGCAAAAACCATAGTTCAGAATGTACGATCGCTGCTGAACATTCACTATGTAAACTTCGAAGTGATTATCGTCAACGACGGCAGTCGTGATGATACATTGAAACTCCTGATTGATGCCTATCAACTGGAAGCTGTTCCGTTTGCCATTGATGCAAAACTGCCATCGAAAGCCATCCAGGCGATTTACAAATCCAGGGTACCTTCCCTGAGCAGGCTGACGGTTGTTGACAAATTGAACGGAGGAAAAGCCGATGCACTGAATGCCGGAATCAATATATCAAAGTATGGCATTTTTGCCGCGATTGATGTGGATTGTATTCTTGAATACGAGTCCCTTCTCAAAATGGTCAAGCCGTTTATGGAACAAGCCGGGGAAGAAAAGGTAATAGCTGTGGGAGGTGTTGTGCGGATTGCCAATTCCTGTGAGGTAAAAGACGGAAAGATTGTAAAAGTTAACCTGCCCAGGAATATTATCCCGCGTGTGCAGGTACTGGAATATATCCGGGCATTCCTTCTGGGAAGAATGGCCTGGAGCCGGCTGAACGGGCTGATACTTATATCCGGAGCATTCGGGATGTTTGACAAGAAAATTGCCATCGCATCCGGGGGATATAACCACAGAACGGTCGGGGAAGACATGGAACTGGTCATCCGGATGCGACGCTATATGGAAGAAAAGAAGGTAAAATACAGGGTCGTATACCTGCCGGATCCGCTGTGCTGGACAGAAGCACCTTCAACGTTCCGGGTTCTTGCAAAACAGAGAAACCGCTGGACAAGGGGTACTGCGGAAACCCTCTGGTTGCACAAAAAGCTGATCTTTAATCCCAGGTACAATTTCCTGGGAATGGTGAGTATGCCCTTCTGGTTTCTTTTTGAATGGCTGGCGCCTATCGTGGAAACATCAGCCTTTCTTTATCTGATGATGATGGCATTTCTCGGAATCCTGAACGTGGAATTATTCATCACCCTGTTTGTACTGATTTATGCTTTTGCCATCATGTATTCTACGGCTGCCATCCTGTTTGAAGAGTTATCCTTTCATCAGTATAAAAAGAAGCGGGATATTTTCAGGCTTCTGGGAACAGCGTTTATAGAGCCGATCTTCATCCACCCTATCACGGTATATTACGCAATACGGGGGAACCTTGATTTAATGACCGGGGTCCGGAATTGGGGAGAAATGAAGAGAAAGGGATTTGTTTCCAAATGATGCCACGCAATCAATGACCTTTCCTGAGTGTTTCATAGTAATCACCAAGAATATTCTGCATTAGTGGAAGGTAAAATTCCCAAAAGAAACGGTTTCTGTCTGTCTCGTCCACGGCATTGTACATAAGAAATTTAAGGCCGGTAATCCCGTATAATTTTGCAAACCTGAACTTGGTCGGATTGTCTGCAAAGTCTCCGCAGAAATAGAAAAAACGGTAATCACCGGTACGTCGAATGATGGCAGGAAAAATTTTAGGGATTTTTTTCATGGCAAGCTTTTCCATACCTGCCTGGGTCGTTGCAAGAATATATTTGGAAATTACCTCATTGGTATCACTCTTGTTGACAACAATATCCATCCAGTAGGGATAAATCAGCAGGGAAGGAACGCCGTATCGCGATTGTATCTTTTTTTCTGAATAGATTTTTGGAATTGATTCCACCAGGTCTGTTCCGGATTCCAGTACCATGACATCTCCGTTTTCATGCATAAACAGGATTCCTGACCCGTGAAAAGGCCAGGATCTGGCGTTCTGCTTTTTCCATGCCCTTAAAAACCACGTCGGGAGATCCGGATTATGAACGGTGTCCAGGGAGGCAATATAACGGGCCATCCATCCTGTCCATTCAATACCGAACATTTTTTCAAAATTGTGTCTTACATCAATGGGCGTAGGGAAACCAATTGAATTAAATTCCGTAAGAATAAGTTTCTTCAACTCTTTCATTTTTTGAAGTAGCTGAATATCCTTTTCCGACATCCCACCATATATGCTCTCGGATAACTCATTTATATCACGATGGTGGTACCATTCATTGCCCAGTACTCCGTAAGTATCTGCATAGTACACCACATCGTTTGATTCCGCCACACTGTCCAGTTCCTCGTTGCTCATTTTATCGAAATCACGAATGGAATATTTTTCATTTTCTCCCGGGAAAAAACCAAAATAGTCCTTATTAATATCATAAAATGACCCGTCAGGATGGGTATATTTTTCATGATCAAGAATCCAGTTGATGGACCGGTGTTTGTAACTGTTTGTATTCAGCACCGTTTTATCAACGATAATCATTCTCAGCGTTTTGTTCCTCCCCATTTCCCAAAAGAGTCTCATCCATAATGGCGTCAGTAATAGTATCAGGAAGGCAACCAAAATAACCCAGCTTTTCATTACAGGTACGGTTATGTAAGATTTGGGAGCTAAATGTACTGGAATTCATGGTCAGGAATGCAACATTTCAGGGGATTCCGGCCTAAAAAGATACACAATACTCTGTTAAAAAAACATTATGGCAACCACCAAAATCTTTGTAGTTGAAGACGATCAGTTTCTGGGCAATCTGATAAAGAAAACCCTGGAGAAGCAGGACACGGTAAGCGTTACCCATTTTCTGGATCCGCAGGAATGCCTCAGCCGGATACACGAAAATCCCGATATCGTGAGTATTGATTATATGCTTCCGGGAATGAACGGCCTTGAGCTGATGGAGAAAATTAAAAATTACAATTCCGATATTAACTGTATTATCGTGTCTGGCCAGGACAAACTGGACGTGGTTATTGAAACCTACCGGAAAGGCGCCGCAGATTACATCATCAAGGACGACAATGCGCTGGTGAACATCGAGAACTCTGTCAAGAACCTGTCCAAATCCGTAATGCTCAGGCTCGAAAATGAGGCATTGAAGGAACAGATCATTGACAGGAATAAATACACCAAGATCCTTGGAAACAGCGGGGCTGTTCTGAGGGTACTCCGGATGATACAGAAGGTTGAAAAAAGCAACATCATGGTGCTGGTCACGGGTCAAAGCGGAACAGGGAAAGAACTGGTGGCCAAGGCCATTCATTACAATTCTCCCAGGGCTAAAAAACCTTTTGTCACGGTGAACATGGGAGCGATTCCTGAAGACCTCATTGAAAGTGAGCTATTCGGACATGAGAAAGGCGCCTTTACAGACGCCCGAGACCGCAGGATCGGAAAATTTGAAGAGGCAAATGAGGGAACGATCTTCCTGGATGAAATCGGGGAAATGGATCTGATGATGCAGACAAAACTACTCCGTGTACTCCAGGAAAAGGAGGTAACAAGGATTGGCTCCAATAAATCCATTAAACTGGATGTGCGGGTTATTGCCGCGACCAACAGGAATCTGGCCCAGGAGGTAAAGGAAGGGCGCTTCCGCGAGGATTTGTTTTACAGGTTGCAGGGATTTCTAATCCAACTTCCTCCCCTGTATGAGCGGGGCGATGATGTGCTGCTTCTTTCCAGGACATTCCTGTCGGATTTTTGCAGGGACAACAAAATGCAGGCAGTACAAATTTCCAAGGAAGCGGTGAAATTCCTGATGGAATATAAATGGCCCGGGAACATCCGTGAACTGAAAGCCGTCATTGAACGTGCTGCCATCATGTCGGAGAATGCCACCATTACTCCCGAAGATCTGGTGTTTGCCAATGCATGACAACCCAAAATCATACTTCAAAACCTCCTGTGAGAACCGGGAGGTTTTTTTTTTGATGAAAATTCAAAAGCAAAGATTCTTGTGAATTGCTGCTGACCTTACAGGCAAACCGGTCATTTTTCCTGTTCCCTGCCCTTTGTGGCAGGCCAATAATTGCAGACGGGTATGGTAATCATTGATTATCGGAAAAAAACCGGGGTACAAAATGAGATGAGTCTTACAAATGTAATTCAGCCCTTATCTCTGTGCGGATTATTTTCAAGAACTGCGTAAACCATGACAGTCAATTCATCGTCATGAAGAACAACAAAAAGCGATTTCACCTTCAATCGCGTCAACGTCTGCGTATTTCCCGAAGGAAAATCATTATCCTCAGTACGGTTTTAGTCAGTATCCTCTGCCTCTTTCTTACCTCAGTACTGGAATTTTCAAACATTGACAATTCCAGAGCAGGTCAAGGGAAAACCGTCAATGTCGTCGTTATCGAAGATCAGCCATTCATAACCGATAAGGAAGTGGCCGCACCTAGAATTATCAGCCGGCCCAGGGCGACCGAAAACACAGTATTTATCAGAATGGTAAAAAATATCAGTGCACCCGCTGATTCGGCAATTGCACAATAAGCAATTGAAAAAACCTTAATCCACAAAATATGAAAATGGGTATCCGGATTCAGTGTCTTTGCACAGTTATCATTGCATGCCTCCTTTCTCCGGACAACATATACGCCGTGGTGAAAACCAGCCTCCTTTCGGGGAACTGGAGTAATGAACTCATCTGGCAGCCATCCGGAGTACCCGGGCCGTCAGATGATGTGGTCATATCAGCTACCAACACGGTAACTGTAGATGCCGATGTAGGCTGCCATATGCTCACCGTTCAGTCGGGAGGCACACTGTTATGGAATCCATTGGAACGGCTTACCATTTCAGGGGCCGTCAATATAAACGGGATTGCGACCATGTCGGGGGGGGATATAACTCTTACTTCTCCAGGACTTGCATTCAACCTTGGTCCGGGGGCACGATTTACCTGGGAACCGGGAACCAATACCTATGCGAGCGCCACCTTATTTACACGTGGTATTGAGAATTTTTCTGCAACCAGTACCCTGATAATCAGAAAATGGTTTGATTATACGATCCCGCTCGCAAATGTGATTACAGGAAATTTTGGAAATGTCACCATGAATTCATTGGGACCTTCCAATACCATCATAGAATGGAATCAGAATAATATGTTCCAGTCACATAATATCCTGGGGACATTAACGGTAGATCAGGGATGGATAACTCTTGACAAAGGCGGAAATATCAGCAATACCACAATTGGCGCCATTGTGCTTACATCCATGAATTCCAGTTTTTACTGCCATAACGGAACCCATCCCTCCTCCTTTACCCTGAATACGGGCTCGGTAAGCAATACCGGAGGAAATTTCTTCGGGTTAAACGATGGCAATGGGAGTGTGGCGGTGAATGTAACCGGAAATTTTACCAACCTGGGGAATGTAAAGATTATTAATAATTCCGGAATAGCCGGAGTATCTAACGGTGATGCCACCTTCACTGTATCAGGCACATTCACGCAAACGACGGGTGATACACGAATCATTTACAATGTTACCACCACGAATTCGGGCATTTATCACGCAAGTTTCGGCAGTCTCATTCTGAACGGCGGCATATTCATGGGCCAGACAGGATGTCATACCGGAGGGGATCTGTGTACATTGGATATTATCAATGATTTCACTGTTAATTTTTCTTCTCCTTCTGATAAATTCCGGGGGACCTCACTCACCTCCATAGGTCAGGTGTTGAATAACGCTCAATTCCGGATGATTGTAAACCGGAACGTAACAATCAGCGGTAATTCTTCATCAGAAATGACATCATCTGCATCATCAGGCGGAGAAACAGTCACCATTGGAGGAAACCTCACCCTCAACGGATCCACGATGAGTTTTAATTATGGTGCGTCAACGGCCTCCCACAACAACAATGTAACCATCAACGGAAATCTTTCAGTGTATAACGGCGCCTTGTATTTTTCCAGAAATGGTGGAAATGCAACGATTCAGGTAGCCGGGAATACAACAGTCAGTGGTGGCACCATAGCGTTAAAATCAGGAACCGGGCCTGCGGCCTTTACAGTATCCGGAAGGTATTCACAGTCTGGCGGAACGGTGTACCTGCATAACCAAAGTACAGAACTTAGTCAGGATCCGGTGTCCTGGACTGTCAACGGCGACTTTTTACAAACCGGAGGTTTTATTGTATTCGATGATAATGCAGATGCTCAGGAAGCTGCACATATATTGAAACTTCAGGGGCCCAATTGTGTGTTTTCAGGATCCGGAAGTATATCCCATGCCGGTGCCGGAACCTGTCCGGTTTTCGGCCTGATTCAATATGGCAGGCAGGGGACCATCAACCTTCAACGGCCTTCAAACAGCCATATAATTACCCAGTCAAAACAGCAGATTCTGAACGGCTGCACACTGAAAATATCCAGCGGGAACCTGCAGGTTTCATCGCATTCCACGCAATCAAGTGATTTCCTCCGGATTCTTCCAGGCGGTACGTTGAACACCGGAAACCACCAGATCGTCTCCGGCCTGGCCTATGCATACTCGGGTGTAACTGTTGATTCAGGAGGTACCATAATTACCCAGAAACCGGAAGGCTGGTACGATGGTACTCCAAACGGAACACTGAATTCCTCAGGCAACATGAACTTTTCACTGAACGCATTCAGTATTGTTGAATACAACGGGAGTACAGGTCAAAAACTCACCGGCACAGTGGCCGGGTTGAGCGCAGTTGCAGAACATGAATACGGGATTCTGCGAATCAATTACACAGGCATTTCCGGCACCAGCCTTTCAACACTTTCGAATATCTATATCAGAACCAGGCTCGAATTATCATCGGGACTACTGGCACTAAACGGAAAAAGTTTAATACTGCGCAACGGGGCTTCAACGGGTATCACCAGAACCAACGGGGGAATAATCAGCGAAGATTCAAGCGGTACAGGTAACTCACAACTGGTATGGATGAATCTGGATGGTGGCGCCCATGTATTTCCATTTTCCACGGAAAGCGGAACTTATATTCCGGTAACCATCACACCAAAATCAGGAATACCAGGAGTGGTAAAGATATCAACCTGGAAGGCACTTACGGTTACAAACCTCCCCTATCCTGCAGGGTTGCCTTCGAGTACCGCGAATCAGAACGGGCAACTTGACGCTTCGGACCGTATTATTGACCGCTGGTGGAATATAAATGCATCGCCCATGACTGCAGATGTAACAGTCACTTATGCAGGAACAGAAAACACCCTTTCCTCCGATTACAGTACACAACAATTGGGAATTATGTCCTGGAATGGCTATGGCTGGAACCCGGTAATGGGAGGCGGGACAGGAACCATACTTGGGACAGGAACAGTAACCGTTTTTAACACCAGTAATTTTTCATACTGGCTGGGGACCGGTGGCAACACCACGTTACCCATTGAACTTGCATCTTTCCAGGCCAGCCTTGAAAAGGATATGGTAAATATTTCGTGGATTACCAATTCGGAAATTAACAATGAATACTTCACCGTGGAAAGGAGCAGCGATGGAGCATCATACAAAAGTATTGCACGCATAAACGGGGCCGGCAACAGCACCTACCCCAGAAGTTATTCCACTATTGACAATAACCCTCTTATTGGAACATCATATTACCGGTTAAAACAAACAGATTACGATGGAAAATTTTCCTATTCGGAGCCTGCAATTGTTCATTATTCAGACGTAACCACACCTGGTATCCGGATTACGGAAGCAGGACCTAATCCCTTTGAAAATCATTTCAGGGTCAATTATGAATCAAATGAAGACGGTACAGCAACGATTTTGCTGATTAACCTGAACGGAACCATTCTGTTTCAATCGGATGAATTGATACAAAAAGGAAATAATGTATTTGAATACAGCGAAGGAGATCACCTTGCCCGTGGCACGTATATTCTGAGAATCAGCATGGGTTATGTGACGGAGACCAAAAAGCTGATAAAAAAATAATCCGGGAAGATGAGACCCAAGGCATTAAATACCGTATTCACTTTTCTGATGGTTATTGTATCCGTCATACACTCCTATGGTGGATTAAAAACCGCAATACAGAGTGGTAATTTCAGCAGTTCACAGGTCTGGTCTCCGTCCGGAGTACCCGGCTCCAACGACAGTGTTTATATCCCGGCCCAGAAAAGTATAAATATAAACAATAACTACACCGTACAGGCATTGAATGTGGAGACGAATGGTACGGTCACGATGACAGGAAACAAAAAACTCACTATCGGGAACAGTTTACAGGTGAACGGCACCTTCACCATGAATAACTCAACGGTGAAAATGAACAATGGAAAATCATTTATACTTGGCGCAGGAAGTATTTTCACTTTTGATCCTAAAACCAATGATGCCGATACAAGGTCATTATTTGAAAAAAGCATAGAAAACTTTAATCCATCCTCCACTCTTATCATTGCAGACTGGTACGATAATCAGGTTCCGATTGGCTCCGTGATCAGCGGAAACTTTGGTAACCTCGAACTTAATTCCAGTCAGGGCTCCGGTATCTGTATGTGGGATCAGGACAATTCATTCCTTATTCATGAGATTAAAGGAAAACTTACGGTGGGCGATGCATGGATTGTCCTTGATAAATCAGGAACTTCAGCCACAACGACGATCGGGAGTATTGAACTTGAAGGAACAAATTCTTACCTGGATTTACATTATCAGGACATTTCGGGGGCCTGCACCCTGAATACCGGAAGCATAACCGTAAACGGTGGAATATTCAGCGGGATCAATACAGGAAACGGGAATAGTATTATTAATATATCAGGCAATTGTACCCTGAACGGAGGCGAAATCATCGGACAGTTCAACGACGGGGGTGCGACTTCAGGAAATGGAAACAGTACTTTCTACATAGGAGGAAATTTCATCCAGAATGGCGGCTCTTTTTACGGTATATACAATGCAACGAATACTCTTGGCGGCGTTTCTACCATCCAGATCAACGGCAACCTGTCATTCCATAAAGGTACATTTATGGCAACATACAACTGTCATACAGGCGGGGATACCACGAAACTGATTGTGGGAGGGATTGCCGATATAGATTTTGATAACGGCAGCAGTAAATTCAGAATATGCGGAATGACGAAACTGGGTTCGGTTTACAACACCGGGAAAGCATTCTGGAAGAATACCGGCAACGTAACACTTTCAGGAAATAATGGAGGCGATTTTACCACCTCAGCTTCCGGTGGAGATGAAATACTTCAACTCCAATCCGATGTATTGATTTCATCCGCATCATTTTCATGCAACTGGCCATCACAAAGTGCTGCTTCCCATAATACTGTCATAACCATTGGTGGAAATTATACCTGTTCAGGGGGCAATACCTGTTTTTCATATTATAACGGGAACCTCACTCTTGACATCACCGGGAATATCATTGTCAGTGGCGGTGAAGTGGATTTCCGGAAAAATGACGGTGTGTCAAATATTACCATTCACGGAGACTTCAGCCAGTCTTCCGGAGATCTGAATTTTCATGAAAACAATTCCTACACTACGGATGCGATTACCATGACAGTACTGGGAGATTTTTCGCAATCGGGTGGTACGCTTGAATTTGATAATTCCACAAGCAGCAATTCTGCAGTACATTCTCTGATCTTAAAAGGTGCTAATTATTCCATTTCCGGGAATGGTTCCATTACGCGCAAAAATGTGGGGAATAATACCGTTTTCGGGAACCTCATTTTTGACCGGACAGGTACTATTTCGTTTTCGCGAACCGGAAACAATCATGGAGTGGAGCAAACGAAGCAAATCATAAAGAATGGAAGCACCCTTGATATAACAACCGGCGATCTCCAGGTATCCTGTCATAACCATGCTGACAATGATATGCTTCGTATAGAAAATGGAGGCGTGCTGAAATTACACACCCATCAGGTGTTTGGGACAGGAACCGGAAACGGATTCGGGATTACGGTGGATGCAGGAGGTAAAATTGAAACAGAAAACGTAAACGGCCTCTATAACGGCACAGGCAATGCAAGTCTGAGTTCCGCCAAAGGCCTCGAATTCTATCTTGATCCGTTAAGTCTCATTGAATATAACGGGACCAGCAATCAGGAGGTAACCGGTACAGGCCGGGGAACCGCAACCACCAACTCACAGAAATACGGAATTCTCATTATTAATTTCCAGGGAACACCATCATTAACCAAAACCTATCTTTCATCATCATCGGATGTTTTTGTAAGACAGCAACTGCAACTCACACAAGGTGAATTAAACCTGAACAGCCGGACTCTTACCATAGAAAATGGTGCAACAGATGGAATTATCCGGACCAACGGCTACATTAATGGAGAGAACGACAACGCCGTGAACAACAGTATCATTGCATGGCAGGATATTTCATCCGGAATTCATATTTTCCCCTTTGGCTATTCATCTGCTGAATATCTTCCCGTAACATTTAATGTATTATCGGGCACAGGGAATACTATTTCAGCCGCAACCCGCGGTACTGCATTGCCGGATAATCAACCCTGGTCAGGAGCAGGAGATGTACCGGCTGTAACCACTATGGCGGGTCCTTCAAATCCTGACATGAGTGTTTTAAGTGTAATAGACCGTTGGTGGAATTTTAGCGCTGACGGAATAACCGCTAATGTTACCATTACCTACAGAGGAGCAGAAAACACGGTATCCTCAGCCCTCCGGTACGGACAGTTTGGCATTCAGGCCTGGAATGGCACCAATTGGAGTACGATACAAGGATCCGGGAATGGTGTAACGTCAGGCACAGGAGCGTTGACTGTAAATAACACCAGTACATTCGGACCGTGGATAGCGGTAACGGCCTCCACTCCCCTTCCTATTGAACTGATTTACTTTAGGGCAAAATTAAATGGTGACATTGTGGATCTGAGTTGGGCAACAGCAGCCGAAATCAATAACAATTTTTTTACGGTTGAACGGTCTTCCGATGGAAGGAACTTTGAGCCCATACTCACCCAACAGGGCGCCGGCAACAGCAGCACCAATCTCTATTATACCGATAGCGACCCAAATCCCATACAGGGTTACAATTATTACAGGTTAAAGCAAACGGACTTCGACGGGCAATACAGTTATTCAGAAATTCAAAATGTGAAATACAGAACAGGAGTATCCGAAGAAGATGACGGATTTGAAATTACTTCTGTAGGCCCTAACCCCTTTCAGGATTTTTTCACGGTTAATTTCATGTTGAGGAAAAAAGCAGAAGTAGAACTCCGCTTACTGAACAGTTCAGGACAAGTGGTATTCAGGGATAATATCCAATCCGAGGATGGAATAAATCATTATGATTTCCGGGCTCAGGCAGGCCTGACGAAAGGCATGTATTACCTGGTACTTGTATGCGATGAGCAGAAAATCAGTCAGAAATTAATTAAAAATTAAAGTTTGAATTCCATTATTTCCGAATATGAAAAGAAATTTACGATACGGCCCGAAACGAAAGCAAAAATTATCTTCCCGGTTAATTCTGGTAGCAGGATCTGTTGGCCTTGTTGTGATCCTTACAACAGGCTGGTTGGTGTACCTGAATTTTCAGAACCTCAGTAAAACCCAGGCAAGAAACGGAAGCGATAATGGCGGAGCCCAGTTAAGCCAGGGAGATATTGTCGCTGAGTTTACCTGGGAAAAGGACCCGGTCACTCTTGCAACACTGGGGCCTGATGCCATAAGCAGCAGCAAAGAAGCACATTCAGCTCCCGGTGGCCGTTCATCCACGCAGGGCCTTGCACCGGGGCAGGGAGGTCAGGATATCAACCTTGAAATTCAAGGTTCGGAAATTTTTAATCTTGATGGAATTGATATAAGCATGGATTACAGGCGAACCGAACCGACAGGATATTTCTTCAGCCGGGGTAACTACTTTAGTTTTGGGATGGAAGAAGGCTATATCACAGTGAAGTATAAAACAGGGAATGGCAGGGGCGGCTATAATATGGTGAAGGAAAAAACAGAATATGAAATTCCTGTTGATCCGCTCTTCAGAACGTACCGATTCATCTATACACCATCCAGCGGGCGCGCTGAAATTTTCGTCAACAATGCCATCGTTTGGAGCCACCAGGGTGAAAAAAACAGGCCCCTGGCATGGAAAGGAACCGACAATATCATTATTGGGAAAGAGATGAACGGCGGAGGCATTGACAGGCCTGTATTTGACAATCTTATTATCCGGAGCACCGGCTCTGCAGCGCCCCTTGCGGAATCCCTGCTAAACTTTATGCTTGAGGTAAAAGAAGGCCATGCAGTCGTGCACTGGTCATCATCCGCCAATAAAGACATTGATTACTTTTCGGTTGAAAGGTCTGTAAATGGAAATGATTTCTGCAATGCCGGCAGGGTAAAGGCTAATCCCAACATGGCCCCTGGGGATGAATACACCTTCACAGACCGTACCGAAGCGACCTCGCCCCTTGTTTATTACCGGCTCCGCCAGTATATGGCCGATGGAAAATTTATAACGCATCCGCTTGCAGCCGTTAAATTCAACCAGGAGAAAGAATTGTCCATAGACCGTGTAAGTCCGCAGTTTTTCAATGAGTCTTTGGACATTGCATATTACATTCCAAAGCCGGGGCGGGTATGGATGCAGGTATCAGACAACGAGGGGAAAATTGTCACTACCCAGACTTTCGAAGGATCCAAAGGAAAAAATGTACACGTATTTACGGACAAGAAGGGCTTAAGCAAAGGAGAGTATATACTGAGTATAATTTTTGAAAATAAAAAAGTCAGTGCAAAGGTCACCAAGATATAGCACCGTATAATTCATGACGAAAAAAGAAATCCCCGACGGTGCCGGGGATTTTTTATTTTTATTCCAATGAAAGTTTTTTCTGATCAATGCTGATCACCTTAAACTCTGTTCGCCGGTTGGCCTGGTGTTCTTCCTCGGTACACTCCACACCGTTCGAGCATCGGTTCACCAGTTGTGTCTCCCCGTAGCCACGCGCCGTGATCCGGTCCCGGCTGATGCCCTTGCCTACTATGTAATTCACCGCCGATTCCGCACGCTTCTGACTCAATATCATATTGTACTTGTCATCTGCCCTGGAATCCGTATGTGAACTCAGCTCTATCCGGATATCCGGATTATCCAGCATGATCTGTACCAGCTTGTCAAGCCCTGCCGCTGCATCGGCACGGATCTCGTACTTATCCAGGTCATAGTAGATATTCTCCAATACTATCGGCTTGTTCACGA
>JADZBN010000079.1 GCA_020852075.1 Bacteroidia bacterium
AAACTCCTTAAACTAAGCATTGATACAGGAATGGATACCCGGACTGTGGTCTCTGGCATTGCCTCCTGGTACGAGCCTGAAAAAATTATCGGAAAACAGGTTGCCATACTGGTAAACCTCGAGCCGAGAAAAATCAAGGGTATCGAATCCCGCGGCATGATCCTTATGGCTGAAAATTCGGACGGTCACCTGGCATTTGTAACCCCTTCCATGCATGTGGATAACGGATCCGGAGTAAGCTGATCCTAATGAATGTTTTTATAGGGCCGGATGATCAACCGGATGGCGCGGTCGTAGCTGAAATAATTCCAAATCCAGTTCAGCATTACCACCAGTTTGTTTCTGAATCCCACCAGTAAAATCAGGTGGATGAAAAGCCAGGCAATCCAGGCAATGAACCCTTTCAGATGCAGTTTCTTAATGTCTGCCACCGCCCTGCTCCGACCAATGGTAGCCATAGTCCCTTTATCCCTGTAGCTAAAATGCGTCCAGTCTGCATCGGGTGATTTACCGAGATTGTCCGCAAGATTCCTCGCCTGCTGAATGGCTACGGGAGCAAGCATGGGATGAGGCCCAGCGGGACTTTCCATGGAAGCAATATCTCCAAGGGCATACACATCATCATATCCCGCAACACGGTTACAGGCATCCACCAGCAACCGGTTGCCTCTTACAAGGGAAGAAGCCGGAAAACCCGGCACCATATTCCCCATCACTCCAGCAGTCCAGAACAGCGAACGCGTTTGTATAGTTTCACCTGTACTAAAGACGGCCTTTTCTCCATTGTATTCCATCAGGCGGACTCCCAGCCGGATGTCCACCTGCAATTCCCTGAGTTGCCTGATCGCATTTTCGGAGGAGGTTGCCGACATGGCACCCAGTACTTTTGAATCGGCTTCAACCAGCATGATGCGCATGTGTGAAAGATCCAGATCAGGATAATCACTGGGTAATACATGCGCCCTCAGTTCCGACAAGGCGCCGACAATCTCAACGCCGGTTGGTCCGGCGCCCACCACCACCAGGTTCAGGTAGCTTTCCCTTATCACAGGATCGCGCTCCAGCAGAGCCTTCTCAAAATTCTGAAGAATAAAACTTCGTATATCCAGGGCATCTGTAACAGATTTCAGGGACAACGCATGCTGCCGGGTGGTCTCTTGTCCGAAGAAATTGCTTACAGATCCGGTTGCCAGTACGAGTTTATCGTAGCATATATCCCCGATATCCGTACGTACCACCTTTTTTGCAGCATCCACGGACTGAACATTGGCCAGTCTGAACAGTACCTTCTTCTTTTTTCCAAAAATCTTCCGCAGCGGATAAGCAACGGAATCGGGCTCCAGGCCACCGGTTGCGACCTGATATAAAAGAGGCTGAAAAGTCAGGTAATTATGCCTGTCCAGAAGAACCACCTCGTACTGTATTTTGTTGATTCGTAATGCCAGTTCTGTACCGCCAAATCCACCGCCTACAATTACCACCCTGTTGGAATGACCGGATGGGCTGAAAATATCAATGAATGACATGAATACAAAGGTAAGAAATTCGATGCCTGATTATTGCGAAATTGATTAAAAATGCGGGATTTTGACACTCAAATGATATTTCCGCGTTTCTCTTTTACCAAATATCATATTCGCGTATTATTATTCAATTATGAAGGAATTCTACGGATATTTTTGTATCTTTGCATGGCAAATATGAAGATTTGAAGGGGACAGAGATCCCCTTTTTTATTGCCGGTGAATTTGAAAGAGAAAATATCGGAATTGGTGACCCAAAAGCTGGATGGAACAGGGTACTTCCTTGTTGAAGTGAAAGCAGGTCCCGGAAAGATTCTTGTTTCCATTGACCATCCATCAGGAACCCGGCTGGATGACTGTGTGTCTCTTTCCCGTTTCCTCCATCAGAGCCTGGATGATACGGATGTCTTTGAAAAACATGAACTCGAAGTGGGTTCACCGGGAATGGAAGAGCCCTTATTGGTTCTGCCGCAGTTTTTGAAACGGCTCGGTCAGCAGGTGAATGTCCTGACTCGCGATGGCATGAAACATACCGGTATCCTTCGCGAGGCGGATGCACAGGGAATCGGTCTGGATGAGGAAATTATTATTCATAAAGGAAAGAAAAAAGAAAAACAGATAACACCCGTACACCTTGGTTTCAGTGACATCAAAGAAACCCGGGTTCACTTTACCTTTGATTAATCATTTGATACAAATGAAAAAAACACAGATTAAAACCGATCACACAGAACTGGTAGAAGCCTTTTCTGAATTCAAAGACCTTAAAAACATTGACCGCGCCAGCATGATGAGCATCCTTGAGGATGTCTTTAAAAATATGCTGAAGAAAAAATACGGCAATGCCGATAATTTTGACATTGTGATTAATACGGATAAAGGGGACCTCCAGGCCCTTCGCAACCGGCTGATCGTGGAGGACACTTCACTTGAAGACCCTTCCACACAAATCGGATATTCCGAAGCCATCCGTATTCAGCCTGACTTCGAAGTTGGTGAAGAAGTATCGGAAGAGGTGCGGTTTTCGGATTTCGGAAGAAGGGCAGTGCTTGCAGCCCGTCAGAATCTGATGGCAAGAGTTCAGGAACTGGAAAAGGAAGGGATTTTCAGAAAATACAAGGACAGGATCGGAGAAATTGTTACCTGCGAAGTGTATCAGACCTGGAAGAAAGAAACCCTTGTAATGGACGATGACGGTAATGAACTGATACTTCCCAAGGGTGAGCAAATTCCTTCTGATTTCTTCAAGAAGGGCGACAGTGTCCGTGCGGTGGTATTACGGGTTGAAATGATTAACGGTACACCCAAAATCATCCTTTCAAGGACTTCCCCACTCTTCCTCGAAAAACTGTTTGAAATGGAAGTTCCCGAAGTATTCGACGGCCTCATTACCATCAAACGTATCGTCAGGGAACCGGGTGAGCGCGCCAAGGTAGCTGTGGAAAGTTATGATGACCGCATTGATCCGGTAGGCGCCTGCGTGGGAATGAAGGGATCAAGGATTCACGGAATCGTACGTGAACTGAGAAATGAAAATATTGACGTGATCAATTTTACCAATAATACACCCCTGTTCATTTCCCGTGCGCTGGCTCCTGCAAAAATTACTTCTATAAAGCTGGACGATGAAAGCAAAAGAGCGTCGGTATTTTTAAAACCCGACCAGGTATCGCTGGCCATCGGCAAAGGTGGACACAATATCAAACTTGCAGGCAAACTGACAGGATATGAAATTGATGTTTACCGGGATACAGATGACGATTCGGAGGATGTTGATCTGGATGAATTTGCGGACGAAATCGAGCCCTGGATTATTGATGAACTAAAAAATATCGGATGCGATACGGCAAAGAGTGTGCTTGAGTTGCCCGTGGAAGATCTTGTGAAACGTACCGACCTGGAGGAAGAAACCATTAAGGAAGTGATCCGGATTCTGAAGTCAGAATTCGAATGATTCCAGCTTCGGACCTGATCTCCTTCGACAGGTTCGTTACACAGTAATAATTCATTACCTTGCAGTGGGTCAAAATTAGTTACCCTGCAGGAAGTCAGACAATATGGCAGAAGCAGAAAAAACCATTCGATTAAGTAAAGCGGTAAAGGATTTTAACCTGAGCCTTGACCACATCGTGGATTTCCTTTCGAAAAAAGGATTCAAGATTAAAAGTGATCTAAACACGAAGTTGCCCGGGGATGCCTATGCATTGCTCCTGAAAGAATTCCTGGGGGATAAATCCGCCAAGGAGGAAGCACAGCAGATTGCACAAAGTAAAATCCGCAAGGAAACTGCATTAATACTGGATGCCGAGGAAACCAAGAAAGCGCCTGTACCCAGGGAAGAAGATGCAAAAGAAATCCTGATCAAGAATGTTCATACTGGTACTGAAGAAACCATTGCAGAAACACCTGATAAAAGCACCAAAGCAAAAAAGCCGGCTGAAAAAGAAAAAGAGGTAATAAAAGCCAAAGGAGAAAAAGTTGAAGGCCCTAAAGTTGTAGGTAAGATTGAAATAACGGAAGAGACCCGGGATAAGAAGAAAACTGGTGGCAGGAAAAAAGCGGTCAGCGCGGAAAAACCCGCAGAGCCGGTGACGGAGCCAAAACCGGCAACGCGACGGAAGAAAAAAGCAGAACCGGAAAATGAAGAGGTGCCCGTTGCAGATAAAGTTGCAGAAACGAAGCCTGTTGAGACACCGGATCAAACCACCCCTGTGGCTCCGTCAGAAAAGCCACCCGGTGAAGAAGGCACAACGGAACCTCCCAAAGAAGAAATTCACAGAATTGAAGTTGCCAAGCTTACCGGACTCAACATTCTTGGTAAAATCGAGCTACCCAAGGAACCTGAAAAGAAAAAACCCGTCGCATCATCGTCTGGTGCGGTGGAAGACCGGGGAAAGAAAAAACGCAAACGTACCGAGCGAAAAACCGGCAGTCAGCCCGTCCCCCAGGACCGCCTGCGGGAACAGGGACGTGCCACCGGCAGTACTGACAAGAAATTTTCAAGAGGTCACAAACCGCCGGAAAAATCCGAACTGACCGATAAAGAAATCCAGGACCAGATCAAGGCCACGCTGGCGCGACTTAGCAGTGGCGGAAAATCCAGGTCATCAAAAATGCGTAAAGCCCGGCGCGAAGAACGTGCCGAAGAACAGGAAGCCATCGCTGCCGAAGCAGCAGGAAGCAAGGTTATTAAGGCTACGGAGTTTGTCACAGCTAACGAACTGGCCAAGCTGATGGACGTAAATGTTACCGACATCATTTCAACCTGTATGTCTCTTGGAATTTTTGTTTCCATCAACCAGAGGCTGGATGCGGAGACCCTGACAGTTGTGGCGGAAGAATTCGGCTTCACGGTGGAATTTGTTTCTGCCGATGTTCAGGACGTAATACGCACCGAAGAAGACAAACCCGAAGACCTCCTGCCACGTCCTCCCATTGTAACCGTTATGGGCCATGTGGATCATGGAAAAACCTCCCTGCTTGATTACATCCGTAAGACCAATGTCATTGCAGGGGAAGCCGGTGGCATCACCCAGCATATCGGCGCCTATTCCGTAACCCTGGACAATGGAAAACAGATAACTTTTCTTGATACTCCCGGCCACGAAGCGTTTACCGCCATGCGTGCCCGCGGTGCAAAGGTTACGGATGTGGCGATCATCGTGATTGCCGCTGACGACAATGTGATGCCTCAGACGGTAGAAGCCATCAACCACGCGCAGGCAGCAAATGTACCCATGGTGTTTGCCATCAATAAAGTGGACAAGCCCGATGCACATCCTGAAAAAATCAAGGAACAGCTTTCCAAAATGAATATTCTGGTGGAAGACTGGGGTGGCAAATACCAGTGCCAGGAGATTTCTGCCAAGAAAGGACAAAATGTAGAAGCGCTACTAGAAAAAGTACTTCTTGAAGCGGAATTGCTCGATCTGAAAGCCAATCCTAACCGCCGTGCAAACGGTACCGTGATTGAATCCATGCTTGACAAAGGCCGGGGGTATGTAATGACCGTCCTCGTTCATTCCGGCAAACTCCATGTCGGAGATGTAATTCTCGCAGGCTGTTACAGCGGCAGGGTGAAAGCCCTGTTTAATGAAAGAGGCTTCAGAATCAAGGAGGCGGGACCCAGTGATCCGGCCCAGATTCTTGGTATGACCGGTGCACCTCAGGCAGGCGACCTCTTTAATGTAATGGAAGACGAACGTGAAGCCAGGGATATTGCAAACAAACGACTGCAACTTCAGCGTGAACAGGGAATCCGGACACACAAGCATATCACCCTGGATGAAATCGGACGCAGGCTTGCCATCGGAAGCTTTAAAGAACTCAACGTAATTGTGAAAGGTGACGTGGACGGTTCCATTGAAGCGCTTGCCGACTCGCTGCTGAAACTTTCCACCCAGGAGGTACAAATCAATATTATCCACAAGTCTGTCGGACAGATTACCGAATCCGACGTGCTTCTTGCTTCCGCCTCAAATGCCATCATCATCGGTTTCCAGGTAAGGCCTTCCGTCAATGCGAGAAAGCTTGCCGAAACGGAAGAAATTGAAATTCGGCTCTATTCCATTATCTACAATGCCATCAATGAAATCAAGCAGGCCATGGAAGGTATGCTTGCCCCCGAATTCCAGGAAAAAATT
>JADZBN010000080.1 GCA_020852075.1 Bacteroidia bacterium
GGGTGAAGAGAAAATCCGGTTAACTGCAACCCACACTGCTGCCGCAATTCAGGCATTTATAACAGGAGCCACTGCGAACTGTAATATGTCCGCAGGTTCCGCAAACGGGGGCATCGCCCATCATATTGCCCAGGTATTCCTGGGTTTGTTCTCCCTGGTGAGCCGTTCGCATTTCCTCAGGATGCACTTTTTTCACCGGCTTTTCAGGTGTGATTTTTTCACGTTGCTGGCTTTTTCCTTCCGGCTTCACCTGTACCAGGTCTTCCCTTCCAAGGTATTCAAGTGCAAGCAACCTGAATATATAATCAATCACTGAAGTTACCGATTTGATATTCGGGTGATCAACAGGCCCGGAGGGTTCAAAGCGCGTGAAAATAAATTTCTCAACAAATTCATCGAGGGGGACGCCATACTGCAATCCGATGCTGACTGCAATGGCAAAACAATTCATCAGGGAACGGAAAGACGCTCCTTCCTTGTGCATATCAATGAATATCTCTCCCAGTGTTTGATCATCGTACTCACCGGTTCTGACAAAAATTGTATGGCCTCCTACTTTTGCCTTTTGTGTAAACCCTGCACGTCTTGAAGGCAGGCGCTTTCTGTTCACGATACTTGACAACTGACGCTTAAAGGTGGTATCGCGGGATGCTGTGATGATTTTCCGGGCAGCTTCCAGCACCTCCTCAGCAGTCAATTCTCCTTTTTCACTTCCGGATTTTTTATTCTTTGAACTTGCAGCAGAAAGCGGTTGTGATAATTTGGAACCATCACGGTACACTGCAACTGCCTTCAGTCCGAGTTTCCAGCTCATATCGTAACACTCCATGATATCTTCAGAAGTGGTTTCATGGGGAAGGTTAATGGTCTTGGAAATAGCGCCGGAAATAAAGGGTTGTACCGCTGCCATCATCCGGATGTGGCCATGCGGATGAATGAAGCGAACTCCCGATTTGCCACAGCGGTTCGCGCAGTCGAACACAGGAAGATGTTCTTCCTTCAGATGGGGCGCCCCTTCAACCGTCATGGTACCGCAGACGTAATCGTTGGCTTCCTCTATCTGGTCCTCCGTGAAGCCCAGTTCAGCCAGCAGGTCAAAATCGGCATTGTTGAACTTTTCCTTTGAGATACCCAGTTGCTCCATACAGGTTGAGCCGAGGGTCCATACATTAAAGAGATACCTGATATCAAAAGCAGCACGGGCTGCTTCCTCGAGTCTGGCAAGGTCCTTTTTTCTGAAGCCTTTGGCAAGCAGCGTTTCGTGGTTAATAAACGGAGCTCCGTTAAAGGAAGCACTTCCGGTTGCATATCCTACAATCGCCTGGACCTGTTGGTTGGTGTATCCAAGATTTTTTAATGCAACCGGTACACTATCATTTACAATTTTAAAATACCCACCACCTGCGAGTTTTTTAAATTTAACAAGAGCAAAGTCAGGCTCCACGCCGGTGGTATCACAATCCATAACCAGGCCAATGGTTCCGGTAGGTGCAATAACCGAAACCTGAGCATTCCTGAAACCATTTTCGGTTCCCAACATCACGGCTTCGTCCCAGGATTTACACGCCGCCTTCAACAGATAATCCGGGCAATACCTTGCATCCAGACCGGTGGGTTGAACATTCAGGCCTTCGTAGGCATCGGTGGCATGATACGCAGCATACCTGTGATTCCGGATAACACGGAGCATGGATTCCCTGCTCTCTTCAAATTTTGTGAAAGGCCCTACAGCCACGGCCATTTCCGCCGATGTCTTATACGCTGTTCCGGTCATGATAGAGGTAATAGCCGCTGCAATACCGCGCGCTTCATCGCTGTCGTATGGAATTCCCGAAACCATCAGCAGCGAACCCAGGTTTGCATAACCCAGGCCAAGTGTTCTGTACTGATAGCTTTTCAGGGCAACTTCTTCGGAAGGAAACTGAGCCATCAGGACGGATATTTCCAGTACCACAGTCCATATCCTGCAGGCATGCTGAAAGGAGGCCACGTCAAAAATGCCAGTATCCCTGTCAATAAATTTTCCAAGATTTATGGAAGCAAGATTACAGGCTGTATCATCCAGGAACATATATTCCGAGCAGGGATTGGAAGCTCTGATTCTTCCACCTTCCGGACAGGTATGCCAGGCATTTATTGTGGTATCAAACTGCACTCCCGGGTCTGCGCAATGCCAGGCGGCATCTGCAATTTCTTTCCAGAGTTTCTGGGCAGGAACCGATCCGGTTACAGAACCGTCGGATCTTGCAATCAACTGCCATTCCCTGCCTGCAGTAAGGGTATTAAAAAATTCATCCGGTACCCTGACTGAATTATTTGAATTTTGACCAGAAACCGTGGCGTAAGCTTCCCCTTCATAATCGGATGAATAGCCGGCCGCGATAAGTGCTGCCACCTTTTTCTCTTCAGCCACCTTCCAGGTAATAAATTTTTCAATTTCCGGATGGTCCATATCAAGACAGACCATTTTTGCTGCCCGCCGTGTTGTTCCTCCGGATTTTATCGCACCTGCTGCCCGGTCACCTACTTTCAGAAACGACATCAGTCCGGAGGAATTTCCTCCTCCGGATAATTTTTCATTCATTCCCCGGAGTGCAGAAAAATTGGATCCCACTCCGCTGCCGTATTTAAAAATCCTCGCTTCACGAACCCACAAGTCCATGATTCCTCCCGGATTTACCAGATCATCCTTCACGGAAAGAATGAAACAGGCATGCGGCTGGGGGCGCTCATAGGCAGAAGTACTTTGGTGCAGCTTCCCTGTATTTTCATCCACATAGTAATGTCCCTGTCCGTTGCCTTTGATCCCATACGTGTTATAGAGTCCGGTGTTAAACCATTGCGGGGAGTTGGGGGCTGCATACTGTCCGATGATCATAAACACCACTTCGTCGTAAAAGGCCTGGCTGTCGCCCTCACTGGCAAAGTAGCCGAATTTCTGACCCCAATCCGTCCAGCATTTTGCCATACGGTGTGCCACCTGTTTTATGGAATGCTCCGGTCCCGTCTTTCCATCGCTTAAGGGGACGCCGGTTTTCCTGATATATTTTTGAGCAAGTACATCTGTAGCTGTCTGGGACCAGGAATCGGGGACTTCAACATGGTCCATCTGATACACGATGTCTCCTTTGGGGTTCCGGATGACTGATTTCCTGGATTCATAGTTGAATTGATCAAAAGGTGAAACGGTACTTTCCGTGAAGTACCTTGAAACTTGTAGTCCCTTCCTTTTTGCCGGGGTTTTCAACGATTTTACTGATTTTTTCTGCATTCCCTTAAGTTTTTTAAATGTCAACGAAGAAAATTTTAGTCCATTTCTGAATTTATGACATCCATCATACGGTACTAAATTTATCAAACAATCCGTTGTAAAAAAAATTTTAAACACTGTGAATAAACGATTTATTCACACCGGAAAATATAAACAAACCCGCAAGGTTATAAACAATGGATACAAAAAACCGGATCTGAGACTGTCAGGAACGCACCCCCAAATGTGTTCGTAAAATATAACAGTACAGAAACCGGTATTTTTTCAGAAAGGATTGGAATACGCAGGGTTACTCAGGATCGTGGTATCGGTAAAAGTTTTCAGAAACGCGATGAGATCCGACTTCTCCTGTTGGGTGAGTTGTAATCCGTATTCCTTGAAAGGCTTGGTCATGATCGGGTCAATATTGGGAGAATTCCAGTGTACTCCGGAATTATAAAATTCCACTACATCTTCCAGAGTCTGGAACCGGCTGTCGTGCATATAGGGCCCCGTCAGTTCAATGTTTCTCAAGGTGGGTGAGCTGAATTTTCCGATATCGGCATTCAGCCCGGTCACCAGGTATCTTCCGAGGTTGGGCCCGTCCGGCAATGAATCCAGGCCGGTATTATTAAAGGTATTATTGGTAAGCAACGGAGTTCCGTGGCAGTGGAAACAATCCCCTCTTTCGGTATAAAAAATAATACTGCCGTTTTGTTCCTGGGGTGTAAATACCTCTTCATGACGCATCACCCGGTCGAATTTTGAATTATCGCTGATGAGCGTTCTTACAAACTGGATTAATGCATAGGCAATTTTATGCTGAAGTTCCGATTCACTCAGGGTAGCGATATCCTTTACACCAAAAGCCTCGTAAAAATATTGCGGATACAGGGCATGATGTTTCAATTTATAGACGACCGAGTCCATATCAGAGTTAAAAAACACCGGTCCAAAATCAGCCAGTGGAACGTGATCCAGTACAGCAGCACTTCCCTTCCACTCCCAGTCGGGATTCCATGCAAGGTTGATCAATGGCGGCAGGATGATGGAATATCCTTCAGGTGAAGTAAAGGTTCCTGAGGTGAAAGAGGTCGCCTGTTTATGACAACTGGAGCAGGATCTGCCGTTTGTTGACAGGATGGGATCATAAAACAACATCCTGCCAAGCCGTACTCCCTCCACGGTGGTCGGATTGAAGCCCGGAATCACCGGTTGTGGAAATCCCACCGGAACATGTAGTGCATAAGGTGTAGGGACGTAGGGATTTTCATCGGGATTTTCCGGTGCGTCCTTCTTACAGGCAGCAATACCTGAAATTAATACGAAAAAAAAGATCAGCGCTTTGTTCATCCCTCTTTCATTCATTATTGAATGGTGAATACATCCGATCCATTGAGGGTCAGTTTTTGCATGGCTGCCATATTGCCCATAGAATAATTCCCGTCCAGGTCGAAGTCATAAATTTCCGGATTCCGGAACCATTCATTGAGATTCATCTCCAACCCAATTTCCAAATCTCCATCACCAACAGTAAACGGGTGCAACAACTGACACCGCACCAGACAATTGTTGGTTCCAAGATGCATGGCAAACCCCCAGAGACTGTCACCATAGTGACCTTCGAATTTCATGAAGTGATAGCCCCCTCCCATCGGCACGGGCCATTCCATATTCAGATTTTCTGTCGTCGCCGGCAATGCCCCCGTCTGGTTAAGGGCTGAGTCCAGCCCGATATTGAATTGAATTCCTGTATAAGATCCTTTTGGCACTGAAACCACCTTGAATAATTGTGTTCCCGGGCTTGCCGCATCACAGTACCAGAAATCTTTCAGCTTTACAGGGTCTCCGGTTGAGCGGGTAAGCTGCACAGAGGACAGGTAATAGGTTAAGCCGGTAATACCGTAGCGGTGACCAGCGCCTGTAGCATATAACATGGTATCAAACAACAGGCTTTGACCGTCTATACGGTGATACAACTGTATGGAAACGGAATTTGGCTGGGGTTCAGGCTGGGGATCATCCTCCCTTGTACAGCTTGAAAAAATCACCAGAAATAATGCAGGAATAAACCCTAATGATTTCATTAATCTCGTAGTTAACTGCAAAGTACCGCAGAGAAAATATAATAACCCATGACTTGCATCATGTGGCTGATACCAATCAACCAAAAGTATTAGTGAACGGGTTCAAAATGTGCGGTAAAATGCCGGAGGAATTCCGGTTCCCAGGTAATTTTGTAACCTGAGGTATTATTCTTACCGGCGATTATCTTTTCAAAAACCTCCACTACATAATCAATGTGGCTTTGGGTATATACCCGCCGGGGAATGGCAAGGCGTACCAGGTCCATTGCGGCAGGAATAAGTTTTTTATCAGCGTCATATTTTCCAAACATTACAGAGCCCACCTCCACACTCCGTATTCCGCCCTTGCGATAGAGTTCGCATACCAGTGCCTGACCGGGGTATTCGTGCACAGGGATGTGCGGATAGAGCATTCTCGCATTTACATACACCGCATGACCTCCTATGGGGAAAACCACCGGCACTCCCAATTTGCGGATATGCTCACCCAGGTAAGTGGTACTGGTAATTCTGTATTTAAGGTAAGACGGATCAAAGACTTCTTCAAGGCCAACGGCCACAGCCTCCATATCTCTTCCCGAAAGGCCGCCGTAGGTGGTATATCCTTCGGTAATAATAAGGAGTTGTGTGCAGGCTGCTGCAAGTTCATTGCTTCTCAGGGCCAGGAATCCTCCCATATTTACCAGGGCATCCTTTTTGGCACTCATCACACAGGCATCGGCAAGACTGCACATTTCCTGTGCAATGGACTTGAAGGAGGATCCGGTATATCCGGCCTCTTTTTCATGGATAAAGTAGGCGTTTTCTGCAATGCGGCATGCATCAAGGATAAAAAGGATACCATGTTTCCGGCAAACAGCCGAAACCTCCCTGGCATTTTTCATGGAGGCGGGCTGTCCTCCGCCGGTATTATTGGTTACGGTCAGAATGACTCCCGAAATATTTTTTGCTCCCAGTCCGGCAACATGTTTCTCCAGTTGCTGAACATCCATATTGCCTTTGAAGGGATATGAAGAATCCATATCCAGTGCTTCCTGCACAGGAATGTCTATGGCGTTTGCACCGCTGTATTCAATGTTTGCACGGGTGGTATCAAAATGGGTATTGCTGATAAAATACTTTCCTTTTCCGCCCAGGTGTCCGTACAGGATTCGTTCAGCCGCCCGTCCCTGATGTGTGGGTAACACATGCGGCATTCCGGTCAGGTCCTGAATGGCGGATTCAAAGCGTTCCCAACTGCTTGCTCCGGCATACGATTCATCGGCCTGCATTATAGCCGCCCATTGCCTGCTGCTCATGGCAGAGGTTCCGCTGTCCGTCAGAAAATCAATAATTACCTGCTCACTTTTAAGCAGGAAGGGATTGTAATGAGCGCTTTCAAGGTATCCTGCTCTTTGTTCGGGGGTGGACAGGTGAACCGGTTCGACGGATTTGATCCGGAAGGGTTCAATGATTGTTTTGAAGGTTTCCAATAGTAATCCAGGGTGTTTGTCTGATCTTGCTGGGTAAAGGAATCAGTTAAGTCTGATGCCTGAAATGGACTGCTGAAGTTTAATGGCTTCGGGAAAGAGGATATTGTTTTCCAGATGCATGTGCATGTGCAGGTCTCTTTCGAATTCTGCCAATTCATGGATCAGCAGTTTATACGTTGTACAGGCATCGGCAGGTGCGGTATAATGATTTGTAAGGTTCCGGATTTCGTCCATTAAATTTCCGGTTTCCGTATGTTCTTCAACCACTACATCAATCGGGGATGCAATATAGTATTTATCCGGGATCCAGTGGCCCGACCGCGATGATACTGCCAGGTCTATTTCCATTATTCTGGGGAACAGGTTGTGTTCTTCCTTATACAGATGTTGCCTCATATCCGACTCAAGCCGGATAAATTTTTCAAGGAGAACCGTCAGCTCCGGGTGACGTGAGCCGTGTTTTTTACATACTTTTTCCAGATGATGATGAATCAGCGGCATGGACTGCTTCATATACCGGTGGTGTGTATCCACAATGTGCCCGGCAAGTCTTCCTGGGGCCATCTTTTCCGGACATTCTGAACCGGATGTCAGAACCGGAACATAAAATAATTGTTGCAATTCGGACTCAACAGAATCCAGGCTGAGCTGCAAATTCTCACAGGCCTGAGACAGTGTCCTTGAACCACGGCAGCAATAATCAATGCCTAGTCGTTCGAAAAGAACCGCACTGGAGGGCTGCAGGGTAACAATTTCTGCAAGTGATTTTTGGGCTAACATAAGTATATCGTATGTTGAAGTTGAATTTCGAATCCACGCCACTTTAGTCAGGGCATTAATCAGGATACGGTTTGGAGGTTAGAACAGCGGATTGCTGTTTATGGTTTTTGCATGGAAAGCCAGCAGGGGTATATCGCTGTGATAGACCATTTTTTTTGTAAAACTTCTGTTGGTCAGCTTATCAAAGAAGGATCGTTTTCTCATGGCAACGGCCACTATTGAAATTCCGTTATTCATCACGAAGTCGTTCAGAGTTTCTTCCAGGTTACTTCCCTGAATCAGGTGAAAGGAGAAATTGGAATATGGTATATTGGTCTGAACCTGTCCTTTGAACCAATCCATGAACCGCACCTCGGTTTTTTCCTCACGATTTTCAATATGAAGAATGGCAATCCTGGCTCCGAAGGGTTTCATCATTTCCGTGAGCAGGTACAGGGACTGGAAATCATTGTCGGCATAATTGGTTGCAAAGGCTACCGCTTCGGGGATTCTGAACCGGGCATTTTCCGGAACAACCAGAACCGGACATACACAATGTTCAATGACCTCCGCGGTATTGCTTCCGATGAGGATTTCACTCAGGCCGCTTGCCCCACGGGTACCCATGACAATCAGGTCAATGGATTGTTCCTTTACCAGGGTATTGATTTCATCCACAGCAAATCCGAATGAGGTAATCATTTCAATACCATCAAATCCAAATTCACGAACCATATCCAGTTTCAGAGCCTCGAGATGGTTCATGGCTTCTGATTCTACTGAGTTTCGGGTAGATTGCAACAGTATTTCCTCATTGGCCACAGCAGGAACATGGGCTGCATGAAACAGCACGATGTTCGCCTTTTGGCGCAATGCCATCTGAACAGCATAATGCAGGGCGTTTCTTGAGGTATCCGAAAAATCCGTGGGAACCAGGATCTTGCGGATAGGAAACACTTTCATTTCTTGCGTGGGCATACCCGGATTTTCATCCAAAGCTATTCCTGCCGGCAGACAATTCACATGATTAAGGTCAGTTCCCCGAATTGATGAAAATCAGAAGGCCGGTACAATTCCCTTACAGGCTCAGGGTAATTTCCTATTTTTGGACAAAGGCGAGGTTTCTGAAGGCTGTGACAAGGATTTCCATGAAAAACAGGATACAGGTATTGGGCATGTTGCTCAGCCTTATCCTGTTTTTCCTTTCCCTCATTCTGCCCTCTCAATACCACCTTGAGTTCGTTTATTCCCTGATTGTTCTGCTCACCATCTGGATACCCGGTGCCCGTGCCACCATGGAAACAAGTGTGGTGTTGAGCGGGCTCATCGTGTTGGGATTTGCCCTTAAAGGGCCTGTGGGTTTTTATGACCTGAATATCGGTTTTGTGATACTTCCCATCATGATTATCTGGGCATTTACCCTGGCTATTATTAAATACAAAGAAAGTCAGGAGCGTCTGATGAGAAGTACCGAACACCTCAATGCCATGTTTGAAAATGCGACCGAGGGCATCATCATCAGCGATGAAGATGGGAAAATCATCATGGCTAATCCCCGGGCAGCCCTGCAATTCGGCTTTGAAAGAGAAAACCTTCTGGAGAGTAAAATTGAGGACCTCATGCCTCCACGCTTTACCCATCCGCATTCCATGCACAGAGAAGGTTTTTACAAACATCCCAGGAACCGGCCCATGGGTCAGGGCATGAACCTTTATGCAAAACGGAAAAACGGCGAAGAATTTCCGGTTGAAATAAGTCTTAGTTCTTTCAAAAGCCAGAACAAACGTTTTGTAATCAGTTTCATTATTGATATTACCGAAAGAAAAAAGCAGGAGGATATTATCAGCCACCATAATGAGGTACTCGAACAGGCAGTGCAGGCCCGAACCGAAGAACTGGCACGGGCGAACAAGAGCCTGAGTGAAGAAATCCGGGAACGGAAAAAGGCGGAAGAAGCCCTGCTGGATTCGGAACGATTATACAGTACCATTGCCCGAAATTTCCCCGATGGAATCATTTGTGTGCTGGATCACAGGTACACGATCGTGTTTATTGACGGCAGGGAACTGCATTCAATGAATATAAACCGCCAGTCGCTCATTGGAAAATCCTGCTCGGTACTACCCTTCTGGCCTGCGGACACAGATGAAATTTTTAGCCGGATGAGCAGGGTTTTCAACTGGGAAAGTTTTCAGGAAGAATTCCGCCATGCGGATTATTATTATGCCATAACCTGTGTACCGCTTCCAGATAAAAAGGGGAATATCCCCGAGGTACTGCTCGTAGTACTGAATGTTACGGCACAAAAAAAGGCCCAACTGGAAATCATCCAAAGCCTGGAAAAGGAACGGGAACTGAATGAAATGAAGTCCAGGTTCGTCAGCATTGCTTCTCATGAATTCAGAACTCCACTCAGCACCATACTTTCATCCGTTGCCCTGGTGGAAAAATACAGTCGTCCCGAGGACACGGACAAGAAAGAAAAGCATATTGAAAGGATAAAAAATTCTGTTAAAAACCTGACTGAAATTCTGAATGACTTTCTTTCACTGGAACGACTGGAAGCCGGTAAGGTGGATGTCAACAAAGAGGAATTTGATCTTCCTGAATTCTGTGAAGACCTTACCGAACAACTTCAGGCCGTTTGCAAACCGGGGCAAACCATCCGGTACAGGCATACGGGAACAAGCCGCAAGGTCTATCTGGACAGGCATTTACTGAGGAATATCCTGATTAACCTGCTCAACAATGCCATCAAGTATTCACCGGAAAACTCACCCATTGAACTTTTCTCTGAAACGGGTGAGGAAATTTCCGTTTCCGTCAGAGATTACGGCATCGGAATTCCCGGAGAGGACCAGTATCATTTGTTTGAACGGTTTTTCAGGGCAGGAAATGTCACTGCCATCCAGGGCACAGGCCTGGGGCTGAACATTGTATTGCGGTATGTAAAACTGATGCCCGGGAGAATTGAATTCAACAGTCAAATCAATAAAGGCAGTACATTTACAGTCAGATTCCCCAACTGGAACACCCCATGAAAAAAATTCTACTTATCGAGGATAATGCAGAAATGCGTGAAAATACTGCAGAAATCCTTGAACTTGCTAATTATCAGGTTGCTACAGCCGAAAATGGCCGGCTGGGTGTTATTAAAGCAGGTCAGGACAAGCCGGACCTTGTGATTTGTGATATCATGATGCCCGACCTTGACGGGTATGGCGTGTTGTACCTGCTGGGGAAAAATCCTGCCACTGCTGATATCCCCTTTATTTTCCTTACGGCCAAAGCCGAAAAATCGGATGTACGAAAAGGCATGTCCATGGGTGCTGATGATTATCTCACCAAACCATTTGAGGAAATGGAATTGCTCAATGCCGTGGAAGCCCGTCTTCGCAAGAATGAAATGTTCCGGAAGGAGTTTCATAAAAATGTGGAAGACCTGAATGATTTTCTGGAAAAGGCCCAGGGGCTTGATGAATTGAAAAAGCTTTCATCAGACAGGAAGATCCATCATTTTAAAAAGAAGGAACTCATTTACATGGAGGGTGATGAGCCGAACGGTATTATTTTTCTGATAAAGGGAAAGGTTAAAACATTCAAGACGAACCCGGACGGTAAAGAATTTATCACCGGATTACACAATGAAGGAGATTTTATCGGATACATTGACCTGATTGAAAATTCAGAATACCGTGAATCCGCGGAAACACTGGAGGACTCAGAAATAAGCATAATACCCAAGCAGGATTTTTTTGCACTGTTGTATTCCAACAGGGATGTTGCTGCCAAGTTTATTAAGATGCTGTCTAATAATCTTCAGGAAATGGAAGAGCGGTTGATTAACCTGGCATATAATTCCGTAAGAAAACGTGTAGCGGATACGCTCATATCACTTCAATTACGATACCAGTCTGAAAAGAACCAGCCGGCTCCATTCTCTGTTTCCCGTGAAGACCTCGCGAGTATGGTAGGAACGGCTACCGAATCCGTAATCAGAACCCTTTCAGATTTCAAGGAAGAAAAATTGATTGACATTCGCGATAAGAACATTTACATTCTCAGTCCGGACAGATTATCCCGTATGAAAAATTAAAAAAGGGCAAAAAAAAACCGCCGGCACCCCAACCGGCTGGTTTTTTTCACAAAACAAAACACTACACTACTAAAAAGTATTTTTACTGCTTAACTAGTAACAAAAGCTCAAATGAAAAAACGTTACGTGGTATTTCACTAACGGCTGTAAATATAGCCCTGATGTTTGGGGGTGGTTATGACAAAAATCAGGAAATGGAAGTTTTCCATAAATATGGAAAAAGGGAACGGGACACCGTGTCTTTCAATTCAGAGTGGGCAGGGTAAGAAAACAGTTCAAATCAGGCATTTTCACGCGCTTTTTCCAATTCTTTGAAAAGTGATTTCTCTTTGTCATTCAGGTTATTGGGCACCTTGATCATAATTTGCACGTATAGCTCACCAAAGGAATCCCGTGTTCCAAAGACGGGCATTCCCATATTTTTTATTCTGAGGGTTTTCCCACTGTCGGTTCCTGCGGGTACCTTAAAATCTATCTGCCTTCCCATGACATCCATCCGGGTTTTACCCCCCAATACAGCCGTGAAAACCGAAATAAAATGATTGCAGTACAGGTCGTTGCCTTTGCGAACAAAAAAAGCATGAGGATGAATATTCACATGAATCAGTAAATCACCGGGTGAACCGCCGTTGTATCCCTGCCCTCCTTTACCTTTCATCCTCAGAATCTGTCCATCGGTGACGCCGGCTCCAATCTTCATATTAAACTTCTTACCATGAATTGCAACGGTTCTTGTGGTTCCATGAAAAACCTCTTCAAGGGTTAATTCCAGTTTCGTTTCATAATCCTCACCACGTTCCGCACGCGGTCTGCCGGATTGCCGGCCGGTGCTAAAACCACTGCCAAAAATGGATTCAAAAAAATCCGAAAATGATCCACCACCATAAAATCCACCATGGCCCTGTTGTCCTGCACCCGACCATTGCTCCCAATTGAATTCACCGGGTCTTCCGCCTTGTTGGCGGTATTGCTGCCATGACGAACCAAGTTCATCATACTTTTTCCGCTTTTCACTGTCGCCCAGTACCTCATAGGCTTCATTAATTTCCTTAAACTTTTCTTCTGCCGTTTTATTATTGGGATTCTTGTCAGGATGATATTTTACCGCAAGTTTCCGGAATGCCTTTTTGATTTCATCCTGTCCGGCATTTTTTTCAACTCCGAGGACTTTATAGTAATCTTTGTATTCCATACGTTGATATTACAATCCGGTCATAACTGGCCTGTCTTCATGCCTGATAGCCAGAAGGGGAATTTTTGTCTGGTAAGACATTAAAATCGTAATACTGGAATTGAAAAGCGCCGCGGTAAAAGTTTTTTCATGAGTAAACATTACCAGAATATCTGCAGGGTTCTTCTTCAGAAAATATTCGATCCCCTTCGTGATACTTGGATTTTTTGAAATATAACCGGACAATTTCGGGTACTTCACACGCTTTCTGATTTTAAGCGTCATTTCTTTCACCTTTTCATCGGAGTGCAGCAGGTGTTTATCATCAACAAATAAAAAGATAATTTCAGAGGAAAGCTTTTTTGCCATGGGTGCGATCATCATGGCCGAATTGATATTGTCTTCATGAAGATCTGTTGCAAAAACCATTTTTTGAATGCCTTTATACCTGGATTCGGCGGGGATGCAGAATACGGGGCAATGGGACTCACGGATTACTTTTGTCGTAGTACTTCCGGTTAACATACGCCTGAATTTATTGGTTCCCGTTACACCCATGACAATCAGATCTGCAGCCATTTTACGTGCCAGGGTTATGACCCGGTCGTTTGGCAAGCCGGCAAGTGTTTTTATTTCGACGGACAGTTCCGGGTAATTTCTTTGGATTTTTTTCTTCATCGCATCGAGTTTTCTGCGGGCGGTTTCTTCCAGTTGTTTTCTGGCCTCCTTTACAGCGGTAAGCGCAGCTTCGGAAAACACGACGGGTGCATCATACACATGAACCAGCAGCAGGTGTGCCTTAACAGCAGACGCCAGGCCTGCGGCATACATGGATGCATTGGCTGCACAATCAGAAAAATCGGTGGGACTGATAATAAGTTTCATAATTCCTGACGGATCTTTTTTACTCTGGATTGAAACAAAAGTAAATGATTCATTCAATATTCCCCATGATGCAAAATAAAAATTCTTCTGACCGAAATCATGGTAAAACCCTTTTCAACAGGTACTTTTACAGGAATATTCATTATGAGAAATAGTGTTCTGGCAACAGATTTTTCAGAAAATGCAGCGAGTGCCGCCTCTTATGCGGGTTCATTGTCGGTCGCTTTGCAATCGAC
>JADZBN010000081.1 GCA_020852075.1 Bacteroidia bacterium
AAGAAGTGGAGGTAAATTTGGAGCCCGCATTGGGGGTAACCGTGTATTCAATTTAATTATTTCCCGCTATGGCTTCTGAAATTGTGCTGGGATTGTTATTTCCGGTATCAAACCAATCACTTCCCCCAAGCCTGTTTCCATTGTTAGCAGGTGTAACTCCCGGACCCACCACAAGATTTGCCGCCTGAACATTTGCATCGTTATACACGCTGGGTTCTGAAGTCTCAGTACCGGCATTTCCAAAAGTATTCCATTGTAGCAGGGATCCCTGCGCGGAAGATTGTGTTGTGGGAAGCAGGCTGAATGCGCCAAATGCTGCAATCATTGCAAGCAGGGTAAGGGATTTCCTGTTCCCGGTGCTGCGGATGTTTTTTCCAGAGAAAAAAGATGTGTAAAGCCTCATTTTCATGATATGTTTTTTTATTGTGTGTTACGTAGGATGGATGACTGCTCCGGTTGAAAAAAAGCAATGAAATTCCATGCCTCTTTTTCCCTGATGGAACAAGGTGAACTATCACTGTTTAGTACATGATACCTGGCCCTCAGAAGGCCTGATCCGTGTTTCATGTTTTACATACCCTTTTTTCTTTATCCTGAGTCGCTGGTTGATGACAGCTAAACAGGCATTGAAATCAGGGTTCAAATAAAAAAATTAGAAAAAAATAAAAGTTAAATTACCACGACGGCCTGACTGCGACTCCTGCCGTCTGGTTTCTATGCTTCAGGTTTTCATGAATGGTTGATGATATGACAGATAATGGAATCGTTTCATTAATCTTCCTTTAATACAATCCGTTCTCTTTATTGTAATTGAAACAGAAAACTTGGACTATAGCAACAAAATAAAAGACTTTTTTTTTAATCCGCAAGTAAATTTGAAAAAAAATGCCTGAAACCCTTTCCTGTCGCAGGTTTCGGAAGGAGGGCAGGTTCAGTCCGGGGGGTTCCCAAAGGCTAAGAATTTCGCTTAAATTCAAGCATTAGATTCATTTAAACCGATCCATTAGTCGGAAAATTTTTTGTCATCAGAAGGAGTAGTTTTCCGGCTGCCCGTGTTTTGCTTTTCTGATGAATGGCGGAATTGGAAACCTTCCCGCCATCGTATGGGATAAGTTTCAGAATCCGATGGAGCCTGCCGGGTCCTTCCGCCGCTGTCCTACATTCATTTTTATTTGGAGCAGCCAGATTCTCACGGGGCTATTCAATGGGTATCAAAACCATACCGGATATTTCGGTATTTTAATCATTCTTAATATACTTGTGCCAAAGCAAATCATTGGCATGAAAAAAATCAATATTATGGCAGCCATAGCTGCAGTGGTATTACTTAGTTCCTTTTCCGGTCCTTCAGAAGAAGTGCAGACCTACCTCGACGAATACAACGCTACATACCGCAAATTGTACACCACTTCCAGTGAAGGCCAATGGGCGGTGAATACCCATATCGTGGAAGGTGATACCCTGAATGCCTGGAATTCCAGGCAGGCGGATGAGGCTATGGCAAGGTTTACCGGAAGCAGTGTGAATATTGAAAAGGCCAGAAAATACCTTCAACTGGAAAAAGAACTCACACCTGTTCAGGTAAAGCAACTCAAAAAGATCCTGTACCTGGCAGCGGGAAACCCTGAGAGTGCAGGTGATGCAGTTGCAGCGCTTATAAAAGCAGGAACCGCCCAAACCGAAAAGTTGTATGGTTTTAAATTTACCATAGACGGCAGGGAAGTAACTCCGAATGATATTGACTCGATACTTGCGGATGTTAATGACACCGTAATGCGCCGGAAGGCATGGGAATCCAGCAAGGCGGTCGGTACCACGTTGAAGGATGGCCTGATCAACCTGAGGAACCTGCGGAACAAGACCGTTCAGGCACTGGGGTATCCGGATTATTTTACCTATCAGGTCAGCGATTATGGCATGTCAACGGATGAAATGATGCAACTTCTCGATACGATCAACCGGGAGTTGTATCCCTTATACAGGGAGCTTCATACATATATGCGGTATGAACTGGCTAAGAAATTCCATGCAGGGAAAGTACCCGATTACCTGCCCGCACACTGGCTCAGCAACCGTTGGGGACAGGACTGGAGTGAAATGGTTACCGTTGCAGGCCTCAACCTCGACAGCTCCCTGAAAAGCAAGGATGCACAATGGGTCGCAAAGCAGGGTGAGAAGTTCTATGTCTCCATGGGTTTTCCCGATCTTCCTCAGTCCTTCTGGGAAAAATCCAGCCTGTATCCCGTTCCCAAAGACGCGGGATACAAGAAAAACAACCATGCCTCCGCCTGGCACATGGATCTCGAAAAGGATGTGCGGTCCCTGATGAGCATTGTTCCGAATGCCCAGTGGTATGAAACCGTACATCATGAATACGGACACATCTATTATTACCTGTCATACAGCAATCCCGATGTACCATACCTGTTGCGTGAAGGGGCCAACAGGGCGTACCATGAAGCACTTGGATCCATGATGGGCCTTGCGGCCATGCAAAAACCTTTTGCTGCCGGGCTGGGACTGGTGGATGCCGGTACACCAACAGATGACATGAAGCAATTGCTGAAAGACGCCCTGAATTATGTGGTTTTTATTCCCTGGAGCGCAGGAACCATGAGTCGTTTCGAGCATGAATTGTATTCCTACAACCTGCCGCCGGATCAATGGAACAAACGCTGGTGGGAGATCGTGAAACAGTGCCAGGGGATCGTGCCGCCGGAACCAAGAGGCGAGGAATACTGCGATGCGGCCACCAAAACTCATATTAACGACGATCCGGCACAGTATTATGACTATGCCCTGTCGTTTGTCCTGCTGTTCCAGTTGCACGACTATATTGCAAAAAATATCCTTCACCAGGATCCGCATGCCACCAATTATTTTGGCAACAGGGACATCGGGAAGTTTGTCGGGGACATCATGCGACCCGGCAGTTCGGTGGACTGGAGAAAATTACTCAAGGATAAAACCGGTGAAGACCTGAGCGCGCGTGCCATGCTGGACTATTTCTCTCCTCTTATGGGCTGGCTTAAAAAAGAAAATCAGGGAAGAACCTGTACCCTTCCAGAACTTAAATAGCCGGGTTGAATACCATGCGAAAAATTTCCACCTGCATTTTATACCTGTTTCTGACCGGCTTCCTGTTATCCTGCGATAACTCCCGGCAGGCAAACAACCTGTCACCTGTACCGGATACCATCCGTGGCAGTGCCACGGACAGCACCGGCAAGATTCCTCCGGTCAGGTCAAAGACGGATCCTGCCACCACAGAAACCCCCGACAGTTCGCAGATCAGGATATCGGTATTCAAAAATTCACCGCAGCAGGGTGGATTTGGATATGATATTTTTATCCGGGAAAAACTGCTTGTTCACCAGACGATGGTGCCGGGGAGGCCCGGTACCAGCGGATTCAATACGGAAGAGGGAGCAGGGAAAACTGCCCGACTGGTGGCGAAGAAAATTCTGGATAATACCATGCCGCCAACGGTAACGGCGCATGAACTGGATAGTCTTGGGATATAACGGGATGCGACGGTCAGAAAATAAAATCCACATTTCATTGTGAAAAACCGGCGGGCAATCCGGATCATGGTTTTTGCATTTATGTACCTTTAAACCCTTTGGATTGAATAAAAATCCGAACGATTTATACGAGTGCCAGGAACCTATCATCAGCCGGCTCTGGGCTACAGAGGAGATAATGTATATATGCAGGTAAGTGTAACCAGGAAGAATACCCGCTTCCTTCCCGATTTAAAACGAGTCATCGCCCGTTTTTTTTATACCAATCCCGAACGGAGCCGTAACCTGATCCGGAAAATTCTGGATCTCTCTGAAGAGGAGGCGGGTCTGACCCTGAATAAAGTGTTGCGCAATTATTCCAAGCGGCACAGGAATATCTCCAGGGTCTTTGAAAATCATTTTGCCCGTGTACAGCATCACCTGGCAGAAATGGAAATGGATGCCTCCGGTCTTGATCCCGTAAGAAAGGCCCTGATCGGCTCCTATTTTACCATGGAATACTCCATTGAATCGGCTGCGTTTTTTAATCCTTCGGTGGTCGAGGACCTGGATCAGTCCGGTCTTTCCCCGGGAGAGAAAAGGCTTATCATGAGTTTCAGGGCAACAGGTGAAGGCCATATTTCGTCCATTGTATTCAGGTCGCTTGTGATTGACCGGAAAAACAACCTGACCGTTGAACCACCCGGCAGGATGCTGGTGGAGGCCGAACACATTCGCCATCACCGGTATGACAAGGCGAGTTTCCGGGTGAAACTCCAGGAAATGCAGCGGTTCAGCAACATCCTGCCGCCTTCCCTGGTATTCGACAAACTTGGCGACACATTCACCTATGAAGAGCTGAAACGCGCTTTAAATGAAACCAAAAAATCCATCGAGCTTACCGCCACAAAAGAACTGTTACTGAATGAAATCATCTGGCTCGCACGGTCACACTACGACATAGATTTTTCACTGGATACCGCGCTCTCCGAGCGGGTAATATTTCCAATTGAAGAGACCGAAAAAAAGGGAGTGGAGGATGCACGGTTTGTCCGGTTCACGGAAGACGACGGGAAGATTACCTTCTATGCCACCTATACTGCCTACGACGGAATGAACATCCTTCCCAAAATGATTGAGACAAAAAATTTCTATCATTTTAAAATTCTTCCCATTCACGGTTCCATCGCGCAGAACAAGGGAATGGCCCTTTTCCCTAAGAAGATAAAGGGGAAGTATGCCATGCTTTGCCGCATTGACGGGGTAAATAATTACATCGCTTTTTCCGACCGGGTAAACATCTGGAGAAGTGCCCGCATGATTCAGCAGCCTAAATTCCCCTGGGAACTCATCCAGGTCGGTAATTGCGGTTCACCCATTGAAACCCGCGAAGGCTGGCTGGTCCTGATACACGGTGTGGGCCCCATGCGGGAATACGTGATCGGTGCCAGCCTCTATGACCTGGACAATCCCGAAAAGCTCATCGGCCGCCTGAAGACCCCGCTTATGGTACCTAATGACGAAGAACGCGAAGGCTATGTACCCAACGTCATTTATTCCTGCGGTGGCATCATTCATAACGAAAGTCTTATCATTCCCTACGCCATGTCAGATTATGCATCCACCTATGCGAGTGTAAATCTGAAAGAATTGCTGGATGAATTGAAAAAAAACAACTGAATGCTTCTGCAATGAGTTGTTGAAAGCAGGAGATCTGACTGTGCGAATCCCTTTCTCGTATTTTCCGCACCCTTCAGGTGATGCTGCTTGCCGCCAGTACCGCCTGGTACACCTCCATGTAACCCTTAATCATCTGCTCCCGGCTGAACATGGACTCCGACCATTCCCTGCAACGCGGTCTGCTGATGGATGAAAGCCGGTCAATGCACTGTGCAGCTTCCTCTACGTTGCTTACCAGAAATCCCGTCTCTTTATGCCGGATGAGTTCAGGCATGGAGCCACGGTTAAATGCAATAACCGGTGTGCCGCAAAGCATGGCCTCGGCGACACTCAGTCCGAAGGGTTCATTGAACAGGATGGGATGAAGCAGCGCAAGCGCCCCGGACATCAGCCGGTTGCGTTCTTCAGGTCCTGAATTACCGGCATACATAACATCCTGTTCATTTATCAGGGGCCGTATTTTCCTGTTAAAATATTCCCAGTCCTGGACGAGCCCTGAGATAATCAGTTTTTTCCCCGCTGCCTTAGCAATCTCAATGGCTTCCAGGGTGCCTTTTTCAGGATGAATGCGTCCGAAAAACAGCAGATAATCTCCAGGCGCCGGGCTGAAAGTGAATTGGCTTGCATCTATACCATTATATACAGTGGCCGCATAGTCCAGTTCGGGACTCCTGTCTGAATGGCTTATTGAGACATAGGCAGAACGTGAATTGTATTTTTTGAAAACCGGCAGGATTTTCGGTGATGAAAATCCATGGATGGTGGTAACCATGGGGACCTTTGTAAGGCCGGAATAGGTGAGTGGAAGAAAATCATAATGGTTGTGAAGAATATCAAAACGGTGTGCCTGCTCCATGAAATGGCCGATGTGCAGGCATTCCCACACTTTAGGATCCATTTCAGAATTTTCACCGTAAGGTTTTGCGGCCACCCACTCCAGTTTTCCCGCGGTGACGGAATCTCCCGTGGCAAACAACGTAACATCGGCACCCGCGGCGGCAAGCCCCTCTGCAATGTTTGATGCCACCTGCTCCCAGGGACCGTATTTCCTGGGGGGCGTTCTCCAGACGATGGGTGAGAGGATGGCTACTTTCAAATTATAACGGATTTCTCGGATTCGACAGACAATGCTGAACAAGGTCATCTATGCGGGCAGTTCCCACACACATCACCTTGTCCGCTCCTCCCCAATAAATTTTTATCGTCCCGTCATCCTCTGGAACGGCGGCACAGGTGAAAACCACATTATGCACGTAGCCTGTAATTTCATATTCCATCTCCGGCTGAAGAATCCAGTCGTCGCCAACAGCAATGATATGTGAAGGATCCTTCAGGTCATGCAACGCCACACCCAGACGATATACACTGCCGTCCATGGTGGGAAACACGCCGTGATAGATGTTCAGCCAGCCTTTTGAAGTATAAACAGGCGGTGCGCCCGGACCGATTTTCATCTCGTCCCAATGATACTGAACCGGTTTCATAATTCTTTTGGAGCCGCCCCAGTACTTCAGATCCGGCGAATAAGAAATCCAGATGGACCAGGGCGCAATCTCGGAATGCGGACGGTCCAGACGGGCATACAAACCATTGAATTTTTCAGGGAAAATAACGACGTTCCGGTAGTCGGCTTCGGTTATCAATGCGACCCGTTCCACCGTCTTAAAGTCGCGCGTTTTTGCCAGTCCGATCCGTACTCCGTGCCGTGAGTAAGCACTGTAGGTAATCAGGTATTCGCCATCTATGAAAGTTATCCGCGGATCTTCCACGCCGTATGCTTCGTATTCCCCGAATTCCCCCGTAGTCTCTGGCACCATAAACGGTTCCTTTGAGGCAGTAAAATGAAAACCGTCGCTGCTTTCCGCAAGGCCCAGAATGCTTCGCCCGTTCATTTTGTGAGAACGGAACAACATCATATACTTTTCCCTGTACTTCACCACCGCGGCATTGTGAACGGTCGCCACCGGATAGGGAATATCCTGAGGTTGAAGGATGGGATTCCCCTTGTACCTTTCAATGAGCATATTCCGGGACTTTTATTTCCGCGTCCTCATATTCTTCAAATGCCTGAAGGACGGTCAGGTGGGAGATGAGGTATGCCAGGGAACTCTCGGCGCCCTGGTTCCGGTTGATGCCGTAATTTTCAATACCGTCACAGCAACCCCAGGTTTCAAAGTCAAAAAGACTCATTCGTATGTCGTTCTCACCCAGGAACCACATGAAGCAGGTGAAGAGACGCTTCAGCAATTCGCGATCACGTGTTACATGAAATGCCTGCTGGTACATCAGTACCATGGCAAGAGCATCCACGGGCTGCTGGGCGAAAATGGACCGTTCTCCGCCGCGCCTCAGCCATTTTTCATTTCCAATGATGGACAGATAACCGTCACGCTGTGTAAGTTTCGTCAGAAAGTTCATGGTACGGTTGGCAACCGAAAGAATTTCTTCATCATTCAGTATTTCGGCAGCATGGAACAGAGCCAGCGGCAGCATGCCGTTATCATAGGTAATGACATCCTCAAACCATTCCCAGTCGTCGTTACGGTTGTTCTTGTAATAGTTCACCAGCGTATAGGCCATGGTCCGCAATTGCTGGATCATACCTTCGTCCGTCGAATTCCGTCTCAGGTAATAGCTGATGCCGGTCATGGTGTTGGCAAGTCCGCGAATGGATTTCAACCGCTCAAAACAGGGGACTGCTGCGAAGAAGATGGATTTGCCGGTCTGGTAGTATGCGTCGTTGGGAGCATTTCCCAACAGGTAACCCAGGGCCCAGATTGTTCTGCCGAAAGAATCTTCCGAACCCACTTCGTCAAGAAAATTCCTGTTGAAGCTCAGAAAATTTCTGAAAGATCCGTCCTTGTTCTGCATGTAGTGAATATAGCTCAGGTAAATGGGAGCCAGTTCCAGGATTTCCTTATCCCTTGTCTGTCTGTAAGCCATCAGCACCATCAGCAGTGCCCGGGCATGGTCGTCAAGGCAATACCCTTCTTTCAGGTTGGGTATTCCGAATTTTGCATGCTGAATGATACCGGTATCATCCGTCAGCCGTTTTATGTGCAGTAATGAAAACTCCGGCAGTATGGTCGGATCCAGAATATTTTCTGGCCGCGAATGTTCCTGAGGTGACTGGCTGCAGGCATCCCTGGCAACTTCGATATATCTTTCACCCGAACGCTCCCAGGTCATTTCCCTGCCGTATTCATAGGCACGTTGACGCATTTCATTCAGCTTTTCAGGATGATCCAGGAGATCCAGGAGGATGTCTGAAAGCGCCTCGGAATCATTGAAGGGGAATAATTTCCCCCTTCCGTCGGACAGAAGTTCCTCTGCATGCCAGTAAGGAGTGGAAATAACACCTGAACCGACACCTACCGAGTAGCTGAGCGTCCCGCTGGTTATTTGTGCTTCATTCAGGTACGGCGTTACATAAATATCCGAAGCGGAAAGATATTTGAACAGGAGTTTCTGATCGGTAAACTCATTCAGAAAATACACATGTTTATTGAGATGGAGGGTGCTGGTGAGCCGTTGCAGGTAATTCCTGTATTCTTCACCTGAGTAGCGGATGACATTGGGATGTGTTTTGCCCAGCACCAGGTAAATCACTTCGGGATGTTTTTTAATGACCTCCGGCAATGCTTTTATTACCGTTTCGATGCCCTTGTTTCTTCCGATGAATCCGAAAGTCAGGATCACCTTTCTGTTCTCCAGCTTAAATTCTTTTTTGACCTGTTCCTGATTGAAGTGGATATCAGGCACTCCATGATGGATCAGTTCGATCTTTTCCGGATCCACATCATACAGGGTGGTCAGGAATTCTACGGCCTTGTGTGCCATCACTACCACTTTGGCCGCCATTTTACAGATCTCCTGCAGGATTGCCTTTTCGTTATAGGAAGGATCTTTCAGCACTGTATGCAGCGTGACGATCAGCGGAATTTCGAGCCGGTGGAGCAGGGGTAGGATGTACACGCCGCTTTGTCCCCCGAAGATGCCGTATTCATGTTCCAGTACACAGATGTCGGCGCCGCTCAGATTGATGAACTTGGCGGCGGCAACATAATCCCGCTGATGTTCCTGGCGGATGCTAAAAGCAACTTCGTCCGAATACCGGTACATCTGGTCGTGGTCATTCAGGGCAATGATAAATCCTTCGTGCCGGCCGGGCTGTCCGCCGGGTTTGACAATGGACTGGTACAAATCCTGTGTAAAGGTTCCGATACCGCATTGCCTGGGCGGATAGGTGCCGATGAATGCAAATTTCATGTTCCCGCGTTTTTGTGTATTTCCAAAGATACCCAATTGGAGCGGGTTGGAAGGATTCTGCCTTCGGAATTTTACAGCAATTGTTAACCGCTGATTTTTGAAAAGTCAGATCCTATGCCTTCAGGACATGTGTTTTCTGTACCAGTGCTGAAAGGCAAGTAATGCCCAGAGTTTCGCGGAAACATCACCGGGACTGTTGCTGTGCAGACGCTTTTTCATTTTCTGAATTTCAGGGTAATGAAACAGGCCCTGATCCCGGATATAGGATTCTTCCAGAACATCTTCAAACAACAGGGAGTGGAGGTCCTTGCGAAACCACTTCAGCAGCGGAACTTCAAAGCCCTGTTTACTGCGTGTGTACAGTTCCTGCGGCAGGTCCTTACGGAATGTGTCTTTTACAATTTTTTTTCTTGTCCTTCTGTCAATCCTCGATTCTTCGGGAAGGGAAAGTGCAAAGTCCACTACTGTATAATCCAGGAAAGGCACCCTGACCTCGAGAGAGTTTGCCATGGACATCATGTCCACTTTCACAAGCATGTCATCCACGAGTACCAGGTGCATATCCGTGTATAAGACATCGCGCATATCACCCTGTTCTCTCAGCGAACGCAATATCTCTGATTTCCTGTGGTTGTATTCCTCCATACAGCCGGCATCCACCCGGATTAATCCGGGAAGCAGGGAGGAAACTTCCTTTTCTGTGGCAATTCCTGCCCATCGCCAGTAGCGTTCCCTTTCATTCAGGTGCAGACCTGAAGCAAGACGGCTGGCCTGCCGGAACAGGTTACCCGTCCGTGTTTGCCTGGATTGGGGAAGCAGATGCAGCAGCGGTGCGGCGGCTTTCAGCAGACCGGATCCTGTAAAGCCCTTTCTCAGCATCAGCTCGGCTGCATGCTTATTGTATCCGCCGAACATTTCATCCGCACCGTCGCCGCTGAGTGCAACGGTAACGTGTTTCCGTGTTTCCCTGCTGAGTACATATACATTCAATGCAGAGGAATCTGCAAAGGGTTCGTCGAAGTAATTCAGCGCGTCAAACAAATGATCATACAGGTCCCGGGTAGTGAGTGAGAATACGGTATGGTCGGTCTTCCACATCTTCGAGACACTGTTTGCATACCTGGTCTCGTCATAACCCGGTTCATCACGGAACCCGATGCTGAAGGTTTTGAGACGCTTTGTGTGTTTTGCCGCAAGGGCGGTGATTACAGAACTGTCAATGCCGCCACTTAGAAAACAACCGAGTGGAACATCGGAAATCAGCCGTCGCTGAACAGCATCCTCCATCAGCTTATACAGAATCCGCTGCTGGTCCTCATACCGCGGTGGGACGGTAATTCCCGGAGTACCCTGTCCGGGTCGGGGTATGGAATAATACCGTACCGCATGAAGCGGCCAGGGAAATGCGGCAGTGCTGAAACGCAGGTAATGCCCGGGCTCCAGCTTTAACACATTCCGGTAAATGCTCTGAGGGCCGGGGATGTAATTCAACTGAAAATAGGTGAAAACGGAGATCGGATCCATTTCACGTGGAATTCCAAGTGCGGTCATCGCCTTCAGTTCACTCGCAAATACAAATTTTTCCCTGTCCGCATAATATAACAGCGGTTTTACCCCCATCCGGTCCCGGGCAATGAACATCTCCCGTTTCTCTCGGTCATATACTGCAAAAGCAAAAAAACCGTTTACCCGTTCCAGGCATTTTTCCTTCTCCAGTATGTAGAGTTGGAGCAACACCTCTGTGTCACTGTTCGTCCGGAATGAAATACCCTTTCCTTCAAGGTACCTGCGGTGGCCCGCAAAATTGAAAAACTCACCATTGAAGGCGATGACATAGCGGCCGCTTTCATCCTGCATGGGCTGTCCGGCGGATTCGCTCACATCAATCACAGAAAGCCTGGCATGCCCTATGGAAACATTCCGGTCCTCATACACGGACTGGTTGTCGGGGCCTCTCAGGGCAAGGCAACGCACAGCCTCCTGCATTCCCGTTGGATGGCGTGAAGTAAAATCAACGATTCCGGCGATACCGCACATTCACGATAAAATAACAGTGATAAAAATAATGGGTTTTTAAGGACTGTAAGTGCAGCAGATGAAGGAAAGGAGATTGTTTTCCAACAACCTTTTTAGGGAAATCAGAATCAGATATGGATCACTTCGCCGTAAGCTGCAGCCACCGCTTCCAAGACCGCTTCGCTCATGGTCGGATGGGGATGAACCGCCTTGATAATTTCATGGCCTGTGGTTTCCAGCTTGCGTGCAGCAACCACCTCGGCAATCAGTTCGGTTACGCCGGCGCCGATCATGTGTGCTCCCAGCCACTCGCCGTATCTGGCATCAAAGATTACTTTTACAAACCCCTCAGAGTTTCCTCCGGCTTTTGCTTTTCCCGAAGCTGAAAAGGGGAATTTTCCGACTTTTATTTCAAATCCTGCATCTCTGGCGGCTTTCTCGGTATATCCCACGGATGCTATTTCGGGCTGGCAATAGGTACAACCCGGAATGTTTTTATAATCCATTTTCTCAACCTGCATTCCCTTGATTTTCTCTACGCAGGTGATGCCTTCATGCGATGCCACATGGGCAAGCGCCGGTGTGTTGATGACATCGCCAATGGCATAATATCCGGGCATATTGGTCTGGTACCATTCATTCACAAGGATTTTCCCTTTGTCAGTGGCAATACCCACGTCTTCGAGTCCGATTCCTTCCAGGTTGGAGGTAATTCCTACTGCGGACAGCACCACGTCGCATTCCAGGGTTTCTTCCCCTTTTTTGGTCTTCACCTTCACCTTGCAGTTCTTTCCTGATGTATCCACACTCTCAACCGAGGATTCCAGCATAATGCTTATTCCGCTCTTCTTGAAACTCCTTGCAAGTTGCTGGGAAACCTCCTCGTCTTCGACGGGGACAACATTCGGCATGAATTCCACGATGGTTACTTTGGTACCTATCGAATGATAGAAATAGGCAAATTCCACCCCGATAGCTCCCGAGCCGACGATTACCATGGATTCCGGTCGCGCGGGAAGTGACATGGCCTCACGGTATCCGATGATTTTCTTTCCGTCCTGTTTCAGCGAAGGGAGTTCACGGGAACGGGCGCCGGTGGCAATAATAATATTCCCGCTTTCATAAATCGTTTTTTTACCGTCACGCCCTGTAACTTCTAATTTTTTCCCGGGCATGAGTTTGCCGGTGCCTTCAATAACCTCAATCTTATTTTTTTTCATCAGGAATTGCACCCCTTTGCTCATGGCATCTGCCACGCCACGTGACCGGCTGATCATGGCAGGAAAACCAGCTTCGCCGCTTGCCTTGATGCCATAGTCCTGTGCGTGCATGAGGTATTCGAATACCTGGGCGCTTTTCAGCAGGGCTTTGGTGGGAATACAACCCCAGTTGAGGCATATTCCTCCCAGTTCTGCTTTTTCCACAATGGCGGTCTTCATGCCAAGTTGTGAAGCGCGGATGGCGGCCACATATCCGCCGGGCCCGCTGCCCAGTATTATCAGGTCGTAATTCATACGGAATGGTACGGTTTTTTGGAAGCGCGAAGATACGCAATGTCGGACAATTTTAGTAACCGGATTTAGGACTCATTCGCAACCAATTACATACTGACGGAGTGGAAAAATCACGCTGCGGATACACGGTATTTTTTTGCATCTTCGCAGTACAGGCGCTGATCGCCTCCCTTTTTTTTAATACCATGCATTATCACGTTTTATCACTTCATCCGGTAAGCCATTTTCTGAATATCGAAGTTACCATTCCGGTAACTGATGAGGAGGAACTTACCGTCTGCCTTCCTTCCTGGAGGCCCGGCAGGTATGAAACCGGAAATTTTGCAAAGAATATTCGTGCATGGATGGTACGCGATGACAAGGGCAACATGGTCGCGTTCCGTAAAACTTCAAAGGACAAATGGATACTGAAGGTGAAAGGCCTCAGTCAGGTAATATTGCAATACGAATACTATGCGGCTCAGGCAGATGCAGGCGCCTGCTGGGTGGATGAGGATACCATGTATTTCAACCCCGTCCACTGCCTGGTGTTTATTCCTGAGCGCATTCATGAGGCATCTACGCTGGAGGTGACAGTCCCGTCCGGATTTCAGGTTGCCACTTCCCTGAAGATGATTAAAGTGCATACCTACCGGGCAGAAAGTTATCACGAACTCGCCGACAGCCCGGTATTGTGCGGCAGTACTATGAAAATGGAATCCTATTCTTCAGGCGACACAAAATTTTATGTGTGGCTGAACGGAGAATGTTCCCCGGACTGGAGCCGCATCCTGCACGACTTCAAAAAGTTCAGCGACGAGCAGGTTCGCACGATGGGCTTGCTGCCTGTTAAAGAATACCATTTCCTGTGCCTGATTCTTCCGTATAAATTTTATCATGGAGTGGAACACCTTTCGTCAACGGTTCTCGCTCTGGGTCCCGGAACGGAACTCATGAAAGAGGATTTGTACACAGAATTCACCGGTGTCGCATCGCATGAGCTTTTTCATGTCTGGAACGTCAAGACCATCCGTCCTGCCGAAATGCTGCCATACGACTATACCCGTGAGAATTATTCCCGGCTGGGCTATGTGTATGAAGGAATAACCACCTATTACGGCGACCTGTTCCTTGCCCGATCAGGCGTGTACAGCGTAGAACAGTACCTGCATGAAATTTCAACACGTATTCAAAAACACTTTTCAGGCTTCGGCAGGTTCAACCTGTCTGTCGCTGATGCATCTTTTGATACCTGGCTGGATGGTTATACTCCGGGAATTCCGGATCGTAAAACCAGTATTTACGATGAAGGCTGCCTGGTGGCACTGATGACAGACCTGATGATCCGCAGCAAAACCGCCAACAGGAAATCGCTGGATGATGTGATGCAGATACTGTTGCGGGATTTCGGCAGCCGCGGCATTGGATATACAGACACCGATTATATGTCGGTCGTGGAAAATGTAATGGGAGCCGAGGTTACCGATTTTTTCCTTGATCACGTGTATGGTACCGAGGAGTATGAACAACTGCTTCAGGACCTGTTGTCAGTTGCGGGATGTGAACTGATAAAGCGACCCACATCCCGGCCCGAAAGGCGGTATTTCGGCTTCCGGACCTCGGGCGGAAACGGTTCCCCCTGGAAGGTATCATCGGTCGCGCCCGGTTCGGTGGCATTCCGTGCAGGCCTGGGTAGGGAGGATGAACTGATAGCCCTGAATGAAATCAGGATTGACGATAACCTGCCCGAATTAATTCAGTATTTTGAAAAACAAAAGGTAGTACTGACCGTCCTCACGCCTATGAAAAAGTTGAAGGACATTTTACTGGTCAGGGGAGAAGAGGAATTTTATCCGGAATACTCCGTATCCGTTGCGCCTGATGCCACTTCTTCACAACAGGAATTTTTCAAAGCCTGGCTGAAGCAGGAATACGATACCGTCAGGGAAAAAGTGCAATAACCGATATTTCCACATTCACATCCCTGGGTAGTTTTGCCACCTGCACGGTTTCTCTTGCCGGAAAATTACTTTTGAAAAACTGACCGTATTCCTCATTTACCGCGGCAAACTGATTCATGTCTTTAAGGAAAATGGAGGTTTTTACAATATGTGAATAGTCCAGCCCTGCTTCCTTTAGAATGGCGCCGATGTTCAGCATGACCTGGTGCGTTTCTTTGATGATGTTCACCACCTGCATGTCGCCTGTGGAAGGATCTATGGCGATTTGACCGGAGACGAAGAGCATGTTCCCCGCCCTTACCGCCTGACTGTATGGCCCGATCGGGGCAGGTGCGTTGGCTGTATGGATTATGGATTGCATACCGTGGAATAATTGGCAAAAGTAAGGGTTGAAGAGGTTCTTTCGAAATCCTTCTCTGTTTATTTTCCTGATTCAGTTTGCCACCTTCCATATCTTTACTCCATGATTCTTCTCCTGGATAATTACGATTCATTTACTTACAATATCCTGCATTACCTTCAGGAAGCAACTTCAGAGCCTGTACAGGTGATCCGTAATGACGGTATCACAGCGGAGGAGGCAGAGCCCTTTGATTCCATCGTGCTTTCGCCGGGTCCGGGACTGCCCGGAGAAGCCGGTATCATGCCGGAAATTCTCCGTCAGTATATTTCCAGAAAAAAAATACTCGGCGTTTGCCTCGGCCATCAGGCCATTGCCGTATCGCTCGGCGGAAGTCTGCTGAACATGGAAAAGGTACGTCACGGAGTGGGAAACCGTACCATTATTCTGGACAGGAAGGACCCCGTTTTTAAAAATCTCCCCGAAACCCTGGTTACCGGTCGCTACCATAGTTGGACCGTCAATCCCGAAAATCTTCCGGATTCCCTCCGGACGACGGCCCTTGATGAGGAGGGTAATATCATGGCCATCAGGCATATCGGAAAACCCGTATGGGGCCTGCAGTTTCATCCGGAGTCGGTTCTTACAGAATATGGCAAAATAATGATTAAGAACTGGTTGGATCAGTAACAGGGGCTGAACTTTTTACCCTTTTTGGCGTATCCCACAGGAAAATTTCTGTACACACTTTTATGATTGTTGTGAAGTTTGGCGGTACTTCCGTTTCCTCATCAAAAAGGATAGAGGGTGTCGCACGGATTGTTTCAGGTCTTCGGAAGAAAGACCGGCTTGCCGTGGTGTTTTCGGCTTTTGGAGGTGTTACCGATGACCTCATCCGAATGAGTCAAATGGCCGCCGCCGGCGATACGGGATACAGGGAACTGTTACGGCGTATCAACCAGCGGCACCGGACCACCATTCAGGAACTTGGCATGGCGCGCAAACCCGAACTGAATAAAATTACCGCAGAAGCTTTCAGTGCTTTAGAGGATATACTTCACGGAGTTTTCCTGGTGAGGGAACTTTCCCCGCGTACCCTTGATTTTATCAGCGGTCATGGCGAACTTCTTTCCGCAGCAATCATTACCCGATATTTCAACCTGAAAAAAATAAAATCCGTTTTTCTTGATGCAAGAAAAGTGATTGTTACAGACGAGCAGTTCGGCAATGCCCGTGTAGACTTCACAGAAACCAACAGGAACATCCGGCATCATTTCCGTACCCATACAGGAGTACAGGTTGTCACGGGTTTTATTTCATCCACCCCGCAGGGAGAGATGACCACACTGGGCAGGGGAGGATCGGATTATACCGCCGCTATCATCGGCGCGGCGCTCGATGCAGCAGAAATTCAGATTTGGACGGATGTGGACGGGGTGATGACGGCCGATCCGCGAAAAGTCAGGAAGGCTTTCTCCGTTCCGGCCATGACTTACGAAGAGGCCATGGAGCTGTCCCATTTCGGTGCGAAGGTCATTCATCCACCGACTATTCAGCCTGCACTGGACAAAGGAATTCCGCTGCTCATCAAAAACTCGTTTCATCCTGCCCATGCCGGGACTAAAATATCTTCCAGGTCTGATAAAAACGGATACCTCGTAAAAGGAATTTCATCCATTGATGACATAGCACTGCTGACACTTCAGGGAAGCGGTATGGTGGGAGTGGCAGGTATCTCTGCAAGATTGTTCACTGCACTTTCCGCGAAACAGGTGAATGTGATTCTTATCACCCAGGGATCTTCCGAGCATACCATCAGCTTTGCTGTCAAGCCGGGTGACGCAAACCGGGCACAAAAAGCCATTGACGATACCTTCAGCCTTGAAATCCACGCCGGCATGATCGAAAAGGTACGGGTCGAAAGGGGCCTTTCCATAGTGGCGGTGATTGGAGAAAATATGAAAAATACACCGGGAACCTCCGGAAGACTTTTTCAGTCCCTGGGGAAAAACGGTATCAGTGTGGTGGCAACCGCACAGGGTTCGTCAGAACGGAATATTTCCGTTGTCATCCATGCATCCGAACTGAACAAGGCACTGAATACCCTGCACCAGGCATTCTTCCTGTCTGACGTAAAAACCCTGAATGTTTTTCTGGTAGGCACAGGCCTTATTGGAAAAACATTGCTGGGTCAGATTGCAAGCCATAACCCATACCTTCGGTCAGCGCGTTCCCTGGAAATCAGTGTTGCAGGCATTGCCAATAGCCGTAAGATGATTTTTAACGAGGAGGGAATTCCCCTTAACAGGTTCGCGGAGTTGCTTTCTGCATCCGCCGGGAAAATGGATATAGCTGCTTTTGTAAAAACCATGAATGCGCTCAATTTACCGCAGAGTGTATTTGTGGATTGTACCTCCAGCGAAGACGTAGTGGAACAATATGACGAAATCCTGGGTGCAAGCATTTCCATAGTCACACCCAACAAAATAGCCAATTCGGGGAGGATGTCCCGGTATAAAAAGCTGAGAGCCCTGGCATCAAAGCATAACGTCAGGCTCCTTTACGAAACCAATGTAGGTGCGGGGCTTCCCGTAATCAATACACTGACCGATCTGCTGACCAGCGGTGACAGGATCCTGAAGATAGAAGCGGTACTTTCCGGTACGCTTTCATTTATATTCAATACCTATGGTCGGGGTGACAGATTCTGTGAAATTGTAAAAGAGGCTCAGCGCCGGGGTTACACGGAACCCGATCCAAGGGTGGATCTCAGTGGCCGGGACGTGGCACGCAAACTGCTGATCCTTGCACGGGAGACAGGGATGGAAATTGAACTTGCCGATATTGACATTGAAAAAATTCTTCCAACGGCCTGTATGAAGGCAAAGGATGTATCAGCATTTTTCAACGTACTGGAAAAAAACGACGATGTATTCAGCAGGCGAAGAGAGGAAGCGGAAAAGAATGGCATGGTCCTCCGGTATATCGCCCGTCTTGAAAAAAAGAAGGCAACCATCCGCCTCACTGCTGTCGGAATGCAGCATCCTTTTTACAACCTGTCGGGAAGTGATAATATCATTTCATTTACCACCGAAAGGTATCATGACAGACCTCTGGTGGTCAAAGGGCCCGGTGCGGGCGCAGCAGTAACCGCCGCCGGAGTTTTTGCGGAAATCATTAGTCTCTCGAAATATTTTGAAATCTGACTTGTACGTATGAGGAAGCGCCGTTTCAAAAAACCGGTACACAAAGGGTTGTTCCATCCCTGTCATGAGCGCCAGCCTGTACTAATCTGATTCCGTTATGTTTGTACACGCCCCTGCCACCATAGCCAATCTTGGAAGCGGCTTTGACATCTTCGGTCTCGCGATCCGGGAACCGGGAGATATCGTGGAAATAAATACCAATACGCTGGGTAAAACACGCATTGTCCGCATTACCGGAGACAAGGGAAAACTGTCACGGGATGTTGAGAAAAATACGGTCAGTGTATCCGTACTTGCCATGCTCCGGCACCTGGGTATCATTCAGGGATTTGATATTATCCTTCATAAGAAAATGCCCCTCGGAAGCGGACTTGGCTCCAGTGCCGCAAGTGCTGCCGCAGGTGTTTTCGGGGCAAATGAATTGCTGAAGCGGCCCTTTACCAGAAAGGAACTGATCCCGTTTGCCATGGAAGGTGAACGTATGGCATGTGGTACGGCACATGCCGACAATGCGGCACCCTGCCTTCTCGGCGGCATTGTCCTGGTAAGATCCTGCAACCCGCCCGATATTATTTCTCTTCCTGTACCCGGCGGTCTTTACTTCGCGGTGGTACACCCGCATACCGAAGTAATGACACGCGATGCACGAGCCGTCCTCCCCGGGGAAGTTCCCCTGAAGAAAGCCGTGAAGCAATGGGCCAATACCGCGGCATTTGTGGCCGCGCTCTATGATGGTGATATTGAAATGCTGGGAAGAGCCATGGAGGATCAGATCGCGGAACCTGCCAGAGCACCACTTATTCCGTATTTTTATGAGGCAAAAACTGCTGCACTGCTCAACGGGGCGGTGGCATGCAGCATCAGCGGATCAGGCCCCTCTGCCTTTGCCATGGCAGCCGGAAGTAAACATGCGGAACGTGCAGGAAAGGCAATGAAAGCAGTGTACAGGAAAGTAGGCATCTCCTGCGATGTATTCATTTCTCCGGTGAACAGGACCGGTGTAAAAAAAATTACCCAGCGGTAAAAATGCGGTATTACTCCACAAAGAATCCTGTTGTATTGTATTCCCTGAAGGAAGCGGTGCTTAAAAGTCTTCCCGAGGATAACGGACTTTTTATGCCCGAATACATTCCCCGGTTGCCCTGTTCTTTCTTTTCTGGAATGGAAAAATCAGACCTCACAACGATTGCCTGCGAGGTCAGCCGCGCATTCCTTACAGGAGACGTGCCTGAAGAGGAGATCCTGAAAATTGCCAGAGAGTCACTGAATTTTCCCATTCCGCTGGTAAAGCTAAATGATGATACAAGTGTTCTTGAACTCTTCCACGGTCCGACACTTGCCTTCAAGGACGTAGGCGCACGCTTCATGGCAAGAGTCATGTCCTGGCTCAACCGGGATGAAACCCGGAAACTGACCATCCTGGTGGCAACTTCCGGGGATACCGGCAGTGCTGTGGCGGATGGTTTTTTCGGCGTGGAAGGTATAGAGGTCATCATTTTATATCCCTCCGGGAAAGTTAGCCCCTTACAGGAAAAGCAGCTTACTACCCATGGGCAAAATATTACTGCACTCGAAATCAGCGGAAGTTTCGACGACTGCCAGTCATTGGTAAAACGGGCATTTCTGGATCTATCGTTGCGCGAAAAGTACCGGCTCAGTTCAGCCAACAGCATCAACATCGCCCGGTTGATTCCACAGTCCATCTATTACCTGGAGGCCGGCCGTCAGGTGCAGGATAAGAAAAAGCCACTCGTGATTTCCGTTCCCAGCGGGAACTTTGGGAATCTTACTGCCGGACTTTTTGCCCGCCGGATGGGCCTTCCCGTTTCTGTCTTTGTAGCAGCCACCAATAAAAACGATGCTTTTCCCTTGTACCTGAGCAGCGGAAAATTTCAACCGGTAAAAACGCGAACCACCATCTCCAATGCCATGGACGTTGGCAGTCCTTCTAACCTGGCAAGAATGGACGATCTTTCCGGCAACGATATTCATGCGTTGCGCCGCGAGGTAATGGCCTTCTCCTTTGATGATGAACAAACACGGAATGCCATGCGGTGGGTATTCAGGGACCTTCATTACATGCTCGATCCGCACGGAGCGGTGGGATGGCTCGGATGGGAAAAGTACAATGCCCTGTATCCCGGCTGCCAGGGTATTGTGCTGGAAACAGCCCATCCGGCGAAATTCCTTGAGGTGGTTGCGGAAACCCTTCAAACAGAACCGGAACTTCCCGGAGCCCTGCGGGATATTTCAGGAAAAGAAAAAATCAGTATTCTCCTCAGACCTGAATATGCACTGTTTCAGGAGTATCTCCGGGACAGAAAGTAGTTCGTCCTTTGAATTTTTTTCGGTTAATACTGCTTTTGATATTGGTTTAGATTTCCGAATTTAATATATTGTATTCCAATTATTTATAATGCAATAATAAAGAAAATTATTTTTTGAATTAGGGGGATTTTGTAATTTGCCTTTGGACATCCATTTCAACGTATCCTAAGGCAAATTCCATTTTCTGCATTCTATGAAAACAACAAGGTACCTCAGGTTCATCCTGTCTGTAATCCTACTGGGATCAAGTGGTTCGCTCCTGGCCGATGCAGTCCTTAGCGGGAATATCAACAACAGCCAGACGCTCAGCGGCAAAGTAAGAATTGTTGGATTAGTGTCTGTAAATACAGGGGTCAGCCTGACCTTTCTGGAAGGTACAGCGGTAATGTTTGAACCCGGAGCCATAATCAGGGCTGGTAACAGCACCACCATTTCCTTCAACGGAACCGATGTACAACCGATTGAAATGTACTGCACGGAGCATGGGAAAAACTGGGGGAAGGTGGAAGTGGTGGGAACCAATGCCACGCTGAGAGTACATTTTGTCAATTCCATTGCCGGACAGTTCCGTGTGATGGGCGGAGCTTCAGGCATTTTTGAGGATTCTTATTTTCATGATTATTACCAGGGGGACAATGCCATAATTTATTCTGAGGATGCTGCATCAGTTACTATCAGCCGATGCAGTGTCAGTAATTACTATGAGATCAACCTTGTAAGAACACCTTCGGTAGTTGAAGATTCTTTTCTTCAATTTATGATCGGTGATGGTATAGACATGGATAACAGCCCGCAGGGCAGCGCGATCAGACGTACCACGCTCAGGTATGGCCGCGGCTTTAATATTGATGCCATTGACTTCGGGAAGGTGAATTTCACCGGCCCGGGTTCCATGGGCGAGGTGAACCAGGTCCTGGTCTATGGCATTTCGGATAAAGGCACCTCAGTCGGCGAGGGCGCACAGGACGTGGAGATCAGCAATTCGGTTTTCATGCAGTGCGGTGCGGGAGTAGCAGTGAAAGATAACTCCTTCGCCAGGGTCTTTAATTGCATCATGTACAACAATGATTACGGTATGGAACTGGTGGAAAAAAATAGCGGCCTGGGTGGCGGACATGGTTATTTTTTTAATTCCATATCCTGGATGAACGGCTCGCCTTTTTTTCTCAACAATACCGCCACCGTCCAGTATCGCTTCAGCGATATCGGGGGGCTGATGCCAGATCCTTCGCGGAATATCATCAGCCAGGATCCCTTGTTTTTGAACCCTGCCAGACACGATTTCCGTTTTCCTGATATTTCGCCCTGCACCGGTGCGGATATGAACGGACTGGATCTTGGGCCACACAGCACTCCCGGATGTCCCTTCCGGAACAACCTCGGGTTTCACCTCGGTGTACCGAATCCGGCATCAATCCTCAATGGCGGTGAATCCACCGACATTTATTGGTCTTCAGATTCCACGGTTTCTACCATCAGGATTTTGTTCTCGGATGACTCAGGAAATTCCTGGACTACCGTGGCGACGGGTGTGGATGCTTCTCAGTTGCAGTATGTATGGAATGTTCCGGATATCTATTCCTCTCGCTGCCGGATCCGCCTTGTTTCCGAACAGAACCCTGCAGTTTATACTGAAAATTATATGGATTTTGCCATCCAGCCTACCGGCCAGGCTGCAGCCAGCCCCATCTTTTCTCTTGCTCCCGGATTCTACAATTCACCTCAATTGCTTACCATCAGTTCCTCACCCGGTGATATCGTATATTATACCCTCGACGGTTCTGACCCCACCGACCGCTCTCCGGTCTTCTCGGCTCCCATTTCACTGAACGTGGATTCAGTGCCGGCGGGACAGCCTGAGCAGGATATTCAGGGCGGAAGCATTCCCCACCAGCCATGGTCCTACATACGTACGGCTCCGGTTTCCCAGATTGGCCCCAACCAGGCATACTGGAATCCCCCTACAGGTTCTGTATTTAAAGGCCATGTGGTAAAAGCAAGGGTGTACCACTCCGGCCAGGGTCTGGGCCCGGTCGAAACGGCGTCCTATTTTATTCATCCCCAGATGCAGAACGGCAGGTACACCCTGCCCGTGGTTTCCCTATCCACGGATCCGGAAAATCTTTTTGACTATTATAACGGTATCTATATACCCGGCACCGATTTCACAGGCTATTCTTTTACCGGGAATTATGAAAGAAAAGGCAGGTCATCGGAAAAGCCCGCCCATATCGAGTATTTTGATGCCAACGGACAATTGTGCTTTTCTCAGAATGTAGGCCTTCGCATACGCGGTGAATGGATCCGGAGCCTGGGACAGAAGGCGCTGACCATTTATGCTCGCAGCGAATACGATGATAATAATAAATTCGATTATCCGCTGTTTCCTTCTTCTGTAGCTCCCGGTAATGCTGTCATACAACAACAATACAAACGGTTCATTCTCCGTAACAACGGGAATGAATGGGGAGGTCCGGAGAATACCATGTGCCGCGATGCACTGATGCAGTCATTCTTCAACAACCTGAATCTTCAGTACCAGGCCTGTTCCATGAGCATATTGTTTCTGGACGGAGAATACTGGGGCATCCATCCCATTCGTGAACTCATAGACGGGAAAGGATTGAAATATACCTATGGTGTGGACGAGGACAGCCTGATCCTGATGGAAAATAACCTGGATGGCCCGTATCATGTGATAGAAGGCAATGAAACCGATCAGCAGGAATTTCTGAGGCTCCGGGATTTTGTCTGGAACACAGACCTGACCATACCGGCAAATTATGATTCGCTGTGCTCCATGCTGGATATGGATAATTTTATGGACTACTGGATTGCCACGATATATTCAAATAAGTCCAATACGGATCATAACATGACCTACTGGAAGGTACGGAATGGTCATCCGGGTCCTTTTGTATCGCCCCCTCACGACGGGAAGTGGCGGTTTGTTGCGAATGATTTTGATGCAGGATTTATTGATCCTTACCAGGATAATTTCGCCTGGATGCTGGTGGAAGTGGGGGATTCGCTGTTAAATCATCTGGTTCGTGTTCCCGAATTTGCGTCACGGTTTGCAAACCGCTTTGCGGATGTTTTGAACTCTGCCTTTAGTGCCCAATACCTTTGGGACAGGACCGATGCCATGGAACAACTGCTTCAGCCTGAAATGCAGGAACACATAGACCGTTGGACAAGGCCGCAGGATATGGCAGGATGGCATACGGGCATGGACAGGCTGAAAGACTTTACGCTGCAACGGCCCGGGTACCAGTTCAGTCATATCCGGCAACAACTGAACCTGGATGATACCACTCATATCACACTGAATGTAAATGACCCGTTAAAGGGTTATATCACCATCAATACCATTTCAGTCAGGCCCACGCTCGCCGGTGTGAGTGCGGCTGTCTATCCCTGGACGGGAACCTATTTTAAGAATTTGCCTGTTAGACTCACTGCACATCCTTACGCGGGTTACCGGTTTATGTACTGGCAGGAAAACGGTGACACCAATGCAGTGGTGGATGTCAACCTTCAGGGAGATGAAACCCATACTGCAGTATTTCAATGGGACCCGCGCATTGTCGTAACCGGTCTGAACGCGTATCCGGTACCGGCCACGGGTAGTCTCCTGAGGCTTTCCCGCCCGGATCACGTGTATTTCTATACCATGGACGGAAGGCTGGTTCTGGAATCCCGTAATACGGACCGGATCAATATTTCCGGACTGGGCAGCGGTGTATACCTGCTGAAGAACGAGGCGGGTGATGAACTGAAACTGGTGCGTATGTAAGAGGTAAAAAAAATCCGCCCGGAACGGACGGATTTTTTGTGGAGCTGGTGGGATTTGAACCCACGTCCAGACAGGCAATCAGCAAGCTTTCTACATGCTTAGTGTTATTTTCTTGTCGGCATACCGGCTGCTAAACACACGCCACCGGTACACGTAGTTTCGTAAGTCTGTAGTTGCAGCACCGGAACATTACTGCAAAGCACTCACCATACGATACTTCCGTATAGGAAACGGGTGAGCAGGTTTCCAGGAAGTAGTCAGCGGGTTAATCTGTCTGATTAAGCGGCTAACGCGTAAGAAGTGTTGCCATTTAGGCAGTGAGAACCGTGATTTACGAGACTTGTCCCCGACGCTCGGCATGCTTACCTGTCAATTTCACCAGCTGTCAATTCCTGGCAGCCCCGGTAAGGAACACAAATTTACAAAATCAACAGTTTTTAAAACAACAAGATCTGGTTTTGTGGATTTTTTTCATCTTTGCAAGCCCCAACTATGGGGAATTCGGGGTGTAGCGTAGCCCGGTTAGCGCGCCACGTTCGGGACGTGGAGGTCGGTGGTTCGAATCCACTCACCCCGACTCATTTAATTTCCGGGAAATCAACAAAGGCGTTATCGCCCGGTTATACAGGGCTTTTTTGGAATTCCAGCCGGTCGGGCCAGGCTACTACTGCCAACGCAGCAAACATCGCAAATGAAATGATGAAAAGACTCTCGTTGATATAGGGAATTACAACATATCCCATGGCAGCAAATCCCTGGATCATCAGGGCGAGTTCGTTTAAGATGATGCCTGAAATCAGTGTGTATATTCCTCTCCGGTTTTTGGGTGAATCCCGGATCACACCGATGTGTACCAGGTATCCGATAATAAACAGTGAAACAAAACCCAGGAATACCAGGT
>JADZBN010000082.1 GCA_020852075.1 Bacteroidia bacterium
TTGCAGAACCGGTCTGCTCATTACTGATGCGGTTGTATTCAATCAGATTAAATGTCGCCCGGCTTTTCAGTTCATGTCCGACAATGCTACGATGGGAGTAATTAAATCTGAATTCCAGCGTATCAAGATGCCCTACATATAAATTGTGTGCCAGTCCGTTGGGATAACCATTGTGGTCAAACTCGGAAAATTCCACAACAATTTTTCCAGGGTCGTTTCCGGTGAGAATTCCGTTTTCGTTGTCATGAAAACGGCAATGCCTTACGTAGAGCGGAGTGGATTCCATACGGATACCGGCACCGTTGTGGTCCGGGCTTGTACAGCCTGAGAACTCGATATTTTCCACCGTCACATTTGCCCCGGCTATCACCCAGATGGCTTTACCGCCGTAGCTCAGGCCGTTGGCTTCCAGATGAGCAAATCCTCCCGCACCTTTCAGATACAGGTTGGCGGCATCCCAACGGGCAACGTCCGAAGGATACAGTGCTGCATCAATTTCAACGGTATCGCCGTTTTGAACAAGGGTAGATACCTGGGAGGGCAGCGTGTAAGTTCTGGCGGGACCTACCTGCCAGGTTGTTGCCAGCATTCTGTCAGAATGTAAACACATGCAGAACAGATACAGGAATACACGCAGTTTCATCGTATCACAGGAGTAAAATAAATTATTGATCGAAAACTGTAACAGAAATCTTTACCGGATTCAGGTCACGCTAACCGGTCTGAAAGATGATAGTCGTGAAGCCGCAAGCTTTCGTGTTTCCCGGTCGGTTTCCACATAGTCATCATAGGTTGGGTGTTCCATCCAGGGGATTTTCATCATACAGTATTCGATGATATCGCTCATTTGCAGGAATCCCGTCTGATCTTTCAGGAATGCTTCTACCGCCACCTCATTGGCTGCATTGATAATACAGGGCAAATTGCCGCCTTTTTGTAAGGCTTCGGTTGCCAGCACGAGATTGCGGAATGTATCTGTGTCAGCCTTTTCGAAGGTGAGCGAAGGGTATTTCAGAAAATCGAACCGGGTAAACGAATTTTTCAGCCTTTTGGGATATCCCAGTGCATACTGAATGGGAAGTTTCATATCCGGCAATCCCATTTGTGCTTTCAGACTTCCATCCTCATACTGAACCAGACTGTGTACAATACTTTGGGGATGAACAATGACGTCTATTTGTTCGGGCCGGAGGCCAAAGAGCCACCGGGCTTCTATCATTTCCAGGCCCTTGTTCATCAGTGTTGCCGAATCCACCGTGATCTTTGCCCCCATATCCCAGTTGGGATGCTTTAATGCCTGTTCCTTTTTAACGGATGAAAGAAAATTCCGGTCTTTCCCTCTGAAGGGGCCGCCTGAGGCGGTGAGGTAAATTTTCTCAATCGGATTATTCCATTCACCCGCCATACACTGGAAAATCGCAGAATGTTCCGAGTCAACCGGATATATGTTTACGGAATGTTTTCTCGCAAGTCCGGTAACAAGCTCCCCTGCGACCACGAGCGTTTCCTTGTTTGCCAGGGCAATGTGTTTGCCTGCACGAATGGCAGAGAGTGTGGGCTTTAGTCCGGCATAACCGACCAGTGCGGTGAGTACGATATCAATTTCGTTCATCTGCACTACCTGGGACAGGGCTTCCTCCCCGGCAAAGATTTTTACAGGAAGTGAAGACAATTCCCTCCGGAGCATATCCAGTTTCGATTCATCGCCGATAACGACCACGTTTGGAGAAAACTCCCTGACCTGTTTGGCCAGTAATGCAGCATTATTGAATGAGGTGAGTACCTCAACTGAAAAAGTATCCTTCTGGTTGCGGATTACCTCCAGTGTCTGAGTGCCGATAGATCCGGTTGAACCGAGAATGGCAATACGCTTCAGAGGATCAGTCATAAATCAAAGGTAGCAAAACAGAATGTGAAAAAATCTGCACGGGGAAATTCAACCTGCAACACCGGTATTTCCCGGTCGAAGAGGTACAGGATCAAAAATGATAGCCCAGGCCTGCAGAGAACAATCGAGGGGCCATCTCAATGGATCCGCTTTCGTAATTGGAATTTTCGCCGGTTTCTATGGAGAAAAGTTTTTTCTTTTCAAGAGACCACATCAGGGATCCGCTGAGTCCGAGAACCCAGCCTGAATTACCCAGTCGCCAGTTCCAGCCAAAATACACGCCCAATGCTTTGGTAAATTCTTCTCCATGAATGGCTGTAATACCCAGTGTGTCCCTGGCAGCCTGCGTAGTTTCGGTGTTCAATCCGTACATAAGGGCCCCGGTAATTCCCAGCAATGCCTCGTGATTGCTATGATAGGGCAGGCTGAACATTTTATATCCGTCCGAGTTGACGGAAAAAGTAATGGTCATTCTGGCCATACCCATTTGTGCGAGTCCGACACGGAACTTGTCAGCAGGGCCTTCTGCCATAAGTTCGGGCTGTGCCACGAGTGCTGATAGATGCATGCAGATATCAAAGCTGCGGAAACGCACGGCATCAAAACCCAGAACCAGTTCGGGTGCTGCGGCAAAATAGGTGTTCACCTTCCACTCGGAACCGTCTTCCATTTTGGGTTTGAGGATGGCACCAAA